>JAFTZU010000018.1 GCA_017461005.1 Clostridia bacterium
CCCCCACCCCCGAATTTGTCGGAAATTCACGCGTGAGGGGGGCGCGGTCTCCTGAAAACACACCCAGGGATCTGACCACCCCCTCCCGAGACACAAACTTTGCCAGAGCAAAGCGGAGAAGTCGGGCACAGGACTTTCGCAGAGCGCAGTGGAAAAGTCCGGGTCATCCAGCCCGGGCGGACTTCTTCACGGCAAAGCGCGAAACTCCCACCGGACGGGTGGACTTTCCCAGAGCAAAGCGGAGAAGTGTGCCGCCCACCAACTTTCGCACGGCGAAGTGGGAAAGTGTGCCCGCCGGGCACTTCTTCACGGCAAAGCGAAGAAGCGGTTCCGGGCGGGGAAAACCCGCCGCCGGGCAAAAAAAACCGGAACTTTTTTTCTTTTTTCGCCGCCCCTACGCGCATATGTAAGGAAGCGCGGCCTCCTTTTTCGCGAAAAAAACCGTTGACTTTTCGGCCCGGCGGAGTGATGTATGTGCTCGCCGGGCGGGAAACCGCCCAGAAGGCACAAACCGGGTCGGGCGGGAGAAGCCGCCGCCGGGCGAAAGGAGACCCCCATGAAAAACCAGACCTTCGGCATCGAGATCGAAACCAACCACATCACCCGCCAGCGGGCGGCGCAGGTCATCGCGGAAGTCCTCCCCAGCAACACACTGGGCGATGGCCCGGTCATCAGGCACACGGGCGGCACCTACGACACTTGGGAGGTCACGGCGGTCGACGGCAGGAAGTGGAAGTGTGTGTCCGACTCCAGCATCGCCGGGTTCCGCGACCAGCAGTGCGAGGTGGTCAGCCCCATCTGCCGCTGGGAAGACATCGAGACGGTGCAGACCATTGTCCGGGCACTCCGGGCGGCTGGGGCACACGCCGACCCCTCCTGCGGCATCCACGTACACGTCGGGCTGGGTGAACACACCCCCAAAACCCTGCGGAACTTGGTGAACTTGGTCAACGCCAAGGAAGACCTCCTGACGCAGGCTCTCCAAATCAGCCCGGAGCGCCGGGCCCGCTGGTGCAAACCCGTCGATCAGGACTTCCTGCGCACACTGAACCGCCGCAAGCCCGCCACCTCCGAGGAATTTGCCCGGATTTGGTACGACGACCGCGACTGGCAGTACCACGCACACCAGCACTACGACATGAGCCGCTACCACCTCCTGAACCTCCACAGTGTCTTTCAGAAGGGCACCATCGAGTTCCGGGCTTTCAACAGCACACTTCACGCAGGCGAGGTCAAAGCTTACATCCAGCTTTGCCTCGCCATTTCTTACCAAGCCCTCACGGTAAGCACAGCGAGCCCGAATCGCCCGGTCACCGACAACCCGGCGTACACCTTCCGGTGCTGGCTCCTGCGGCTGGGCATGAACGGCGAAGAATTCAAAACCGCCCGCACACACCTCCTGAAGCACATGCCCGGAAATGCGGCTTGGAGGAACGGTGCCGAGACCACCCGCCGGGCTTCCTGAACCCGGCGGCGCACAGCAAGGGAGGCACAGCTTTGAAATCAACCCGCCTGATGAGTGCTGGGCGGCACCCAGCCGAAACCGGGCACAGAATGTCCGGTCGCGGGAAGCCGAGGAGCTTCCAAATCAAGCAGGGCACAGCCCGGAAAGGAACACACCATGTACGAGAACGATTGGAACGACGAGGCACAGTTTGACGAGGAAACCCTGCAGGACGGCCTGCGGGAGCTCATCACCGAGGGGTACGACAGCTTTGAAATCAACTGGGAGAATCTGCGGGTACGCACATTTGCCGAGGCAGGTGTGCTGACCTACAACAAGGGGCTGGTTCTCGAACTGCCCGACGGCACCGAGTTTCAGCTGACCATCGTCCAGAGCCGCTGAC
>JAFTZU010000117.1 GCA_017461005.1 Clostridia bacterium
CAACATCGCTCAGACGCTGAGAGACGGTGAGACCACCACCAACGCGTACCCGACGATGATCGCCGAAGCGCTTGGCCTCGACCCCAAAGACAACCCCTTCGGGTACTTTGGCAACCAGACCACTCAGAAGAACCCTGATGCATGGTCCTGGAACCATGACCATTATCAGTTCTACAACTATGCCAGAGACGGTCTGACCTCCCATGAGTTCCGACTGCTCCTCGACCCGTCCTACTACAACCAGATGACGGACGAAGAGAAGAACATCTCTGACAACATCATCATTGACGGCGACTTCACAAAGCAGGGTAAGACCGGTTTTAAGAAGATGCAGCAGCACATCCATCAGGACATCAAACAGGCCGACGTCTTTACCGTCTGGTTCGGTTCCAACGACCTTCTGTTCTATGTCCTTCAGACCACGCTTTCCGTCGTTAACGACACCACTATCACCGACGCTGCCAACGCTGCTCTGTCCGTCGTTGGTATGGCCGGCGCTCTGGACGCGGTCATCAACGCTGCCGCTCTCGTCGGCAAGCTGCCCCTCGTCCTTGCTACCATGGTCGTACAGTCCAACAAGGCCAACTCTGCTTTTGCTGAGAACTGGGACGCCTTCATGGGTCAGCTCATCGCCGAGAAGAAGCCGGAAGCCAAGATCTACGTTGGTGACATCTACAACTCCAACTATGGCCTCAAGTTCACCAGCACGGACCAGTTCCGTTTCGGCGAACTGCTGAGCTTCTCCGCGAATGAGATCAACAACGTTATCCGCAACACGTCCAAGTACAGAAGCCAGTACACCGTCGTCCACACCGCCGGTGTCGAGCCGCTCCTTCCGGACTGGGCTCCCATCGACCAGTGGCAGACCGCTCTGAACGAAGGTTACTTCTACACCATGTTCATGGCAACGGCTCACCCGCAGAGAGAAGGCCAGATGTACCTCGCCAACGAGTTCGTCAAGGCGATGAAGGCCAACGCGTAACACAAACAAAAATGTATGTATTCATCAGAAAGGGAAACAACAATGACGATTTCTAAGAGCAAACGTTTCTTCGCTGCACTGCTTGCCATGGTCATGATGATGGTCGCTTGTTCCATCAGCCTCCTGGCCTTCGCAGTGGACGGGGAAGAAGAAGGCACGGCTCTGCCGGTCGACCAGATCGAATCTCTCGAGAACCTGAACATCCATAGCTACATGCACTTCGGCGACTCCATGTCCACCGGTTACATGCTGGGTGCCACTCAAGGCGAGATCGATTCCTTTGGCGTCAACATCGACGACAACTTCAACATGTCCTTCCCGAAGGGCAACCCGAACACTACGACCCATGACTGGGCAAACCCGTACACCTACGGTTCTTACCCGAGCCTCATCGCTGACGCGTTCGGTCTTGACAACAGCCAGTGGTACTCCTTCGCCCGAGAAGGTCTCACCACCAACGATGTCCACCGCATCCTCGACCCGTCCTTCTACAGCCGTATGGATGACCAGGGCAAGAGAAACTCCGACCAGGCGTTCAACACGCTGTTCGGTACCGAAGCTCAGGGTAGACAGGAGCTCGCCAACATGCAGGCAAAAGCTCAGGCAATGCTCCCGAGCGCAGACCTCATCACCGTCGGTATGGGTCCGAACGACATCATCTTCTCCCCGCTGTTCGACGTCCTCTTTGTTCTGAAAGACGCTGCAGCCGGTAACACCCTGTATGCTCAGCTCGTCGGTAACGCCACAAAGTCCATCGTCACGGCGATGGGCGGCTATGACCTCGCTGCCGCTTATTCCACCCTCTTCAGTGTCGCCGATGTCGTCGGCGCTCTGCCGGAAGTCGTTTCCGCTCTGATGCTTTCCATCGTCCGCGGTTACATGTCCGTCCAGCAGAACTGGGAAGGCGTGGTCAACTACATCCGTCAGTATAACCAGCACGCTGCCATCGTCTGCGTCGGCGGTTACAACGCCACCAAGGACCTGCAGTTCGCTGACATCGACATGATCCGTATCGGTAAAGGCATGGGCATCTTCACGACCATCATGAACCTTTACTGGGCCAACACCTGCCCGCTGCGCGATCAGTACTACTTCGTCGACATCCGCAACGTCGACCTTCCGCCGTGGCCGACCATGGTCGAATGGCCCGGCAAGATCGCCGCCGGTCAGTTCTTCGGCTACTTCATGGCCTGCTCGCATCCGTCCTACAAGGGCCACCAGCAGATCGCCGATGCCATCCTGGACGCTCTGTTCCAGGAAGAAGGCACCAACACTCTGCCGGTCTCCAGCCTCATCTAAGGCAACCAGAACTAACACAAAGAGCCTCTCAGAAATGAGAGGCTCTTTTCTTATCGACAACTGTCATTTGCTTAACGAAATATTCATATAGATATTATAATATAGAAGCCGATATTTTTTACGAGAGGAGGGACCGCGTATGGCTCTGTACCAGGCGACCACGCAGCAGGTCGAAGAACTCACCAAGACCACGGGCACCGGGTACCCGAGCATCGACCGGCCCTGGCTCAACTATTTCAGCAAAGAGGCTATTGAAGATCCGCTCCCGAACATGAGCCTCTTCGAGTACCTCTACGAGAACAACAAATACAACCTCGACTCTGATGCCCTCAACTACATGGGGCACAAGATCACATACCGCGAGCTGTTCAAGCGCATCGACGAGACCGCGAAGGCGTTTCTGGCCCAGGGCGTCCGGGAAGGGGACATCGTCTCCATCCTGACCGTCGCCTGTGTGCCATGTGTCGTCTGCTACTACGCCCTCAACAAGATCGGGGCCGTCGTCGACTACATCAACGTCCTGTCCACCGCGAAGGACCTCGTCAAGTTCTTCCGCGCCAACAGGTCGCGTGTCGTCGTGTCCGCCGATATCTTCATGAACAGAACGCTGCTTGCTGCAAAGGCGATCGGCGTCGAGCACGTCATCGCTTTCAGCATGGAAGATGACCTCCCGCTCTTCAAAAAGGTCGGGACCCTCTTCAAGAGCAACAGCGATGTGGACGAAAGTTACCTTCAGGACCCGGTGGTCCTGACCTGGGACAAGTTCATCGCCTCAGGTGCTCATGTGCCGGACATCACCTACCAGAAAGACCCGTCCAAACCGGCGCTGCTGGCGCACACCGGCGGTACTACCGGCTTCCCGAAGGCGGTAGTGCTGAACGACAACGCCATGAACGCGGTCGCGTTCCAGTACCATTACATCTTCCACCTGGAGCCGAAGGAAAGCGTGTTCCTGAACCTCGTCGTTCCGTTCGTCGTGTACGGTTCGCTCATCAACATGCACATGCCGCTCACCATGCGTTCGACCGTCGTGCTCATCCCGAACTTCGACGCGGACGACTGGCCCGAGTATTTCAACAAGTATAAACCGAACTACCTGACCGCTATCCCGAACTACGTGGCGCCCATGCTCAACAACCCGCGCATGCGCAATGTCAACCTCGACTGCCTCAAGGTCATCGCCGTCGGCGGTGAGGGCGCCGGCAATGCGCTGGAAGTGGACCTGAACCGCTTCCTGAAGCGCCACGGCTCCAAAGCGAAGCTCCTGAAGGGTTACGGTATGACCGAGATGTCCGCCTCCGCGTGCACCGCGTTCGGAGACGTCAATGCCCTCGGTTCGGTCGGCGCTCCGCTGCCGCGCAACCAGGTGCAGATCGTGAACCCGGACACCGGGCTCGAGTGCAAGTACAATGAGGTCGGGGAGATCTGTTTCCAGGGCCCCGGCCAGATGATGGGTTACATGAACGACCCCGAAGAGATGAAGACGGTCTATCGTAAGCATTCCGACGGTACCTACTGGCTCCATACGGGCGACCTCGGGTACATGAACCGCAGAGGCCTTCTGTACATCGTCGGGCGCATCAAGCGTGCCATCCTGACGCAGTATAAGGGCACTGCCTACCGTATCTACCCGAACGTCATCGAGGAGATCCTCACCTCGCACCCGGCCGTCCGGGAAGCCTGTGTCGTCAAACTGCACGAGGACCGGCGGGGAAGGACCAAGGCGTACATCGCCCTCAACGACCACAACCGGGTGGACGAAGAGGAGATCGAGCGGGAACTGCGCAGCTACTGCGATGCCGAGATGGCCGAGTACATGCGGCCCTTCCTTTACGAGTTCCGCGGCTCTCTGCCGCTGACCCCGGCGGGGAAGGTGGACTACAAGCTCCTGGAAGTCCAGACCGCCGGTCAGCGGTAAATGGAAGGATGCTTGAACAAGTTCGTAGTTTAGTAAACTAACAGTTAACGCATGTCACGCGAAATATGAACAAGACGGTCGAACCACAGGAGAGAGTCAAAACTTTGTGAATTTATTTACATAGTGCTTTTGGCGATATGCTGAACACCATATTTTGTGGCGAAAAGCTGTCCGTTTACTGAAATCAGCCTAAATATTCATAATTTCTTCATAAACTTATACAAAGAAGCAGTCCGAAAGGGCTGCTTTTTCGTCGTTTTACCAGTTCATATTTGTTCATAAACGTGTTAATATTCTAGTCACAAAGTAACAACGGGTAAATCGCCCAGATGTTACTGTAGAAAACCCAAGCTTAGCAAATTATTGGAGGTTCAAGAACATGAGTGAAGTTTTGAACAAAACCGGCTATCCCTCGATCGACAAGCCGTGGAACAGATACTTCAACCAG
>JAFTZU010000118.1 GCA_017461005.1 Clostridia bacterium
TGCTCAATTCCATCGACACAGACGGTGTCAAGAACGGCTTCGACCTCGAGATGCTGCAGGCGGTCTGCGACGTCGTGAACGTCCCGGTCATCGCCTCCGGCGGTGCCGGCGGCATCGACCACTTCGTCGAACTGTTCCAAACCATCCCGAACGTGGACGCCGGCCTCGCCGCCAGCATCTTCCACTTCGGCGAAGTCGAGATCAAAGACCTTAAGGAAGAGTTGCGTCGCAACGGGATCAACGTCAGATTGTGATATGGTTTGGCATTTTTCCTGGAAAAGCTTTGCCTTGCGGCGAAGGTCGCGTTGCGGAGGCTGTTTCTGAGAATCAATAGCGCCTTCGGCGCACCCCGCAAAGCTCGATTCTTGCTGCGGCAAACTTTTCCCACGGAAAAATGCGTAATTATAAAGCAAGTGTATAATTTACTGCTCAAAGGAGTTAACTATCAATGCCGGAAACCAATTTTGTTTCGATCGAGGAACTGAAATTCGATGAGAAGGGCCTCATCCCCGCAGTCGTGGTCGACAGCGAATCGAAGAAGGTCCTGACCGTCGCATACATGAACGCGGAGAGCCTGAAGATCTCCATGGAGAAGGAACTCACCTGCTTCTGGTCCCGGTCCCGTCAGGAACTGTGGCTGAAGGGGGAGACCAGCGGCAACTATCAGCACATCGTCTCCATCACGACGGACTGCGACAAGGACGCCCTGGTGGTCGTCGTCGAGAAGGACGGTCCCGCCTGCCATCTCGGCACGGACTCCTGCTTCGAATACCCGGTCTTCCAGAGCGAGACTCGTCATGAGTTCTCGGTCCAGGGCCTCTATGACCTGCTGGTCGGCCGCAACGAGAGCCGTCCGGAGGGCTCCTACACGACCTATCTCTTCGAAAAGGGCATCGACAAGATCCTGAAGAAGGTCGGCGAGGAGAACACGGAAGTCATCGTCGCCGCCAAGGGAGACGACAAGAAAGAGACTATCTATGAGATCGCGGACCTCATGTACCATGTCATGGTCCTCATGGTCCACATGGGCATCACCGTGTCGGACGTCCTGAAAGAACTGGCGTCCCGCCACATCATCGACCACAAGGTCAAACAGGAAAAAATGGTATGAGTTTCAACAATTTCCACATGCACACCACATACTGTGACGGTGCGAACACCCCGAGAGAGATGGCGGAATCCGCCCTGGCCCTCGGCTGTCGGGAAATCGGCTTTTCCGGCCACTCCTGGCTCGACTTCGACCCGATGTGGACGATGGACCCGGATGCCGCCGCGCATTACCGGGAGACCGTCACTGCGCTGAAGGACGAGTATGAGGGGAAGATGAAGATCTTCCTCGGCATCGAACAGGATTACTGCAGTGAGCCCGATGACCTGCCGTTCTACGACTATGTCATCGGCGGGGTCCACTGTGTCTTCAAGGACGGCAATTATATCTCCGTCGACTGCGACGCCGAGACCCAGCGCAGGGGAGTGGAACAGTGGTATGGCGGTGACGCCATGGCCTTTGTGGAAGACTACTATGGACTGGTGGGGGACCTCTACACGAAGACCCGCTGCGACATCGTGGCGCACTTCGACCTCGTCACCAAATTCATCGAGCGGGACGACCTCATCGACGTGACTGACGCAAGGTACGTCAAAGCGCAGAACGACGCGCTTTCGAAGCTGCTCGAAACACCCGCGGTCCTCGAACTCAATACGGGTGCCATCTCCCGCGGATACCGTACATCGCCCTACCCGGCGGAGCCTGTTCTGGAGCTCCTCGGAAAGGTGCAAAAGCCGGTCATCCTCTCGTCGGATTCCCATGCCGCAGGCACTATCCTGTTCGGCTTTGACGAGGCGATGCACCTCGTGCAGAAATACGACCTGAACCTGCTGACGACGATGGAGGAAGTCCTCGCTGTCACGCGGTCCGCATAATTGAAAACTGCCGGGCATTATGGTACAATAATGCCCGCGTCACACGCCGGTGTGGCGGAATTGGCAGACGCAAGGGACTTAAAATCCCTCGGTAGCGATACCGTACCGGTTCGAGCCCGGTCACCGGCACCAGGAAGAAGGCACCCATTTGGGTGCCTTCTTCCTGTTCCTGACCGGGCTCGAACCCCTGTGCAGACTCACTTGGAAACGCCGGACCGACCGCTAGGAGAAGGAGCGCAGCCCTCTGCGTGACTTATGTTACTGAAAAAAGCCAAAATATTGGGCTTTTTCGGCCTCGGAACGGTTGAGAAACCCACTATATTGTGTTAAACTATAACGAATGTACTTTTAGATAACAAAGGGGAAATGAACATGGGATTCTTTGACGCCCTTGCCGGCGGCGGAGTCAGCAACGAACCGAACTTCGTCGATTACACCGAGACCTTCTCGGAACAGCCGGTCCGCATCCAATGCGACACCAATTTCGCGGCAACACTGCCCTGCACGGCCATCCCGTACTGTGTGAAGATCCAGATCCAGGTCTATCCGGACCCGTCCAACCCGGACCTCATCTCGGATGCCGAACTGAATCACATCACGACGGTCCGTTCCATCCTGGGACAGCACCTCGACGGCCGGTTCGTGGGACAGGGCATCGTCGCTTCTGCCAACATGGCATTCCTCATCTTTTACATCCCGGAGCGCCGCGCAAAGTCTGCCGGCAAGATGCTCGAGGAGAGCTTCAGCAATGCGTTCCGCCACACGGAGTATACCATCCAGCTCGACCCGGAAGGCACGCAGTACATGGAGTACCTGTTCCCGAATGCCATCCAGCTCAAACAGGTCGAGAACAACAAGATCCTCCGGAAACTCCGGGGGTACGGGGACGACGGTTCCACACCGCGGCCCATCAAGTTCCACTTCGTATTTCCGAACCGGAAGGCGGCGCTGGAGTTCAGTACCGAAGCGTCCGAGAAGGACTTCGTCTATGAAGACCTCACCCAGGAACCGGCACCGGAGGGCATGGTCCTCCCGCGGGCCCATCTCGTGCTCAGCCGCACGCTGCCGTTCAACATCGAACTGCTCGACCTCGTCGACGAGTACCTCTTAGACCTCTGTGAGAAATACGACGCCACCTACCGCAGTCTGGAAACAGACGTCATCTGAGAATAAAGGAGATTTCAACCATGGCTAATCAGACCGCACTGCCCGTCGCGGGCGACACTGTTGCGACCATCCACACCACCAAAGGCACCATCAAGGTCAAACTCTTCCCGGAAGAGACCCCGAAGACCTTCGAAAATTTCACGACCCACGCGAAGAACGGCTACTATGACGGCATCATCTTCCACCGCGTCATCAAGGACTTCATGATCCAGGGCGGCGACCCGCAGGGCACCGGCCGCGGCGGCGAGAGCATCTGGGGCCACAGTTTCGAAGATGAGTTCCACCCGGACCTCCACAACATCCGCGGTGCACTCTGCATGGCTAACGCCGGCCCGAACACCAACGGCAGCCAGTTCTTCATCGTCCAGTGCGGCACCTGCGACCCCCGCTTCCTCTCTCAGATGGAGCAGATGGGCGTCGAGTACGGCTTCGGCCCGGAGGTCGTCGAGAACTACAAGAACCTCGGCGGTACGCCCTGGCTCGACTTCAAGCACTCCGTCTTCGGTCAGGTCTTTGAGGGCATGGACGTCGTCGACGACATCGCGACCTCTCCGACCGGTCCTCAGGACAAACCGGTCGATGCCATCAAGATCCTGTCTATCGACATCGAAACACTTTAAAGAAACGAGGGAGCCATCATGCGCATCGGTCACGGCTACGATGTCCACCAGTTTGCGGAAGACCGCAAATGTATCATCGGCGGGGTAGAGATCCCCTATGAAAAAGGCCTGCTCGGCCACTCTGACGCGGACGTCCTGCTCCACGCGGTCTCGGACGCGCTGCTCGGCGCTGCCGCCCTCGGCGACATCGGCGGCATGTTCCCCGACACCGACGACGAATTCCTCGGCGCGGACAGTCTCGTCCTGCTTCAGCAGGTCGCAGATCGCCTCAAAGAGAACGGCTACCGGGTCGGCAACATCGATGCCACCATCATCGCCCAGGCACCCAAAATGGCACCGCACATCGCCGCCATGCGGGAGAACATCGCGAAGTCCTGCGACGTCGACCTCGGCGCGGTGAACGTCAAAGCCACCACCGAAGAACACCTCGGGTTCACCGGCCGCAAAGAGGGCATTTCCGCCCACGCGGTCGCGCTCATCGAATCAATCTAAGGAGGAACTCTCATCATGACTCTCTGGTCTGATCTCTCGACGCTCTTCAGTCGGGTCATCAGCGTGTTTTCCACCTATGACTGGCTCAGCGATACGCTCGACATCCTGCTCCTCACGGTGCTGGTGTATTCGCTCCTGAAGGTCATCCGGGACTCCCGTGCCCTGACCCTCGCCAAAGGCCTCGTCATCTTCATCCTGGCGTACGTCATCGTCCTCCTGCTCGACATGAAGTCGTCCATCTTCCTGTTCCGGAAGCTGATCGACAACATCCTTGTCCTGCTGGCGGTCATCTTTGCGCCCGAACTGCGGAAACTGCTGGAGAAACTCGGCACCAGCCGCTCCTATCTGAAGTTCACATCACTTTTCAGCAAGAACGGTTCCGCGAAGGCCATCCAGTACAATGAGGAGATGTCCCGCTGCATCAACTCGGTCTGTAAAGCGGCCCAGGAGATGAGCGACGAACGCATCGGCGCCCTGATCATCTTCGAACGGGGCATGCCCCTCGGCGAGATCATCGATACCGGTACGGTCATCGACGCGCGGATCACGTCCCAGATCATCCAGAACGTCTTCTTCCCGAAGTCTCCGCTCCACGACGGCGCCGCGGTCATCCGCAACAACCGGCTCTACTCCGCCGGCTGCATCCTGCCGCTGACCAGCCGCCACAACGACGTCAGCAAGAAGCTCGGCACCCGGCACAGAGCGGCCATCGGTATGAGTGAACAGTCCGACGCATACATCCTGGTCGTCTCCGAAGAGACCGGCAGCATCTCCATGGCCGAAGGCGGACGCCTTCACCGGAACCTCTCCGACGGTGAGATCCGTGAGATGCTCCTCGACGTCTTCCTGATCGATGTCGATGAGGAAAAAGAAGAACGCAAAAAGAACCGGAAGAACCGGAATGCAAAGAACGATCCCGAAGAGACCATCGAAGTGATCGATCACAGAGGAGGTGAGTCGGATGCCGACGACGAATAAACGCGCCCGCGTCTCCACACTCCTCGGCAATACCAGGGTCATGGCGCTCATCGCCTTCCTGCTGGCCCTCGTCATCTGGCTCGCGGTCTCCATCAATGAATCGCCCGTGGTCGAACGTGTGGTCCGCGACGTCAAGGTCGAAGTCGACGAGAGCATGCCTTCGCAGCTCGGTTACGAGGCGTTCGGCGCCGAGAACCTCTATGTCGACGTCACCGTATCCGGCAAGCGTTACGAGGTGGGGGACAACGTCCTCACCGCCGACGACCTGACCGTGACTGCGGTCACGACCTCGGTCGACTCTCCCGGTAAATATACCCTGCAGCTGCGCGCTGCCTCGAACGACGACAATCCGGATTACCGGATCGTCAGCAAATCCAAAGATACCGTCGATGTCTACTTCGACGCCCCGAAGACCATCGATGTTCCCGTCGAACCGGTCGTCCGTTCCTCCGGCAACCTGGTCGACACCTCGAAATACCTGACCCAGGACCCCATCCCGTCCCAGACGTCTGTGGCGGTCAAGGGCCCGGCGACCTATGTGGAAAAGATCTCCCACGCCTATGCCTATGCCGATACGAGCGGTAACCTCAAGAACTCGGAGACCTTCGATGCCACGCTCAAGATCGTCGACGACAAAGACGACACGATCAACTATCTGACGACCGATGCCGCGGAGAACATCACGGTCACGGTCCCGGTCTATCAGATCACGACTCTGCCGGTCACGGTGTCCTTCTCCAATACGCCGGCAGCCTACATCAACAAGGCGCCCAAGGTCCGCATCAGCCCCTCCACCATCCAGGTGGCGGTCGACCCGGACAAACTGGCAGACATGAAACGGATCTCCATCGGGACGATCGACTTCTCCCGGATCGAATCCGGCACCACGTCTCTGACGTTGCGGGCCTCTGATATGACCGAGGGCATCCCCATGGACGCGTCCGATGAGTTCGATGTCACCATCGATACCGGCAACCTGTCGACCCGGACCATCACGGTCAACAAACCGTCCATCAAGGTCACGAACAACGCGACTGACCTGGCCGTCCATCCGGTGTCCGAGCCCATGCAGATCACGCTGATCGGACCCGAAGCGGACCTTGCCGCGCTGACGGCCTCCTCCATCAAATTCACCGCCGACCTGACCGGCAGAGAGGTCGAAGAAGGAACCGTACGGCTCCAGCTGACCCCGTCGGTCAGTTCCGAGACCTGCTGGTGCTACGGCAGCTACTACTGCCGCGCCACGATCCAGTCGTGAGCCGACGATAAAGGAAGGGTGTTCCCTTGAAAAAACGAATCCCACTCATCGCCCTGTCGGTGGCGCTGCTCCTCGGAGCGTTCCTCCTCATCATGACGAGGCTCCACTCTCCGCAGGAAGTCCTGTCGCCTCCGAACCCCAACGGCGAGAACCGGAAGCTCCAGCAGGCCTTTGAACGGGCCGTGGGCTCCGGGACCGAATACAAGCTCCAGTATCCCGCGGAAGGCGAGTACCGGAGTGCATATGTCCTCTACGACATCGACGGCGACGAGGAGTCCGAGGCGGTGGTGTTCTACTCCAGGACCGCGGACGAGGGCTCGGTCCGTGTCCACATCCTCGACTATGTCGACGATGAATGGGTGAGCCTCATCGACACGAGCGGCTACGGCAGCCGGATCGACTCGGTCACTTTCGCCGACCTCAACAATGACGGCACGTCAGAGGTCATCTTCTCCTGGAGCCTCTCCGGCACAGACAGTTCCCGGACCATGACGGTCCACTCGGTCAAACTGGACAGCAAGCCGGAACTCAAGACGCTCTCCAATATGTCCTACAAGGCGATGGGCGTCTACGACATGGACAACGACGGCGCCAAGGAGATCCTGGTCCTCTGGAACGAAACGACCCGGAAGGTCCAGCACAACTACGCCGCCCTCATGAAGATGAAGGGGAACAGCCTGCAGCAGGTCGGCGATGAGATCTCCCTCGACAGCACGGCCTCCGTCTATGACGGCGTCTACATCCAGGAGGGGCAGACCCCGATGGCTTTCGTCGATGCCCTGAAAGACGACAACACCATGTTCACGGAAGTGATCTGGTGGGATGCCGCAGCGCAGACGCTGCGGGCGCCGTTCACCGACAATGACACTCATACGAACGTCTCGACCCTGAGAGCTTCGGCGATCCCGGTCAAAGATATCGACGAGGACGGTCTCATCGAGATCCCTGTCGCCTACAGCAATACCGGCAGCTCCGGGACCTCCGGGCGGACCGCCGGGGACGATGCGGACGAGGAAGAACCCATCGCCCTCAACTCCTGGTCCGTGACCGGCACTGCGGAACCCGGCGTCCTGCAGACCAAGGCCTACGGTATGATCGACACGACGAACCGTTATGTCCTCCAGGTCGACGCCTCCTTCCGCGACAGCATCCTGTTCTACCGGAACAAAAAGACCGGTGTCATCACCGCTTATTCCGTGACGGAGAACGGCCGGGGAGAGCCGCTGTTCAGCCTCGTCTATTCCGCCTCCGGAAAGCCGAAGTCCTGGAACAGTGAATACACGTTCCTGAGCGAACAGGGAGAGCGTGCCGTATTCGGTACGCTGACCAGCGCCGGCACCGCCGCAGGTATCACCAACGAAACCATCCAGAACAGTCTGGTGTTTTATTAAAGGAGAGTTCAGCTTTGAAAAAGATCCTCGTAGCGGAAGACGAATCCGCCATCCGCGAATTCATCGTCATCAACCTCAAGCGCAGCGGTTACGATGTGACCGAGGCGGCCGACGGGGCAGAGGCGGTCCGGCTCTATGACGAGGCGGACGGCGCCTTCGACGTGTGTCTTCTCGACATCATGATGCCTGAGATGGACGGCATCGAAGTCTGCAAGGAACTGCGAAAGCGCAGCGCTTCCGTCGGCATCATCATCCTGACCGCCAAAACAGAGGAGATGGACAAGGTCACCGGCCTCCTCGTCGGTGCGGACGACTATGTCACCAAACCGTTCTCTCCGGCCGAACTGATGGCCCGAGTCGACGCCCTCTACCGCCGGGTCGAGATGGTCTCCGCCGCTCCGGAACAGCCCCAGAGCACGATCACCCTCGGCGAGTTCACCCTCGACGTTCGCAGCCGCACGCTCACGAAGAACGGCAAACCGATCGAACTGACTCAGGTCGAGTTCCAGATCATGGAATACTTTTTCAATAACCCCGGCGCGGCCCTGTCCCGTACGGACATCCTGCAGCAGGTCTGGGGCAGCTCGTATTTCGGCGAGGAAAAGATCGTCGACGTCAACATCCGCCGTCTGCGGATGAAGGTCGAAGATGTGCCCTCATCGCCGCAGCACCTGATGACCATCTGGGGCATCGGCTATAAATGGGTCAACTGACCAGAGGAGAACCTATGAACGAACAAGAGACCCGCAAACGGCTCCGGCTGACCGGCATCTACCGCCGCTGGTTCACCTCCGGCCCGGTGCTCGTCATGACGATCCTGTTCCTGGTATTCGTCGCGGTCTTCATCATTGGCCGCTACTATTACCGGTCGGCGGCAGACAATGCGGTCCAGAACATGTACTCGAACTCGGTCGAACGGTTCTTCGTCTCCGAGACGGACAATTCGTCCTTCGAGAACGCGGCAATACAGTATGTCGACGCTTTTGAAGACAAGGACATCATGGACGTCTGGGTCATCGACCCCTCCGGCCACGTCGTCGTCTCCAGCTCCGGCTTCCCGGTCAAGGACCAGTCGATGCCGGACTTCAATGAGGCGATGGAGAACAGCACCGGGACCGCGAACTTCCATGGCCGTAACATCTACGGAGAGTCCATCACAGCCACGACTCATCGCCTCCGCAAAGGGGACCAGAACCTGGGAGCCGTCCGCTATGTCGTCTCACTGGCTCAGGTCAACCGACAGGTGGCCAATGTGTTCTTCGCGCTGCTCATCGTGCTCATCGCCATCGGGCTCATCATGCTGGTCTCCGGTATCACCTTCATCGACTCCATCGTCCAGCCGATCCGGCAGATCAATGAAGTCACGAAGCGGATCGCGGGAGGGGACATGTCCGCCCGGATGGAGCCCCAGGAGTACCACGACGAGATCTCCGAGCTGTCGGAGAACATCAACTTCATGGCCGACGAACTGAGCTCGACCGACAAGATGAAGAACGATTTCATCTCGACGGTCTCCCATGAGATGAAGACCCCGCTGACCGCCATCAAGGGCTGGGCAGAGACCATGCAGACCGTCGGCGATTCAGACCCGGCGCTCACGAAGCGCGGCATGGAAGTCATCATCGATGAAGCGACCCGTCTGACCGGCGTCGTCGAAGACCTTCTGGACCTTTCCAAGATCGTCAACGGCCGGATGACGCTCCGCTATGAGAAGATCGACATCCTCGCGGAACTGGACGACACCATTTTCGTCTTCAAGGACCGCTCCATGCGCGAGGGCATCGAACTCATCTACAACGTCCCCCATGTGCCGGCACCGGCCGAAGGGGACCCCAACCGCATCAACCAGGTGTTCGTCAACATCCTTGACAACGCCTTCAAATATACCGAGCAGGGCGGCAAGATCACCGTCTTCGCCGAGATGCTCCCTCCGGAAACGGAAGGGGAGAAGTCCACGCTCCGGGTATTTGTGGAAGATACCGGCTGCGGCATTTCCAAAGAGGAACTGCCGAAAGTCCGCAAGAAATTCTATAAGTCGAACATCTCTGTTCGCGGCAGCGGGATCGGGCTCGCGGTCGTCGACGAGATCGTCAAAATGCATGGCGGCACCATGGACATCCAGAGTGAGGTCGGCGTTGGCACCTGTGTCATCCTGTCCTTCCCGGTCGACACCGTCCCGGTGGAGAACGTCCCGCTCGAGTCCCTGGCCGACGTGCCCGAAGTAGAAACGGAGACAACCGAAGTTGAGTAAAAAATGTCACAAGACCAGCATCGGCGGCCAGGCCCTCATCGAGGGACTCATGATGAGAGGGCCGAACGATGCGGCCACCGCGATCCGCCTCCCGAACGGTGAGATCGAGGTCAAACACCACGAGGAAAACCGTCTGCAGGACAAGTATGCCGTTGCCAAATGGCCCCTCGTCCGCGGCATCGTTTCCTTCTTTGAATCCCTGAAATTCGGATACCGGTACCTCGACTACTCGGCAGAGAAGTCGATGGATGACGACGGCACCGTCTATGAGGAAGAGCCTTCGAAGCTCGACCGGTGGATGGAGGCCCATCTGACCGAGGGCGTCATCAACGCGCTCATGATCATCGCGGTCATCCTCGGCGTCGCTCTGGCGCTGGTCCTCTTCATGTGGCTTCCGGCCTTCCTCGTCGACATGTTCGACAAGTATGTCACGCACGACGTGCTGGAGACCCACAACCTGCATCCGCTGTTCGAGGGCATCCTCAAGATCCTCATCCTCATCCTCTACATGGCCGGCGTCCGGCGCATGAATGAGATCAAACGTGTGTTCCAGTACCACGGTGCGGAACACAAGACCATCGCCTGCTATGAGAACGGCCTGGACCTCACGGTCGAGAACGTCCGTGCCCAGACCCGGTTCCATCCCCGCTGCGGGACCAGTTTCACGATCGTCATGCTGCTCATCAGTATCCTGTTCTCGACGATCCTCGTCCTGGTCTTCCCGGGCATCGGCACCATCCGCTGGCTGTGGGTCCTCGTCAAGATCCTCATCATCCCGCTCATCATGGGCTTCGGCTATGAATTCATCCGCTATGCGGGACGCCACGACAACCTTCTGTCCCGCGTCCTGTCCCAGCCCGGTCTCTGGATGCAGCGCATCACGACCATCGAGCCGGACGACAGTATGATCGAGTGCGGCATAGCCGCTTTTGTGGCCGTTCTGCCGGAAGACCCGGAGACGGCGGAGATCCAATGAACAGAACGTACTACCTCGGAGAAGTCCTGAAGGGCGGCACCCGTGCCCTCGGCACGGCCGGTGTCGACAACGCCCGTTACGACGCGGAAGAACTGCTCGGACATGTGGTCGGCATCCCGGCCCGGGAACTCCTCGTTCATCGCGACAGGGCTCTCGACGAAGAGACCGTCAAACGTTATTTCTCGCTGATCGAACGGCGCTGCCAGCACTATCCGCTCCAGTACCTCCTGCAGGAATGGGACTTTTACAACCTCTCCTTCACCGTGAAGGAAGGCGTCCTCATCCCGCGGCCGGAGACGGAGCTACTCGTCGACATCGCGCTGCAGTTCCTGAAGAAGTTCCATACGGACGGACCGCCTGCGAAGGTGCTGGACCTCTGTTCCGGCAGCGGCTGCGTCGGCATCACGGTCGAGCGGAATTTCCCGAACTGCGAAGTGACCGCGGTGGAAAAGTCCGACCAGGCCTGCGCGATCATCCGCGGCAACATGGAACGGAACCGGACCGAACGCTTCACCCTTCTGCAGGGCGACCTCTTCGACGGGCCGGAAGGCTTCGACATCGGGGAAGCGGACCTCATCCTGGCGAACCCTCCGTACCTCACGAAAGAGGAGATGGATAGCCTGCAGGCGGAGGTCGGCTTTGAACCGTCCCTCGCGCTGTATGGCGGGGAAGACGGGCTGATCTTTTACCGGGCCATCGCGAAACAGTGGTCGCAGGTGCTGAAAAAGGACGGCCTCATCGCCGTGGAGATCGGGGAGCAGCAGGGCGAAAGCGTTGCGGATATCTTTACCGATTTTTCCGATAACATCAAGGTTTTCAAGGACTATTCGGGACTGCCCAGAGTGGTGGTTTCCGGGCCTAGTTTTTTCTTGACGATTTGATGGAATTCTAGTAGTATGTATATAAGTAATATTTTGCTATATCTTGTGGAAGTGTGTTTACTTTATGCTTTTGAGAGCCATCCGGACCGGAGAACCGATGTACATCATCATCGCTCTTCTGGCTGCGGCATTTTTAGTGTTTTGCGTCATCCCGCTGCACGAGTTCGCCCATGCCTGGGCGGCTGACAGGCAGGGAGACGATACCCCGCGCAACTCCGGCCGCCTGACTCTGAGCCCTATGGCTCATGTCGATCCCATCGGCGGTGTCCTCATCGCGCTCATCGGGTTCGGCTGGGGCAAACCGACACCGGTCAATCCCCGGAACTTCCGCAATCAGCGCTGGGGCGAAGTCCTCGTCGCTGCGGCAGGCCCAGCATCGAATCTGCTGTTGGGCTGGCTTTTCCTGTTTATTGAAGCGGTCGTCATGCACATCCCCGCCATCAGCGGTTCCATTTTGCAGATGTCCATCGCCACCTTCTTCGAGTACGCCGCTACCATCAGCATCTTCCTCGGCGTCCTGAACCTGCTGCCCATCCCGATGTTCGACGGGTGGCACATCCTGGAAGGTTTCCTTCCGAACGGGAGCAAGGCCAAAGAGTGGGTCTGGCGGAACCAGCGGACGCTGTACATCGTCATCATCGTCCTGCTCTTCACGGGCATCCTGTCCTACCCGGTCTCGGCGTTGTCCGAATTCGTCATCCGGTTCTTCGCATGGCTGTCGGCGCTGCCCTTCGGGGGTTGAGCATGGAGCAGATCAATTACAAACTGGAAGTCTTTGAAGGTCCCATGGACCTGCTGCTCTCTCTGATCAGCAAACACAAGTTAGATATTTACGACATCCCCATCATGGAGCTTGTCGAACAATATACGGACTATGTCCGCAGGATGCAGGAAGCCGACATGGACGTCGCCAGTGAATTCCTGGAGATGGCCGCCCGGCTCGTCTACATCAAGACCGTTTCCCTGCTTCCGAAGTCCGAAGAGGCGGAGGAACTGAAACGGGAACTGACCGGCGAACTCCTCGAGTATCGCGATTGTCAGATCATGGCGGGAAAACTGAAGGAGACCGCCAACGGGTTCGAACTGTACACCAAGGGACCCGACGAAGTGGAAGCCGATATGACCTACGAGAACTTCCACGAACCCTTCGAACTGCTGTCCGCTTATCAGGCGGCCATCGGAAAACGGGGACGCAAACTCCCGCCGCCGGTGGAGGCCTTCGCCGAGATCGTCCAGAAAAAGATCGTCTCGGTCCAGTCGCGGATCAGCTACATCTTAACGAGTATCTCCGGAAAGGGAGGACGGACGTTCTCCTCACTCATCCGGGCCTCGAAGTCTCGTTCCGAGATGGTCGCCACCTTCCTGGCGCTCCTGGAACTCATCCGGGACAAGAAGGTCATGACAACGGATGACGGAGACGATATGACCATAGAGATCAAGAGGAGTTGAAACGTTTGAACCAGCAAGAGCTGCAGGGGGCGCTCGAAGCCATCCTGTTCGCAGCGGGAGATCCGCTGCCGGTCAAACGGATCGCGGCCGCGTTAGAGCTGCCGGTCTCCGATATCGATACTGCCATCACGGCGCTTGCAAAGGAACTGGATGACCGGGAAAGCGGTCTTGTCCTGAAACGCCTCGGCGATCAGGTCCAGCTCTGCACCCGCACCGAGTTCTCCGAACCGGTCCGGTCGGTGCTCGCCATGAAGAAGAACACGCCGCTCTCCGGCGCCGCCTTCGAAGTCCTGGCGGTCATCGCTTACAACCAGCCTGTGACGAAGTCCTTCGTCGAACAGGTACGAGGGGTCGACTGCTCCGGCGTCATCGGATCCCTCACCCAGAAGGGTCTCATCGAAGAGAAGGGAAGGCTCGATCTTCCCGGCAGACCCATCGTTTACGGCACGACGCCCGCGTTCCTGCGGTGCTTCTGCATAGAATCGCTGGAGGAACTTCCTCCGCTCCCGGAAAAGGAAGAAGCCGCTGAGGCTCCTGAAGAAACCGAAGTCCCGGAAGCAGAAGAAGAGACCTCTGACGAAACTTAAGTTATTTATTGAAAATTTCATAAATGAGGAGGTGTTGACTATTGGCTTTTCTAAAAGTACTCCTTTGGATCATGAACATCGTCTGGGTTCTCGTCATTCTGGTCGTCCTGCTGGTACTGTTTCTGCTTTGGGTCAAGATCGGTGTCAAAGTGGACTACGATGAAGATGACGGTCTCGGCATGAAGCTGAAGTACGGTTTCCTTGGGCTGACCGTTTGGCCGTTCACGGAAAAACGGAAATACCGGCTCAAGAAGATGTGGAACTTCGTTCGGCATCACTTCGGTTCCGCCGGACCCAGAGTCGTGGGGACAGTTCAGGAAAAATCCATCGGCATGAGAGACAAGATGGCAGTCCAGAATGAGATCAAGACTGCTGAGAAACTCGCCGGTGAAGCATCCAGGTTACAGGAAGAAGAAGCAAGACTCAACGCTGAAATGAGAAAGGCTGAAGAACAACTTCAGGCTGCAGAAGCAGCGGAGGCAGCCGGTACACCGTTACCGGATGTAGTGGATGAATCTCAGGTCTCCAAACTGGCAACCATCAAAGAGAGGGTTGACACGTTTGACTTGGAGGGCGCCTATATCAACGGCAAGAGCTTCATTGACGGCTTCGATGCAAACTCTGTTCTGGCACTGATGGCCTTTATCGGCTCTCAGACAAAGGGGACCCTGTCCAAGGTGATCCGGAAGCGCTTCACGATCAAAGAACTTTCGATCGGCTTCACGGTCACCGGCGAAGACGCCGCCGACACGGCCATCAAATATGGTCAGGTCGCATCCGTCATTTTCCCGGCCATGAGTTTCCTGACCAGAAACATGAAAGTCCGCAAGTATGACATCGAACTTACTCCGGACTTCCTCGCAACGAAGCAGAAAGCTTCCTTGCACAATCAGATCGCGTTCCGGCCGATCCGCGTACTTGGCCCGTTCCTGCCGTATCTCGGCAAGGTCGGCAAGGAGACGATGGGAGTCGTCAAAGACAACAGCTCCCGCATCAGCGCGAACAAGAAGGCTATGATCGCAGAACGAGACGCAAAATACTTAAGGCAGACTGCTGAGTCCGCTTTAAAAGAAAATAATTAATAGGTGGTGCTTTTCATGAGTAAAGAGACGAACTCTGCAGCAGGACTGCTTGCAACAACAATCGAAAAAGTAAAAGATATGATCGATGTTTCGACCATCATCGGCGATCCGGTCTACACCGAGTCCGGCATGACCATCATCCCGGTCTCCAAGGTCACCTACGGCTTTGCCAGCGGCGGCTCTGACTTCCCGTCCTCGGGCAGCCAGGAACTGTTTGGCGGCTGCGGCGGCGCCGGCGTCACCATCACTCCGGTCGCATTCCTTCTCATCCAGAACGGTGAAGTCACCCTCAAGCACATCACGGCTTATGACAACGCTGCCGAGAGAATGGTCAACCTTGTTCCCGACATGTTCGACAAGGTCACCGGTTTCATCAACCGCAACAAATAATCGTTTTACAGCGACATCACGCAGCCACCCTGCAAAGGGTGGTTGCGTATTGTTGTTTATTCAGACACTTTTCAAAGGAGCTTTTGAGACGTATGGCAGACAACACCGTCCGTTTACAGAAATACATGGCAGACTGCGGCATCGCGTCCCGCCGGAAGAGTGAAGAACTCATCGCGGCAGGGAAGGTGAAGGTCAACGGGAAGACCGCGAAGGTCGGCGACAAAGTCGACCCGAAGCACGATCAGGTGACCGTCGACGGCCGGAAGGTCCGGAAAGACCAGGAAACGCGCTACATCATGCTGCACAAGCCCCGCGGGTTCATCTCCACCATGAGCGACGAGATGGACCGCAAATGTGTTGCCCAGCTGGTGGCAGACGTCGGGACCCGCGTGTACCCCGTCGGCCGCCTCGACCGCGACTCCGAAGGCCTCCTGCTCTTCACGAACGACGGGGAATTCGCGAACAATATGACGCATCCGTCGAAACACGTGAGCAAGATCTACCGGGTCACCATCCGCCCCGACATCACCGATGAACAGGTGGCGCAGATGATGGCCGGCATCCTCATCGACGGGAAGAAGACCCTGCCCGCCGACGTCAAGGTCCTGCAGAAATATGATGATCGCACCGTCCTCGAAGTCACGCTGTGTGAAGGCCGCAACCGGCAGATCCGCAAGATGTGTGAAGCCCTCGGTCTGGAGGTCGCCCGGCTCAAGAGAACGGCGATCGGCCCCGTAAAACTCGGTATGCTCCAGCAGGGGAAATGGCGGGACCTCACACCCCAGGAAGTGGCCTCTCTGAAGCGTGCTTCCAAATAAGACAGAAATTTGCAAGAATCTTTGATATCTTGTATAATAAAGGTTACGGTTAAGGCAAATAACGCGCGAAAACAGCGCGAAATCGCCTTACAGAGGAGTAATCGAATATGACAAGAAGTATGACCGGCTTCGGTCGTGCCCAGTCGGAAAGCGCCGAACTCTCCATCTCCGTCGAGCTGAAGAGTGTCAACCACCGGTATTTCGAGCTTTCCACCCGGTGCCCGAGGCAGTACAGTTTCCTGGAGGAGAAGATCAAGTCTTACCTCCAGACCCGCATCGCCCGCGGAAAAGTCGAATGCAGCGTCTCCATCCTGGAGCTCAACGCCGCCGACGTCGAAGTCCAGGTGAACCACGGTCTGGCGAAGGCCTATCTGGCCGCGCTCAAGGAGATCACCGAGACCTATGACGTCCGCAACGACGTCTCCGCCATGTCCCTGACCCGCTTCAACGATGTCCTCGCGGTCCACAAAGTGGCCGCCGACGAAGAGGCCATCTGGAACGCGGTCCTGCCCGTCCTCACCGAGGCCTGTGACAAGTTCATCGCCATGAGAGAACGGGAAGGCGAGCAGCTGAAGAACGACATCTGCGAAAAGGCAGACCACATCCTGGAACTGACGGAGTTCATCGAACAGCGTTCTCCGGAAACGGTCCGGGAGTACAACGAGAAGCTGAAGGGCCGCATCCGCGACCTCATCGGCGACGTCAAGGTCGACGAGCAGCGCCTCCTGACGGAAGCTGCCATCTATGCTGACAAAGTGGCGGTCGACGAAGAGACCGTCCGGCTCCACAGCCACATCGACCAGCTGAAGTCCATGTTCGACGACGACAGCGCCATCGGCCGCAAGATGGATTTCCTTGTACAGGAGATCAATCGCGAGGCCAACACCATCGGCTCCAAGGCGTCCGACCTGGAGATCACCTCCAGAGTCCTCGACATCAAGGGCAATGTAGAAAAAATCAGGGAACAGGTCCAGAACATCGAGTAAGGACCGCACCCATGGGGATGTGTTTCGTTGAAACTCGTTAACATCGGATTCGGCAACTGCGTGAACGCAGACCGCATCATCGCCATCGTCAGTCCGGAATCCGCGCCCATCAAGCGGATCGTACAGGGCTGCAAGGAAAAGGGCACGCTCATCGATGCCACCCACGGCCGGAAGAGCAAAGCGGTCATCCTGACCGACACCGACCTGTGCCTTTTGTCCTATCTCCAGCCGGAGACCCTGAAGAGCAGGATCACCGGAGAAGAAGAACCTGAGGAGGCGGACCAATGAACAGCGGATTCGTACTCGTCCTGTCCGGCCCGTCCGGCGTCGGCAAGGACACCGTCATCAACGAACTGCTCAAGAAAGACGACAAGACCATCGTTTCCATTTCGATGACCACGCGGCAGCCCCGCCCGGGAGAAGTGGACGGCGTCAACTATTACTTCGTCACGAAAGAGGAGTTCGAAGAGAAGATCCGAAACAACGAGATGCTGGAATACGCACAGTATGGCAGCAACTATTACGGGACTCCCAAGGAACCCGTCAAGGCCTGGACCGACGAGGGCATGACCGTCATCCTGGAGATCGAAGTCCAGGGTGCCACCAAGATCAAGGAACTGCAGCCTGACGTCTGCACGATGTTCCTGATGCCGCCGTCGTTCGACACGCTCCGCACCCGGCTCGAGGGCCGTCAGACGGAGTCGCAGGACCAGATCGCCGAACGGCTCGCCATCGCCCGCAGAGAGATCACGATGGCCACCGATTACGATTACATCATCGTCAATGACCGGCTGGAAAATGCCGTAGAAAATATTCTGGAACTCATCTACCGTCACCGCCGCCATCTGCGCGAGGGGACACCCGATGATCCGAGCAAACTCGACTGAGTAAAAGGAAGTAAGAATCATGAAAGAACATACCTTCAACCCCGACCTCAAAGAACTCCTCCACGGAGAAAACGGCGACAAGAACGTCAGCCGCTACTCGCTGGTCTCCGCCACCGCCAAACTCGCCCGTGAGATCTCGGACGAGGCCAACATGGAAGGCGAGATCCTGACCGAGAAACCCGTCTCTCTGGCCCTGGAGAAGCTCCTGGACGGTGAATACACCATCGAAGAGCCCCTGGAGATCCGGGATCTGTAAGAAACCACACTATTCCAGAAGGAGGACCGATGCAGGACATGGGACTCATTGCGGAAGTCGCGGTACAGAACACGGCCTACCATTTTGACCATCTGTTCGGGTACCTCGTGCCGGAGCCGTTTGCGGCCGACCTTCAGGTGGGCTGCCGTGTCATGGTGCCCTTCGGGCGCGGCACCGTGCTCCGTCAGGCTGTCGTCATCCGCCTGCTCCCGGCTGAAGAAGCCGTCCGTACCTCCGGCCTCCCTCTGGACCGATACAAATCGATCTCGGCGGTGCTCGACAAGACGCCGCTGATCGATCGACACATGATCGCACTGGCAGAGTACATGAGGGACCGCACCTTTTGTACTCTTTTTGATGCCCTGAGAACGATGTTCCCCGCGGGTGTCAACCTCACGACCATGGCCTCCTTCGCCGTCACGGACCGATACCGCAACAGTGCCGAGTTCGAAGGCGATGTACAGACCATCGTCGATTACCTCTCCCACAGGACCGGGTACGTCCGGAAGAAGATCATCCTCTCGGACCTCGGTATCGACCTCGATTCAGACCTCCTCGAGGACCTGACGAAACAGGGCATCCTCGAGCGCGACTACGACGCGGTCCGCACCGTCGGCGACGCCACGGTCCGCATGGTCCGTCTGACCGACCTCATCGGCAGTGAAGAGGACCTGGACACGCTGCCCGAGAAACTCACGAAAAAGCAGCGGGCGGTCGCGGAAGAACTTTTCCGCATCGGGACCTGTTCCGTCAAGGAACTGTGTTACTTCACCGGGGTCACCGAAGCGGTCCTGAAGGGGCTCCTCGCGAAAGATGTCATCGAGTACTACGAGCAGGAAGTGTATCGCCGGCCCTACGACATCCGGCCGACGGGCGACCCGAAGCCCATCGTGCTCCAGGACGAGCAGCAGGCGGCCTTCGACGGCCTCACGGAACAGTGGAAGAACGGGGGAGGCGTCTCCCTTCTCTACGGCGTCACCGGCAGCGGAAAGACGTCCGTCTACCTGCGGCTCATCGACGAGGTGTTCGCGGCGGGGCAGGGCATCATCGTCATGGTGCCGGAGATCTCGCTGACGCCCCAGACCCTCGACCTCTTCTATCAGCGCTACGGCGACACCGTCGCGGTCTTCCACAGCGGTCTTTCCGCCGGGGAACGGCTCGACGAGTGGAAACGGGTCCGGGAAGGGCTCGCGAAGATCGTCGTCGGCACCCGTTCCGCGGTGTTCGCCCCGGTCGAAGACCTCGGTCTCATCATCATGGACGAGGAGCAGGAACACACCTACCAGTCCGACCGGAGCCCCCGGTACCACGCGAGAGACATCGCGAAGTTCCGGTGTGCCGAACGGAAGGCACTGCTGGTCCTGGCCTCCGCTACACCGAGTTTCAGTACCTTTGCCGCCGCACAGTCCGGACGCTACAGCTTCCACGCCCTGCGCACCCGGTACGGGGAAGCGACACTGCCGGACGTGGTCACCGTCGATCTCTGCAAGGAGCGCTCGGCGGGGAACAAGTCGTCCATCAGCCGCTATCTGCTGGCGGAACTGAAGAAGAACCTCGACGAGGGGCGGCAGTCCATCCTCCTCATGAACCGGCGCGGCTACAACACGTACGTGGCCTGTGAGAGCTGCGGGAACGTCGTCACGTGCCCGAACTGCAGCATCTCCCTGACCTACCACAACGCGAACCGGCGCCTCATGTGCCATTACTGCGGCTACTCCGTCCCGTTCTCCCGGACCTGTCCGGAATGCGGGGAAGAGGCCGTGCGGTACTCCGGCAGCGGCACGCAGAAAGTGGAAGAGGAACTGGCAGAACTCCTGCCCGGTGCCCGCATCCTCCGGATGGACGCCGACACCACGATGCAGAAATACGCCTATGACCGGAACCTCAGCGCGTTTCGGGACGGCGAATATGATATAATGGTAGGGACCCAGATGGTGGCGAAAGGCCTCGACTTCGAGAACGTCACCCTGGTCGGCGTCCTGAACGCTGACAAAGAGCTCTACAATGACGATTTCCAGAGCATGGAACGGACCTTCGACCTCATCACACAGGTCGTCGGCAGGGCGGGCCGCGGACGCTGGTCCGGCAAGGCCGTCATCCAGACCATGAACCCCGGGAATGAAGTCATCCGGTTCGCCCGGGAACAGGACTACGAGTCCTTCTACTCCTACGAGATCGGTGTTCGGAAGGCGATGGTCTATCCGCCCTTCTGTACGCTCGTCTCCGTCGGGTTCCGCGGCGCGAAACAGGACCGGGTCGAACAGGCGGCCGCCTCGTTCCTGGAACTGCTCAAAGAGCGGCTCGGGGAACAGGACGACATCCGGCTCATCGCCCTCGGGCCCATGCCCGAACGGGTCGTCCGGGTCGGCGGCACGTACCGCTACCGGGTCCTCATCAAGTGCCGGTTCCAGGCACCCTTCCGGAAACTGCTGTCCGATCTCCTGAAGGAGTTCGGCCGGACTCCGGACGCAAAAAGCATCACCACCGTTGTCGATGTCGAGAACGGATAAGAAAGAAGAACGTATATGGCAACCAGAAATGTAGTCAAAAAAGACGATCCCATCCTGCGCAAGCAGAGCCGGGTCGTCACCAAATTCGATGAGCGCCTCTGGCAGCTGCTCGACGACATGGCCGAGACCATGTATGCCGATGAAGGCGTCGGCCTCGCAGCGGTCCAGGTGGCAAGCCTCAAGCGTGCGGTGGTCGTCGACCTGCAGGACGGCGACGGACTGACGGAGCTCATCAACCCCGTCATCACCCACGAGGAAGGCATCCAGTACGAGATCGAGGGCTGTCTCTCCATTCCCGGTGAGTACTACGAGACCATCCGTCCCGAGAAGATCACCGTCGAATATGACGACCGCTACGGCGAGCACCACGTCGAGGACATCGACGGGTTCCGTGCCGTCTGCTACTGTCATGAGATCGACCACACGAACGGCATCCTGTTCCTCGACCGCCTCAACCCGGAACCCCACGACCGTGAGGAACTGGAAGAGCGGGCCCGGATCCGCCGTGCCGAAAAGAACAACGCGAAAGGATGACATCCCGCTTGAGAATCGTATTCATGGGGACCCCGGACTTCGCGGTCTCCTCGCTGGAGCGGCTCATCGCCGAAGGACATGACGTCGTCGGCGTCTTCACCCAGCCGGACAAACCGAAGGGACGTAAACACATCCTGACGGCGCCGCCGGTCAAGGAATGCGCGCTGCTCCACCACATCCCCGTCTACCAGCCGGAGTCGCTGAAACACGGCGAGGCGCTGCCCGTCCTCGAAGAACTGCAGCCCGACGTCATCGTCGTCGCAGCCTTCGGCATGCTCCTGAAGTCCGATGTGCTCGACTTCCCGAAGTACGGCTGCATCAATGTGCACGCGTCTCTGCTCCCGAAATACCGGGGCGCGGCGCCCATCAACGCCTGCATCCTGAACGGCGAGACCGAGACCGGCGTCACCACCATGCAGATGAACGAGGGCCTCGACACCGGAGACATCCTCCTGTCCGAGACCGTCACCATCGGTGAGAACGAGACCGCCGGCGAACTCTTCGACCGGCTCGCGGTCCTCGGCGGCACGGTCCTTCAGAACACGCTCGAAGCGCTGGAGGCCGGCACCCTGACCCGCACGCCCCAGGACGACGCGCAGTCCTCCTACGCGGGCATGCTGTCCAAAGAGGATTCGCCCGTCGACTGGACCCGCACCGCACAGCAGGTCCACGATCAGATCCGCGGTCTTTCGCCCTGGCCCGGCGCCCTCACCATGAGAGACGGCTCCCAGCTGAAACTGCACCGTTCGGTCCTGGCACCGGACCTCTCCGATGAGACGACCGGCTGTGCGAACGCCGGAGACCTGTTCGCGGAACAGGGGAGACTCTTCGTCCGCTGCGGCGATGCACGCTATGTGGAACTCACCGAAGTCCAGCCCCAGGGCTCCCGCGCCATGGACACGAAGTCCTATCTGCTCGGGCACCCCATCGAGGCGGGACAGAGTGTTTCGTAAAATAAAGTTATTTTTAAGTTATTGTCCTTATATTGAAGCTGTAAACCCAACCATTCCTGTCTAAGAGAGGTGTATGTTATGTACGGTTATCAAGGTCTTGGCAATCTCAGCGCTTACGGGATCGGCTCCGCTTACACGTGGTCCTACATCCTGGTGCTGGTGTGTTTCTTTGCGGCCCTGATCGCGTCCTCCCGTGTCAAATCGGTCTATGCGAAGTACGACGAGTACAAGGCATCCAAGGGCCTGACGGCCGAACAGGCCGCTCAGAAGGTGCTCGACTACTACGGCATCACCAATGTCAGCATCCAGCACATCCCCGGTGAGTTGTCGGACAACTTCAACCCGAAGACCAACATCATCAGCCTGTCCGACAGTACCTACGGACATTCGTCCATCGCCGCCATCGGTGTCGCCTGTCATGAGGCGGGCCACGCGGCACAGCACGCGCAGGGCTATGTGCCCATCAAGGTGCGCAATGCCATCATCCCGGTCTGCAATATCGGCTCCGCCGCCGGTATCCCGCTGGCCCTCATCGGCATTTTCCTCAACATCTCCGGCCTCGTCTACTTCGGCCTTATCCTCTATGCCTTCGTCGCACTCTTCCAGTTCGTGACGCTGCCCGTCGAGCTCGACGCGAGCCACCGGGCCCTCAAGGTCATCGATGAGACCAAAATGCTCGAAGGCAACGAGTACACCGGAGCCCGCAAGGTCCTGACCGCGGCCGCCATGACCTATGTCGTCGCCGTCGCCACCGCCCTTGCGAACCTTCTCCGCTTCATCATCGTCTTCCTCGGCAACAACCGTCGGAGCAGCTGACATGAAAGATCCGAGACAGCTCGCCTTCGATACGCTGCTGAAGCTTTTGAAGCACCAGTCTTATTCCAATCTGTCCATTGCCGGCGCCCTCGGGTCCTCCGACCTGTCGGGCGCCGACAAGTCGTTTTTCACGACCCTGGTCTACGGGGTCCTCGAGCGAAAACTGACCCTCGACTACAACCTGTCCCTCTACCTGAAACAGCCCCTCAAAAAGCTGAACCCGAAGGCCTATGCCGCGCTCCTGTTAGGGGCGTACCAGATCCTGTTCCTCGAAAAGGTGCCGGACCACGCCGCCATCAACGAGTCGGTAAAGCTGACCCGTAAGAACGGCGCCGGCTTCGCGTCGAGCCTCTGCAACGCGGTCCTGCGGAAAGTCGCGTCGAACGGGCTCTGCCTGCCGGAGGACGACGGTTCCTTCGAGTACTACAGTGTGCTCTACTCGGTACCGGTCCCTCTCATCCGGCTCTGGGTCGACGCCTACGGTCTGGAAAAGACCGAAGGTATCCTAAAGGACGCCCTGGGTCCCCGTCCGCTGACGGTGCGGGTGAACACGACCCGTACGACGACGGAGGGACTCATCGCCCGGCTGGCGACCGAAGGGGTCTCGGCCGTGCCCCATGAAGCGGTGGGCGATGCACTCATCCTTGAGAACGCCGGCGACCTCGCCGCGCTCCCGTCCTTCCGGGAAGGTCTCTTCCACGTCCAGGACGCCGCTTCGCAGCTCTGCTGTCAGAACGTGGCGGCGGAGCCCGGCATGACGGTCTACGACCTCTGCGCGGCCCCCGGCGGGAAGAGCTGTACCATTGCGGAACACATGGAAAACAAGGGTGTCGTCCGCGCCTACGATCTCTATGAAAAACGGGTGGGGCTCATCGCCGAAAACGCGAAACGACTCGGCCTCGACATCGTGGGACCGGCGGTGGGCGATGCCACCGAATACGACCCGGAACGGCCCCTTGCGGACCGCGTCCTGTGCGACGTTCCCTGTGCCGGATACGGCGACATCGGACGCAAGCCGGAGATCCGTTTCAAGGACCCCGGTTCCGTTGACAATTTACCTGCCTTACAGTATGATATTTTAGATAAGGCGGAACAATATGTAGTGGACGGCGGACGCCTCGTATACTCTACCTGCTCTCTGAACCCCGCGGAGAACGAAGCGGTGGCGGAGCGGTTCTTAGAGGAGCACGACGGCTGGAAACTCGTCCTCATGAAGACCTATTTTCCGCAGGACTACCACTGTGACGGCTTCTTCAACGCCGTCTTCGAGAAGGCGAGGGAAGGGTAACGGAACGCAAAGACATCCGGGCGATGACACTGCCGGAACTGACCGAGGACATCCTGGCCCTCGGGCTCCCGAAATTCCGGGCCGGCCAGATCTATTCCTGGCTCCACCAGAAATATGTCGCGTCCTTCGCCGACATGACGAACCTGTCGAAAGACCTCAGGGCGTCCCTCGCGGAACACTATGAGATCTACGACGCGAAGACCGTGCTGAAACGGACCTCCGCCATCGACGGCACCGTCAAATATCTCTATGAACTGAACGACGGGAACACGGTCGAGACCGTTCTGATGAAATACAAGTACGGTCACTCCATCTGTATCTCTTCCCAGATCGGCTGCGACATGGGCTGTTCCTTCTGCGCGTCCACCATCGACGGCTGTGCCCGGAGCCTCCGGACCTCCGAGATGCTGGCGCAGATCTACACCGCTCAGAGAGAACTGGGCATCCGGGTCTCCCACATCGTCCTCATGGGCATGGGCGAGCCCCTTCTGAACTACGACAACATGCTCCGCTTCCTCGACATCATCACCGGGGAAGACGGGACCAACATCAGCGCCCGGCACATCTCGGTGTCCACCTGCGGCATCGTGCCGAAGATCTATGAGCTCATGGAGCTCCGGCCCCAGTTCACGCTCTCCGTGTCCCTGCACGCGCCGAACGACGAGATCCGTAACAGGATCATGCCCGTCAATCGCCGCTGGGGCGTGGAAGTGCTCCTGAAGGCCTGCCGGGACTACATCGCCGCCACGAATCGCCGCATCTCCTTCGAGTACGCGATGATGAGCGGCATCAACGATACGGACGAGTGCGCCAGAGAACTGGCCTCCCGTCTCAAAGGCATGCTGTGCCATGTCAACCTGATCCCCGCCAATGAAGTGCGGGAGAACGACTACGTCAGAAGCTCCGCGGAACGGCTCCAGGCCTTCGCGGCGATTTTGGAAAAGAACGGGATCACGACCACCGTTCGACGGACCCTGGGCCCCGACATCGAGGCGTCCTGCGGTCAATTGAGAAGAAACCACGCAAAGGAGGCGTCAGAGACATGAGGATCATTGCAAGGACCGACCCCGGCAAAGTCCGCTCCAGCAACCAGGACTCCTATGCCGCGGGAGAATTCCGCAACGGTGTGGCCTGGGTCGTCGTATGTGACGGGATGGGCGGCAACGTCGGCGGGAATATCGCAAGCTCCACTGCGGTCCGGTCCATCTCTGAACGGATCACCACGGCGTACCGGGAGAACATGAGTTCTTCCTCCATCCGCAACCTGCTGGTGACCGCCATCACCAATGCCAATTTTGAGATCTTCGACATGGCCTCTGCCAATCCCGAACTCTCCGGGATGGGCACCACCGTCGTCGCCGCCATCATGGATGACGAGAACATCTATGTGGCCCACGCGGGGGACAGCCGTGCCTACGTCATCAATAAATCGTCCATCCGGCAGATCACCCGGGACCATTCTCTCGTCCAGAAGATGATCGAGAACGGGGAGATCACGGAAGAGGAAGCGGTCCGCCATCCCAGCAAGAACCTCATCACGAGAGCGCTGGGCGTCGATGAGAACCTGCGGATCGACTTCAACGAAGAGCCCTGCGGAGAGCGGACCATGCTGCTCATCTGCACGGACGGCCTCACGAACTATGTGACGGACGAGGAGATCCACCAGACCATCCTGAACGGTCTCAACACGGACTTCGCCGGGACCCTGGTCGACCTCGCGAACGAACATGGCGGCGGGGACAACATCACCGTCGTTGCTGTGGAGGGCTGAGTGTATGGATAATTATGTGGGAAAACGGCTCGACGGCCGCTACGAGATCCGTGAGATCGTCGGCGTCGGCGGTATGGCCGTGGTCTACAAGGCCTATGACAATATCGACGACCGCATGGTCTCCATCAAAGTCCTGAAAGACGAGTTCCTCGCCAACGAGGAATTCCGCAGACGGTTCAAAAACGAGTCCAAAGCCATTGCCGTCCTGTCCCATCCGAACATCGTCAAAGTCTACGATGTCTCATTGGGCGATAAACTCCAGTACATCGTCATGTAGTATGTGGAAGGCATCACTCTGAAAGAATATATCGAGCAGCAGGGCGTCATCCCCTGGAAGGAAGCGGTCCACTTCACGACCCAGATCCTCCGGGCGCTCCAGCATGCCCACGACAAGGGCATCGTCCATCGGGACATCAAGCCCCAGAACATCATGCTGCTGGAAAACGGGACCATCAAGGTCACTGACTTCGGCATCGCCCGGTTCTCCCGCGGCGAGACCCGTACCATGACGGAAGCGGCCATTGGCTCGGTCCACTACATCTCTCCGGAACAGGCGAGAGGTGAGATGACCGACGACAAGGCGGACATCTACTCCGTCGGCGTCGTCCTCTACGAGATGATCACCGGCCGTCTGCCCTTCGAATCCGACAGCGCGGTCTCCGTCGCCATCATGCAGGTGCAGAACGAAGCGACCCCGCCCCGGGAGATCAACCCGCAGATCCCGGTCGGCCTCGAACAGATCACGCTCCACGCTATGGAGAAGAGCACGGCGAACCGGTATCAGTCCGCCGCCGAGATGCTCCTCGACCTCGACGAGCTGAAACGAAACCCGTCCATCAAATTCGACTACACCTACTTCGTCGATAAAGAACCGACCAAATTCATCAACCGTGAATCCGTCACCGGCGGCGTTTACGGTGCCGGCGCGCCCAACGTGGGCGGCGGCTCCTCCTCCGGAGGCGTGAACCCGGTCATCCCGGAACGCAGTGAATCGCGGCCGAGCAACGTCAAGCGCAACATCGGCATCGGGGTCGGCATCGGCCTCGTCGCGGCCATCGTCGCGGTGCTGGTCTTCCTGCGGCTCTTCACCGATGTCCTCGGCGGCAGCGATCTGACCGTCCCGAACTTCGTCGGCAAGATCTATGCCGAAGAGATCGACGGCAACGAGCGCTACGATGACTTCGACTTCGACATCTCCTATGTCTCCTCGACGACCGCGTCCGAAGGCGAGATCATCAAACAGGATCCCGTTTCCGGCACCAAGGTCCGCAAGGGACAGACCATCAAACTGGAAGTCGTCTCGAAAGGCACCACGGCCCAGATCCCGGAGATCAACGGCAAGACCCTCATCGAGGCCAGTGAACTGCTCCAGACCGAAGGGTTCACGAACCTGAAGGCCGAGACGGAGTTCTCCGCCACGGCGACCCCCGGCACGGTCCTCCGCTCCGACCCCGCTCAGGGCAAGGAAGCCGACACGTCCGAGACCGTCCTGCTGATCGTCGCCACCGATGAGAGCAACGAAAAGACCACCGTGCCGGATGTCCTCGGCATGAACTATTACAACGACAAGTCCTCGGTCGAACAGTTCTTCACGAAAGCGGGCCTGAAAGTGGGCTCCGTCACGGAGAAAGACTCGTCCGAAGAGAAGGGCACCATCATCGATCAGAGCGTCCGCAGCGGCATGAA
>JAFTZU010000019.1 GCA_017461005.1 Clostridia bacterium
CGGACCGCGTCCACTTCGGTGAGGTCGATGTCGCAGAGGAGGACGGTCTCCTCTTCCCCGCAGGAAGCTTTGACATCCCCATAGGGGCCGATGACCATCGAGTGGCCGTAGGGCTGGCCGTCCGGGGCGCGGGCGCCGCAGCAGGCCGCGAAGAACAGTTCGTTGTCGAGGGCACGGGTCCGGGTCAGGAGGTCCCAGTGGGCTCCGCCGGTCGGGGTCGTGAACTTGGCGGGGAGCACGATCAGCTCGGCACCGCGTTTCGCCATCGCCCGTATGAGTTCCGGGAACCGGAGGTCATAACAGATGGCCACGCCGATGCGGCAGACGTCCGTGTCGAACACGCAGATGTCCGAGCCGGACGCGAAGGAGTCGGACTCTTTGAAGGTCATCTTCCCGGGGATGTCTACGTCGAACAGGTGGATCTTCCGATAGTCGGCAAGCAGGCTGCCATCGCGATCGAAAATATACGAGGTGTTGTAGAGCTTTTCGCCTGCCTGCTCGGTCACGCTGCCGCCGATGAGGACGACACCGAGTTCCTTTGCCCAGGCGGCCATGCGCTGCATGCTCTCGCCGCCCCGGGGTTCCGAATACGGTCCGAAGTACTCGTGTCCGAAGGGGCACTGGAACACTTCCGGAAGCACGACGACAGACGCGCCGCCGGCCGCCGCTTCCCGGACCATCTCTTCGGCCCGCTGCATATTCTCTTCTTTGTCGGTCCGGGACAAGAGCTGGCAGACACCGATCCGGAACGTACGCTCGCTCATTCAAGACACCTCCTGTAACTGGCTTCATTATACAACAAAAGACCTTTCCACGAAAACGGAAAGGTCTTTTTGGTTTCTTTGCTTTTCAGTTTCTTTACAGAAGCGCGGCGACTTTGGCGTCGATTTTCTCGGGGGTCTCGGTCGGGGCATAGCGGGCCACGACATTGCCTTCGCGGTCGATGAGGAACTTCGTGAAGTTCCATTTGATGTTGGAGTTGAGCTTGCCCTTCTTCTGCTCCTTCAGCCACTTGTAGATGGGGTCGGCATCGGGGCCGTTGACCTTGATCTTCTTGAAGGTCTTGAAGGTGACGTTGTAACGGGCTTTGCAGAAGTGCTGGATCTCTTCGTCCGTGCCGGGCGCCTGGTTGGCGAACTGGTTGCAGGGGAAGTCGAGGATCTCGAAGCCCTGGTCGTGGTACTTCTCATACAGAGCTTCCAGGCCTTCGTACTGCGGGGTGAAGCCGCAGCCGGTGGCGGTGTTGACGACCAGAAGGACCTTGCCTTTGTAGTCGCTCATCGGAACGTCGGCACCGAGGCCGTCTTTTGCAGTGAAATCATAAAATCCCATAAGATATACTCTCCTCTCGAATCATCAGGAACGTCAACTTCGACGTTTCATTAACGTGTTTACAATTGAATTGTACACATTCTATCGAGAAAGTCAATAGGTTTTCCGAAAAAAGTTACGCTATGCTAACTAATCCGTGACAAAAGAAGAAAACCCGCGCCGGAACACCGGTGCGGGCTCTTCGTTATTCCAGATCAGCTGCCGACGATGCGGGACACGATCTTGTCGTCTACGATGGTATCGGTCTTCGGGTTGAAGACAGGGGCCTTGGTGAGGTCGCGTTTGGCGGGGTCTGCCGGTGCGGACGGTTTCCACGGGTTCTTGCCCTCGGCCTTGAAGGTCTTGTAGAGCAGGACACAGTAGATGAGGTCGAACGCAGTGCAGGTGACGCCGACCCAGATGTTCAGCGGGTCCTGCAGGGACGGGTAGACGGCGATGGCGAGCCATGCGCCGACGGTGCCGAGCATTTTGCCGATGGCGATGTTCATGGACTGACCTTCGGTGCCTTTGCGGAGGAACAGAAGGAAGATGAACAGGATGGACATCGGGAGGTTCTGGACGATGGCGGTGCAGCCGTTGGCGCGGACGCCGTAAGCCTGCAGCCAGGTGACCTCGACGATGACCGCCATAATCATGAGGGCCACGAACCAGGGCCAGAAGTACTTCTCATCGGCCACTTTCACGAAGTCCTTCTTGCCCCATTTGATGTGGGTGTAAAGGATGAGGCAGTCGGCGATGAACCACGCGGTGTTCACGAGGGCCATCATGTAACCGCCGTAGAACATGCCGTCGTGGGCCCAGTACATGTAGGCGTAAAGGCCTTCCCAGACGATGTTCAGTGCCAGCGCGGCGATGGGCATGCCGTAGGTCTTCTGCTTGAAGCCGAGGCGGATGAGGTCGATGTACGCGAGCAGCCAGCCGAGACCGGCGACCGGCGCGAAGATGAACACTCTGGCGTCCAGTCCGAACTCACCAAAGTGACAGAAATCCATTAAAGTCTGTAACATAGTTTCTCCTCCTGATCAGTCTTTCTTGAGTTTGCCCCACGCGAAGATGGCAAGCGCCACCGCGGCGAGCAGAGCAAAGGGTCCCCAGACGCTGGAACTCATGCCGGTGTGCCACTTGTAGAACTTCACCGGCTGGGCGCCGCGGATGCCCTCCGCCACGGAAGCGTTCAGCTCCGTCGCGTCGAAGTCCGGGTCGACGGCCTTCATGTTGAGGACGTAGTCATCGGTGTCGAGGTTCACGCCCCTCGTGTGGACCTCAAAAGCGAGATCTTCTCCGAACGCCTTCAGCGGCAGTTCAAAGACGGGCAGTTTCCCCTGAATGTTGTGGCTCTTCGTGAATTCCACCGGAAGGAAAGTGTCTCCGCCGAGGTAGAGTTTGTCAACTTCCGGGTCGTTCCAGGCGAGCCGTGCATAGGCCTTGCCGTCTTTTACCACGAGTTTCGCCGGTTCCACCATCTTCATGGTGCCGTCGCCGGTCAGGGTGTAGTCGACCGCGTAGACGTCGTCCGCAAGGTCGGCATCCAGCGCGAAGGCAGACATGGGAAGGACCAGCGCGACGATCATGGCAAACGCCGTCAGGACCGCTGCAATGGTTTTTTTCATGCTTCATTCTCCTTTCTTTCAAGGACTTTCACTCTCACTCCCGAAGGAGTCTTACATCAGTAATTGTACGCGTACAAAAGCCGGACGTCAAGCAGACATAACAAAAACCTCCGAACGCGATGTCCGGAGGCTCTGTCGTTCTTATTCTGTTGATGAGGCTTATTCGGCCGCCTTCGCTTCCTTCTCGACGAACGCGATGGCTTCCTTTTTGACCTGCTCTGCCTTGGCAGCGACCTTCTCTTCGATGGCGGCTTCAGCCTTGGCCTGGAGCTCTGCCTTCTTCACGTTGTTGGCAGCGATCTCTTTGTAGTTGGCGAACGCAGCTTCATCGATGGCATCGATGGAGCCTTCATAGTCGCCGGCCTGACGCATCTTGTAGATCTTCTCCGCCTGCTTGTTGCGCTGCTTCTTCAGCTTCTTGTCCAGAGCGGCCTGGTCCTTCTTCAGCTGAGCCATCTCCTGTTTGACGATGGCTTTGCGGTCCTTGGCAGCCTGAACGGCGGGACGGCGCGCTTCGAAGTTGGCATCAAGTCTGGTATTGATGACGTTGATCAGTAATCCTTTGATATCCATTTCATGTATCCCCTCTCTGGAAAGTGCCAGAATTTTACGTATATTCAAAGATAATAATAAATGAATTTCCACAGAGTGTCAACCGGAAAGGAGGGGTACATCGCCCAAAAACCCTTTAAGGTAAAGTTAAAGCAGAGGTGGTTTACTAGGCTCGCCGTTTTGTGGCGATTTACCCCTTGCAACTCGCCGCGGTGAGACTATAATAAACATGTTAAGAATACTGTTTTTAGGAGGCACTGCTATGGCAGCCATTCTGGAATGCAGACAGCTTGTCAAGAAGTATGGCAGCTTCCAGGCTCTGAACGGGATCGACCTCGAACTGCCCGCGGGCAAGATCATCGGGCTCCTCGGTCCCAACGGATCCGGCAAGACCACACTCATCAAACTGGCCAGCGGTCTGCTGCAACCCACCTCCGGCGAGATCCTCATCGACGGCATGAAGCCCGGTGTGGAAACGAAGCGCATCGTCGCCTACCTCCCGGAGCGTAATTACCTTGAGGACCGCATGACGGTCGAACAGATGCTGAAGTTCATGAAAGACTTCTACGACGACTTCAACATGGACAAGGCCCGCGAGATGCTCACCCACCTCGACATCGACCCGAAAGCCAAGTTCAAGGCGCTGTCCAAAGGTAACCGCGAGAAGGTCCAGCTCATCCTCGTCATGAGCCGTGACGCGAAACTCTACCTGCTCGATGAACCCATCGGCGGCGTGGACCCCGCATCCCGCGACTACATCCTCGACACCATCATCAAGAACTACAACAAGGATGCGACTGTCATCCTGTCGACCCACCTCATCGCGGACATCGAGCCCGTACTCGACGAGTTCGTCTTCATCCGCAAGGGCGATATGATCCGCCACTCCACAGTCGCCTCTGTCGTCGAACAGGGCGAGACGGTCGACAGTCTGTTCCGGGAGGTGTTCCGATGCTAGGCAAACTCATCAAACACGACTTCCTCGCGAACGCCCGCTTCCTCGGACCCGCATACATCGTCATGCTGGTCATCGCGCTGCTCGGGCGATTCGTCACCTGGCTCGCCACACGGAAAGCCATCATGGACTCCGTGGCCCCGGCCTTCGCACACATCATCAACCTGCTGTCGTCGCTCCTGACCGTGGCATTCGTCCTGGCCCCCTTCGCCATCCTGTTCATGGCCGCCTTCTGGGTGATTTACCGGTTCTATAAGAACATCTTCACCGACGAAGGCTACCTCATGAACACGCTGCCGACCCGGCCCGTGAACCTCGTGTTCTCGAAACTTCTGAATGCCCTCATCTGGATGCTCATCACGATCGTCGTCGCCGGACTTTCCTGGTTCCTCGCCGTCGGCCACCTCGAAGGCCTGCGGGACATCCTAAACCAGATCTGGGACACCATCGTGCAGCTCTTCCTCAGCAACAAGGAAGCCATCCATGAGCAGCTCGGCGTACCCATCTGGCTGTTCGTCACCGAACTCCTGTTCTTCATCCTCTGCTGGTTCGCCCGCTTTACCATCTCCTGGTACTTTGCCATCGCGTTCGGCCAGCTCATCGCGAAGAACCACAAGGTGCTCGGTGCCATCGGCGCTTACATCGGCCTCGCCATCGCGTCGAACATCGTGTCCACCGCCTTCATGGGCATCCTTGGCAAGGTGACCGACACGGTCGCGTCCAACGGCGCGGTCATGCAGACCACCCTGCTCGGCAACTCGGTCCTCTTCATCCTCATCACGGCGCTCCTTTACTGGGCGACCACGTCGATCATGAAGAACCGCTTGAACCTGGACTGATCGCAGGGGAATACTTCATCCAATCTTCCAAACAAAAACTCCTTTCCTGAATGGGAAAGGAGTTTTTCTTCTTTTAGCTTGAAAAATCCGAATTTGTAGAATCTTCTTATTGGCGATTTACCCCTTGATCCAAACACACTGGCGAAGCTTCCTCGGTGATATCCGCCCTCGCAGCCGGCGGTCGGAGCCGCCTGGCAAGCTGCGGTGCGTATTGACGCCCTTCGGGCGTGGGTGCCACAGTGCTCCGGGGAAGTAAAGAGTCTTCCGCCCGCTTCGCGGCTGCCAACTGCCTCGTTTCTTCCAACATTCCAAGC
>JAFTZU010000020.1 GCA_017461005.1 Clostridia bacterium
ACCGCGTGTTCTCCATGAAAGAATATTATGTGAAGCGCGACCTCTTTATCTCCGATTTGATTAGTGCCTAACCGGCGCTGACACTGAATGGGAATTTACACCACTTTTTGGACTTGACTCTGTTTTTTTATCGAAGTACGTGTTTCTGCGATTTTTCGCCAAAACACGTACCAGGAATCGCTTCATCTGACCCTCTTTTAGTGACCAAGGTACGTGTTTCTTTGATTTTTCCGTCAAACACGTACCTCGCGTCGACTTGGCGGTTGTCTGAACTCGAATGTTGGTACGTGTTTTTGCGATTTTTTGCCGAAACACGTGCCTTTGCCTGCTCATGGACAGGATAAAAGTTCAGCTGGGGCGAGGAGGCGCCGCAGGTTCTGGACCAAGGGGCATGCGCCCCGACTCCATGAACCTCCGACGAAGCCCCAGCGTCGATCATATTGACAGATTTCAGTTTAAGGGCCAGTTGCAAATACGACAGCCCCTCTCCGGGATGTGGGAGAGGGGCTGGTTTTGTACTTAGTACATTTCGTTTTTTTCCTGAGAGAAGAAGGTCTCGAGATCCATGCGCAGGAACTGGAGTTTCCCGAGGAGGGAGGAGATGTCGGCGACTTCCATGATCTCCTCTCGGGTGCGGGAGAAGATGCCGCGGAGCTGCGGGTAGGTCTCGACCATGCGCTTCACGCGGTAGCGCTGCCAGCCGGCCATATGGGCGATGGAGCTGCGCAGGTCTTCGACATAGTTCTCCTGCAGTTCGGTGAGCAGTTCGTCGCCGGAGGTCTTGAGTTTGTCGCCGGCGCTGTAGACCGCGTTCCGGAACCCTTTGGCTTTCAGGATCAGATCGTGGATGCTGAGAGAGGCGACGACGGTCCGGCCGAGGTCGACGAGGAACACGCCGAGGAGCAGGAACGTGAGCGCGATGATGCCCTCCCAGGTGATGGCGTCGAGCAGCTGGTCGAACACCCAGTTGACGCCGGGGTAGATGCCCTTGATGAACACGACGGACAGGGCGCCCCAGATGATGGAGTTGCGGAAGCAGATGCGTCCCTTGATGTTCAGGAAGTAGCCGGTGTAGTCCCACCAGCGGGCGTTGAAGAGCTTCTCCATCACGAAGCTGGTCACGTACTCGACGATATCGCAGACGACGAGGCCGAGGACGAAGATGGCCACAATGTTGTGTTTGAACGGCAGCAGCGTCGCCGCCATGACCATGCAGCTGACGCCGTAGATGGGGGTCATGGGGCCCGTCAGGAAGCCGCGATTGATGAACTTGAACTTCTTTACCTTGCCGGAGATCATCGGACCGATGGAGCAGTACAGGCTCTCGATGAGCCAGCCGGCCGACGAGAAGAACAGGAACATCAGGAAATATTTGACGAAAAAGTGCAAGAGTAACGCCTCTTTTACAGTCAGTGTTTTTGATACTTGCGAAGGGTCTCGCGGGTCGCGAGGACCTTGTCGACGAGGGTCAGGGCCCAGGCCTCTTTGTACTTCGGCGGGATGACCGTGAGCGGCCACATGTGCCGGCGGATCATGTTCTCTTCCAGCGCCGACAACTCCGTGATCTTCCGGGAGTTGGTCACGGCGAAGCCCGGGTGGCGGAAGCCGTGGAGGCGGTGGGAGGGGTCCGGGACGTGCCAGTCATACGTCACGTAGTCGTGAAGGATGCCGGCCCGGGCGGCGGCCACATGGTCCCAGCCGAGGGTCTTACAGAACGTGTAGGTCATCCACGAGACGGCGCGCACGTGCATGAGCAGCGTGATGTCGCTGTGCTGCACAAAGTCGCCGAGCTTTTGGATGCCTGGTTCCGCGAGGAGGGGAGACACGATGGCGATGTACGCCTCGTCCTCAATACGTTCCGGGTGGTAGGCGCAGGGAAACGCGCGGTACATCGCCACCGGGAGACGGAGAAAAGCAAAGCCGTTCATGTGTGTCAACTCCTTCCTGTCGTTTGTCGCCGAACGATTATAGCACAGGGACAGAAGCGTCTCAAGAAAAGACAGACAGTTTTTGCATAAAACAGGAAAACCTCCTTGAATGACACTTATAAAAAGTGTATAATCGGTTCAATTCATCTAGGTGCGTAGCACCACTCGGAGGTTAATATGCTTGGCAGGTATGTCAGGGTCAAGGTGACATCTCCGATCCATTCCAAGGACCCGAACGAGGGGTTCACATACGGGCTGAACTACGGAGAGATCAATTTTGTCACCGCCCGCAAGAGAGAAACGCTGCATGCGTTCATTATGGGGATCGACCACCCCGTGAAAACATTCGACGGCCGCGTCATCGCGTCGGTCGAGAAAAACGGCGAACGCTACTTTGTCGTCGCGCCGAAAAGCAAACGCTACATCAACCACGATGTCTCGAAGGCGATGGACTTCTTCCGGCCGGAGAGCATCCGCTGTTACTATGAGACGTCCTGCGGCGCCATCGTCTGCCGCAAGGTGAAAGGGGAGCCCCGCTTCCTCGTCATCAAGAACAACCGCAGTGCCCACTGGAGTTTCCCGAAGGGACACATCGAACCCGGCGAGACCTGGGAGGAGACCGCGAAACGCGAAGTCCTCGAGGAGACGGGCCTGCACATCAAGATCCTTCCCGGTTTCAAGGAAGAGTCGAACTACATGATCCAGAATCGCATCGACAAGAAGGTCATTATCTTCGCGGCGACGACCAAAGACACCCGGACCATCATCCAGGAGTCCGAGATCGAGGACTACAGCTGGCTGCCCTTCGACGGCGCCGAGAAGTTCCTCCGGTTCGAAAACGACTGCCGCATCCTCGAAGATGCCCGCAAATTCTTCGAAGAGCACGGCGTCCTGGACTGAATCAACCTGAAAAGAGACACCCGTTGAGGGTGTCTTTTTTGTATTTCATTGTACTTGATTGCATTTTATGGTAAAATATTCCAGCTATTTTATGAAAGAAGGAGGAGATAATTATGGCAAACAAAGGCAAGTATTACATCACGACTGCCATTGCCTACACATCTCGAAAGCCCCATATCGGCAACTCGTATGAGATCGTCATGACCGACGCACTCGCGAGGTACAAACGAATGCAGGGCTACGATGTTTTCTTCCTCACCGGTACCGACGAACACGGACAGAAGATCGAAGGTTATGCGAACGCTGCCGGCGTCACCCCGAAGCAGTATGTGGACAAGGTGGCCGGAGAGATCCGCGACATCTGCGACCTTCTCAACACCACCTACGATAAATTCATCCGCACCACCGACGACTACCACGAGAAAGCGGTCCAGCACATCTTCAAGAAGCTGTACGACCAGGGCGACATCTACAAGGGCGAATACACCGGCCTGTACTGCACTCCCTGTGAGTCCTTCTGGACCGAGTCCCAGCTCGTCGACGGCAAGTGTCCGGACTGCGGCCGCGAGGTCAAGCCGGCGAAGGAGGAAGCGTACTTCCTCAAGCTGTCCAAGTATCAGAAGCAGCTGGAAGACTACATCGAGAGCAACGAGAACTTCATCTATCCGGAAGCCCGGAAGAAGGAGATGCTCAACAACTTCATCAAGCCCGGTCTCCAGGACCTCTGTGTGTCCCGGACCTCGTTCAAGTGGGGCATCCCTGTCACTTTCGATGAGGGACATGTCATCTATGTCTGGATCGACGCCCTCTCGAACTACATCACCGCTCTGGGTTACGACCCGGAGGGCTCGGGCGAACTGTACAAGAAATACTGGCCGGCCGACGTCCACATCATCGGTAAGGACATCGTCCGTTTCCACACCATCTACTGGCCCATCATGCTGATGGCCCTCGGCGAGCCGCTTCCGAAGCAGGTCTACGGACACCCGTGGCTGCTCTTCGGCGAGGACAAGATGTCCAAGTCCCGCGGCAACGTCATCTACGCGGATGACCTCACCGAACTCTTCGGCGTCGACGCCACCCGGTACTACCTCCTCTCCGAGATGCCGCACGCGGCAGACGGATCCATCACCTATGAGACGATGATCGAGCGGTACAACTCCGACCTCGCGAACACCATCGGCAACCTCGTCAACCGCACCATCGCGATGACCAACAAGTATTTCGACGGCGTCATCCAGGCACCGACCGCGAAAGAAGCCGTCGACGACGACCTCGCGAAGACCTGTCTGGACGCGGTGAAGAAGGTGGATGAGCTCATCGCCACGTACCACATGGCGGACGCTGTGGACACGGTCCTCGGCATCGCCAAGCGCGCCAACAAGTACATCGACGAGACCGAGCCGTGGGTCCTCGCAAAAGACCCCGAAAAGAAAGAGCGCCTCGGCACCGTGCTGTACAACCTCCTCGAGGCCATCCGGTACCTTGCCATCATGCTCTCTCCGTTCACTCCGGAGACCACGGACGCCATCTTCGCACAGACCAACATGAACGCGAAGGACTATGACTCCCTTGCGGAGTTCGGCGCCCTCGAGCCCGGCATCACCGTCGGCAAGGCAGAGCCGCTGTTCGCCCGCATCGACAAGGACGAGATGTACGAGAAGATCGAAGCCCGCCAGAAGGCCAACGCCGCGGCGGAGACCGCCAACAACGAGAAGGTCAAGGAAGAACTGGCCGGCGTTGCGAAGCTTGCGGAGATCAGCATCGACGACTTCGCCAAAGTCGAACTGCGCGTCGCGGAGATCAAAGCCTGCGAACCCATCAAACGCGCCAAGAAGCTTCTGAAGCTGACCCTCGATGACGGGGAAGGCGAGCGGACCGTCGCGTCCGGCATCGCGCCCTGGTACAAGCCCGAAGACCTCACCGGTCACAAGGTCATCATCGTGTCCAACCTGAAGCCCGCGAAACTCTGCGGCGTCGAGTCCCAGGGCATGATCCTCGCGGCCGACAACGCGGAAGACGATGTGAAGGTCATCTTCGTCGACGACCTCAACACCGGCGCAAAAATTCGCTAAAACACAACGCTCCGGGACTCGGCAAGAGCTCCGGAGTTTTTCTTGAAACATTTAGAAAGAGAGACCGCCATGCTGACGAACATCTTTGACACCCACGCCCACTACGATGACGAGGCGTTCCACGAAGACCGCGCCGAAGTCCTCGGCACCACGCTGCCGGAGGGCGGTGTCGTCCGCGTCGTGGACTGTGCCGTCGACCTTCTGAGCTCCGTCCGGGTCCTGGACCTCGCCCACGAGTACGACTATGTCTACGCGGCGCTGGGCATCCATCCGGAACAGGCCGGGGAAGAGCGCAAGGGCGATTTGGATATGATCGCGGAACTCCTCGCGAAAGAGGACAAAGCGGTCGCCGTCGGCGAGATCGGCCTTGACTACTACTGGGAAGAGAACGCCCCGCGAGACACCCAGGTGGACCTCTTCAGCCGTCAACTGGCGCTCTCCAAAGACCTCGGACTGCCGGTCATCATCCACGACCGGGAGGCCCACGGGGACACCATGGAGTGCCTGCAGAAGTACCGGCCCGCCGGCGTCCTCCACTGCTTCTCCGGCAGTGTCGAGATGATGAAGGAAGCCACGAAGCTCGGCATGTACATCGGCCTCGGCGGCGTCGTCACCTTCAAGAACGCCCGCAAGAGTGTCGAAGTGGCCGCCGAAGTGCCCCTCGACAAGCTGGTCCTCGAGACCGACGCGCCGTACATGGCGCCGGTGCCGTACCGGGGGAAGCGGAACAACTCGACGTACATCGCCGAAGTGGCGAAAAAGATCGCCGAAGTCCGCGGCATGGACCCGCAGGAACTCATCGACATCTGTAACGAGAACGGCAAACGGCTGTTCCAGATGGCGGACTAATAATGACAAAAACAAACTCCCGGACAGTCTGTCCTATAGACTGCCTGGGAGTTTTTTATGCTTTGAAGTTCTGTTTTTATGCTTTTTCTTTGTGTCTGCAAAAGCAGCAAAAAGCCAGCAGTTTAGCCATTCTTAGCTGGCTAAGTACTCCTGTACGCGGGAGAGGTACTTCTCGCCGGTGGCGCGGCCCATCTCGTAGACCCGCTGCATGTCGGCGGGGTCGTGGGCGATGAACCCGATGTCGAGAGAGTCTTCCGGGTAGATGGCGACGATGGCGCCTTCCTCTTCACGCTTCGTGATGTACGCGAGCTGCTCGTTGTACTCGTTGTGGCGGTTCTCGAGGCGGGCGTACATGTCCGGGTTGTCGTGAAGGAGGACCTTCGTGATGCCCAGCGCTTTCTGCACCGGTTTGACATATCCCTTCGGCTGGGTCAGGATGACGACGTTCTTGTCATAGCCCTGGCTCTCAAAGAAGGGAAGGGGCAGGGAGTCTGAGATGCCGCCGTCCATGTACCGGTGTCCGTCGAGTTCGACGGCCTGTGCCGCGATGGGCAGGGAGGCGGAGGCGCGGAGCCATTCCATGTCGAGGTCGTCGCCGTTGTCCAGCCGGTGGTAGACCGGTTCGACCGTGTCGACGTCCGTCGTGACGACCCAGAACTCCATCGGGTTCTTCCGGTAGGTCTCGAGGTCGAAGATGTCATACTTGACCGGCAGCACGTGGTAGCAGAAGTTCGCGTTGTACAGGTTGCCGGTGGTCAGGAGAGACGTGAAGCTGCAGTAACGGGGGTCTTTCGCGAACCGCTTGTTGTAGCGGATGACACGGCCCGGCTGCTTCGACTTATAGTTGCATCCGAAGGTGGCGCCGGCGGAGACGCCGATGGCACCGTCGAATTCCACATTGTTTTCCAGAAGGACGTCCATGACGCCGGCGGAAAAGAGTCCGCGCATGGAGCCTCCTTCGAGGACAAGTCCGCTTTTCATGACTTACATCTCCAGAAAGTTCTTGTTCGAGTAGAACGCGTCGAGGAACAGGGTCAGGTTCTCGAGGGTGGCCGGGAAGAAGGACTCCAGTTCGTCGTTCTGCTCGTCGTCGACGTACATCTCCGCGGAGCCGTCCGCCAGGAACTCGATGTTCATGGAGCCGCCGTCCTTGAACCAGGCCATGAGGATGCTGTCCTCGCCGGTGTCCATGACGGTCTGGGGCTGGTGCTCCTGCTTCACGACGATCTCGCGGGTATGGTTGATGAGCGCCGGGTTCAGATCGCCCTCCTGCAGGTCCGCGAAGGACGCGAGGGTCTTGACCAGCGCATCGCTGATGGAAAGGTCTTTGACGGCGTTCTCGTCGTCGCCGCCTTCACCGGCGGTGCCGGTGAGAAGATCGCCGGGGTTGTAATCCGAAACAACTGCCATTTTGATGTCTCCTTTACTGCTGCTCCGCGTTCGCGGCTTCGATGACGGCCTCGGTCAGAGCGATCAGTTCTTCTTTCGTGGATAGTTTGCCGATGGAGTCACGGAACTTTGCCGCGCCCCGCATGCCTTTGATGTACCAGGCGGCGTGCTTGCGGGTCTCCCGCATGCCGATGTAGTCGCCTTTGTATTCACAAATCTTCGCGGAGTGGTCCAGGAGGATCTGCATCTTTTCTTCGATAGGCGGCTCCGGGAGGACCGTGCCGTCTTTGAGGAAGGCGTTGATCTGTTCGAAGACCCAGGGGTGGCCCGTGGCGCCTCTGCCGACCATGACGGCGGCCGCGCCGGTCTCCTCCAGCATGGACTTTGCGGAGGGGCCGTCCCGTACATCGCCGTTGGCTATGACGGGGATGGACACCGCGTCCACAACGGCTTTGATGGAGCTGCGGTCGACGGGCGGAGCATACATCTGGTCCTTCGTCCGGCCGTGCACCGTGAGGGCGGCGACGCCGACGTCTTCGAGACGTTTCGCGAGGTCCACACAGACGAGGTGGTCCGGGTCCCAGCCGGTGCGCATCTTGACGGTGACAGGCTTGTCGACGGCCTCCACGACCGCTCTGGCGATGGACACCGCGAGGTCCGGATCTCTCAGCAGGGAAGAGCCGGCGTTGTTGCCGGTGATCTTCGGCGCGGGGCAGCCCATGTTGAGGTCGATGGCCTCACAGGGAAACTCCGCTTCGACGCGTTTTGCCGCTTCCGCGAGGATGTCCGGGTCGTACCCGAATAGCTGGATGGCGCCGGGGTGTTCGAGGTCCGACAGCCGTAGCAGTTCCTTGCTTTTCCGGTCGCCCATCGTGAAGCCCTTGGCGCTGACCATCTCGGTCGTGACCATGGCGGCACCGTAGGAGAGGCACAGTTCGCGCATCGCCCGGTCGGCTACCCCCGCGAGGGGCGCCAGGACCGCGGAGCCCTGCAGTTCCAGGGAACCGATGTGCATGGCCGTCACTCTCCTTCCAACGCCGTTTTAGAAAATTCTTGTAGCATTTTATCAGCAACGGGGCGCTTTTGCAAATAGAACCCCTATATGGTAAAATATTTGTCCTTAAAGAAACAGGAGGCGTTCCCATGAAACTACTGGTCATCGATGGCAACAGCATCGTCAACCGCGCGTTTTTCGGCATCAAACTGCTGACGACGAAGGACGGGCGATTCACCAACGCCATCTATGGATTCCTCAACATTCTTCTGAAGCTCAAAGAGGCGGCGGACCCCGACGCGGTGGCCTTCGCCTTCGACCTGAAAGCACCCACCTTCCGTCATGAGATGTATGACGAATACAAGGCGGGGCGCAAAGGCATGCCTCCGGAACTCGCGGAGCAGATGCCGGTCCTCAAGGAACTCCTCCAGAAGCTCGGTTACACGATCGTCGAGAAGGAGGGCTATGAGGCGGACGACATCCTCGGAACGCTCTCCGCTGCCATCGGCCCTGACGACCACTGCTATGTCGCCACCGGCGACCGGGACTCCCTGCAGCTCGTCCGGGACAACGTCTCGGTCCTCCTCGCCTCCACCAAGATGGGCCGGGCCCAGACCGTCGAGTACACGCCGGAACTCATCAAGGAAGAGTACCTGGTGACGCCCGAAGAACTCATCGAGGTCAAGGCCCTGCAGGGCGACTCCTCCGACAACATACCCGGCGTCACGGGCATAGGTCCGAAGACTGCGCAGGAGTGGATCTCGAAGTACCACAGCATCGACTACATCTACGACCACATCGAGGAACTCGGCTTCACTCCGAAGAAGAAAGAGAACCTCATCAACGATAAGGAGAAGGCCTACCTCAGCCGCAAACTCGGCACCATCGTGCTGGACGCGCCCATCGATACGGACCTCAGCCACTACATCCCGACGGAAGGGGACCCGGAGGCGGCCGCAAGGCTCCTCGCGTCTCTCGAGATGTTCAAGATGATCGACAAGTTCGGGCTCCGGGAAGCCGCCGTCAACGCGGCGCCGGAAGAGGAAGAGGGAACGAAAGAAGTCCTCGCCTGCAAGACCGCGAACTCCTTCCAGGACATCGCGAAAGACCTCAAAGACCCGGTCACTTTCTATGCCCACTGGGACGGCACTGAAGTGAAAGAACTGTGCTTCATCGCGGACGGAAACCCGGTCTACCTGCCCGAGGGCTCCGACTTCGATGGCTTCGACGCGTTCCTCCAGGACCGGTCCATCGCCAAATACACCTCGGACAGTAAACCGCTCTTCGCCTACGCGAAGACCCGCGGCTTCCGGGTGGAGAACCTGCAGTTCGACGCGTCCCTCGCCGGCTACATCCTGAACCCCGGTGCCAAGACCTACGACCCGGTCCGCCTCTATGAGGAGTACAACAAGGGCAAGTTCGGCACCGTCGCCTGCGACAACGACGCGGAGCTCGTGACCGAGACCCTCTGCCTCGACCGCACGAAGGAGTACCTCCTCGGCGCCATCGACACGAACAACCAGGCAGACCTGCTGGCGATGGAGATCTCCCTCGCCGAAGTCCTTGCCTCCATGGAGCAGGACGGCTTCCTCGTGGACGTCGACGGCCTCAAGGTCTACGGCGAAGAGATCAACAAGCGCGTCGAAGAGATGACCGCCCGCATCTATGACGAAGTGGGCTTCGAATTCAACCTGAACTCCCCGAAGCAGCTGGGCGAAGCCCTCTTTGAAAAACTGGGACTGCCCGGCGGCAAGAAAACGAAGACCGGCTGGTCCACGAACGCCGCAGTCCTCGAAGAACTCGCGGACGACTATCCCATCGTTGCGGACATCCTCGAATACCGCACGGTGTCCAAGCTGAAGTCCACCTACTGTGACGGCCTCGTCAAGGTCATCGCGGAGGACGGACGCATCCACTCGACCCTGAACCAGACCGAGACCCGGACGGGGCGCATCTCCTCCTCGGAGCCGAACCTCCAGAACATCCCGGTCCGCAAGCCCATCGGGTCGGAGCTGAGAAAGTTCTTCGTCGCGAGACCCGGCTACACGCTGGTGGACGCGGACTACTCGCAGATCGAACTGCGAGTGCTCGCCTCCGTCGCGAACGACGAGAACATGATCGCCGCCTTTAAGAGCGGGGAAGATATCCATGCCATCACGGCCTCTCAGGTCTTCGGCGTGCCCCTCGACTACGTGACGCCCCTCATGCGTTCCAACGCGAAGGCCGTCAACTTCGGCATCGTGTACGGCATCGGCGCCTTCAGCCTGTCGAAACAGCTGGGCATCACCCGCAAGGAAGCGGACAACTACATCAAAGGCTACCTCCACAATTTCAGCGGGGTAGACGCATACATGCATAACGTGGTCGAACAGGCCAAGAAGGACGGCTACGTCAAGACCCTGTACGAACGCCGCCGGTACCTGCCGGAACTCACCGCCTCGAACCGGAACCTCCGGGCCTTCGGAGAGCGGGTGGCGATGAACATGCCCATCCAGGGCACGGCCGCGGACATCATCAAGATCGCCATGATCAAGGTGTACAACCGCCTCGCCATGGAGAACCTCGACGCGAAACTCATCATGCAGGTGCACGATGAACTCATCGTCGAGTGTGAGGAGTCCATCGCCGACAAGGTCCTCGACATCGTCACCTTCGAGATGGAACACGCTGTCGCCCTTGCCGTCGACATGCAGGTGGACGCCCACATCGGAAAGACCTGGTACGAGGCGAAGGGGTAAGGCATGAGGATCGTGAACATGACCGCCCTCTCCATCCCGGACGTGGCGCGGCTCGAAGCCGAATGCTTCCCGCATCCCTGGCAGCAGGACTCCATCGAAGAATGCTTCCAGAACCCGGCCTACTACTTCTTCGTCGCGAAGGATGATGCGAACCACGTCGTCGGGTACATCGCCACCTACATCGTGCGCGATGAAGCCTTCGTCGAAAACGTATGTGTGACGGAGTCGGCACGACGACAGGGCATCGGCAGAGCCCTCGTGGAGCGGGCCATCGAGAACTGCAAAGCGAACGGCGCCTCCTTCCTGTCCCTGGAAGTGCGGCGCTCGAACACGGCCGCCATCGGCCTTTACACCGCCTTCGACTTCGAGATCGAGGGCACCCGGAAGAAGTACTACTCCGACCCGGAGGAGGACGCGCTCATCATGACCTGCCACTTCGGACAGGCGAAGATGTGGACGCCCTTCGGCGACGCGGAGATCGGATTCATCGACTGACGAAACTACAGAAGAAAGTTGGCAAAACGCCTTGAAGATCTTAGGCATTGAAAGTTCCTGCGACGAGACCGCCGTCTCGGTCGTGGAAGACGGACGGAAGGTCCTGTCGAACGTCATCGCGTCCTCGCTGGAGGAGCACATCCTCTACGGCGGCGTGGTGCCGGAGATCGCCTCCCGCAGGCACGCGGAGTGCATCGAGCAGGTGACGAAGCAGGCGCTGAAAGACGCGGGCTGTGAACTCACGGACATCGACGCCATCGCGGTCACGGCGGCACCCGGGCTCATCGGAGCTCTGCTGGTGGGCGTGAACTTCGCGAAGGGACTGTCCCTGTCCTCGGGCATCCCGCTCGTGCCGGTGCACCACCTCCGCTCGCACATCGCCGCGAACTATGTGACGCACCCGGACCTGGAACCGCCGTTCCTGGCCCTCGTCGCCTCCGGCGGCCACTCCCACATCGTGGAAGTGAAGAGCTACACGGAGTACAAGGTCATCGGCCAGACCCGGGACGACGCGGCAGGGGAGTGCATGGACAAGACCGCCCGTGTGCTGGGCCTTCCGTACCCCGGCGGCAAGAATATGGACGCGGTGTCCCAGGACGGAGACCCCCACGCGTTCCAGACGCCCCACCCGCACGTCGACGGTTCGCCCTACGACTTCAGCTTCTCCGGCCTCAAGACGTACGTCATCAACACGGTGCACCACATGGAGCAGAAGGGGGAGGCCCCGAACGTGGAGGACATGGGCGCCACCATCATCACGGCGGTCGTCGACTCGCTGGCCGACAATACGGAGCGGGCCGCGAAGGACCTCGGCTATGACACCATCGTCCTCGCCGGCGGCGTCTCCGCCAACTCGTTCCTACGGAAACGATTCGAAGAGATTTGCGAGAAGAACCACTGGACCCTGTACATGCCCGACCTGCAGTACTGCGGCGATAACGGCGCCATGGTCGCGGCCCAGGGGTATTACGAATACATCGCCGGACACAGAGCCGGTTTAGACCTCAACGCGAAGGCCACGATGGCCATCGACGCGGAGTTTTGAGAAACACTTTAGAGAAAGATTGTGAGTTTATGAAGATCCTCGTATTGTCCGATGTCCACGGCTGCAGAGACCGTCTGCGGGACATTGTCGAAGCCTACGCGCCGGTCGTCGACGCCGTCATCTTCTGCGGAGACGGAGAGCGGGACTGGGCGTCCCTCAACGACCTGCAGTGCCTGCGCCACAAGCAGTGCATCGCCGTCGCGGGCAACTGCGACACCATGTCCATGAACCCTCGCACGTCCTATGACGAGATCGGCGGGTACAAGTTCTACACGACCCACGGCCACCTCCAGTTCGTGAAGGAAGGCTATGACTATCTCGCGATGGACGCCGAGAAGAACGGACGCCAGGTCGTCTGCTTCGGTCACACGCACCGGCAGTACTGCGCGAACTGGGGAGACGTGTACCTCTTCAACCCCGGCGCGGTCCTGAACAACTGCTATGGCAGCATCCACATCCACGACCATTCGAACGGCATCACGTTCCGCCACTGGTACTGGGACAACGGGGAACCGATCCTCCACGACGAGTACCATTTTTAAAGAGAACAGCAAAAGAAAAAGCCACCGCAATGCGGTGGCTTTTTGGCGCGCCCGAGAGGATTCGAACCCCCGGCACCCAGAACCGGAATCTGGTGCTCTATCCAGCTGAGCTACGAGCGCAAAAATGTCCGCTCTCCTTTCGAAGAGCGAACATTATTATAAGGTCTTTTCCGTTATTTTGCAAGGGCTTTCTGGATGGCTTCCACTTGTGGAAGTTCGACGTTCAGTGCGTCGCCTTTGAGCCCGGCGGCAAGGATGCCCTTGTCCGCCGGAAGCGCCGCGATGATCTTGTCGGAGTTCTTGATGGTCTCCCGCATCATGGCTTCCTGGTCGGCGTCGACTTTGTTGAGGACGATGTACACGGGCTTCTCGAAAGTCCCCGCCATCTCGGTGATCTTGTCCGTCAGCATGATGGACTCATACGACGGGTCGGCGACCATGAGGATGGCGTCGGCGAACTTGTCCACGCCCCGGCCGAAGTGCTCGACGCCGGCTTCGGTGTCGACGATGCAGACTTCATCGTCGTCGAGCACGAGGTGCTCGAGGAAAATGCGGTTCAAAGACCCCATGGCACAGGCACAGCCTTCGCCGGCGTCGTGGATCTTCCCGATGGCCATGAGCCGGATGTTGCCCTCCTTCGACGAGTACTCGTTCGGAATGTCCGAAAGGTGCCAGCCGCCTTCGAAGACATCCGCGGCACCGTCTGCATAGATGCCCTTTTTATGTCCAAAGTAATGGGTGAAGTCCTCCGGAAGTTCGAGACCCAGCTGCCGATGCAGTCCGAAGTTGGACTCGTCCGAGTCCACGACCAGGACCTGCTTGCCGTCCGCGGCATAGGACCGCGCCAGCAATGTAGCGATGGTGCTCTTCCCGCACCCGCCTTTTCCGCAAAGGATGAGTTTCATGTGACATACCTTCTTTCTGCTACTGAGAATTTTATCAATTCTCGCCAAAATTCTCAATAGGGTCCAAAAGGATTCCGTCGGCGACCGCCTGCAGAACTGCAACCTACGGCTTTAGGTTCTCGTCACCTAATTATCATAGTCGGCTCTTGCCCCCCCTTCAGGGTTGAGTTATAATAGTTTTGCAATATTTATTATTATTGCTTCGAGCTGTCTGTCCTAAGTGCAAGCGCATATGGACCGGCAGACGGGGTGGGCACCGAAAGGTACCCGCCTTCCATGTTTGAAAAGAGGCTGTGTCGCAAAAACCCATTCCAGTTGCAGGTTTCCTGCAGCTGTTCTTGTCTTGTATCAAACAGAACGAAAACGAAGCACTGTATCGCCCGGCGATGGAGTGCTTTTTCTATTGGTAAGGGAGATATCCGGAGGTGAGAAGGAAAAAGATTTGCTGATGATTCTATGTATGTAAATCAAAAATCTGTGTCTAAGGAGGAATAAGCGATGCAAGAAAAGACATTCACGACCAAACGCAACTCAGCAATCGCTATCGTTATGGCTCTGTTGATGACAGCGGTCATGCCGATCGTGGTCCTAGCGGATACGGCACTTACGATCAGCTCGCCGAGAAGTGCGAACAGTACCATCTACACGGGCGATTCGTTCACGTTGACGGTGTCCGACCCGGACTTTTCAAATTCGACGACGAACCATATCGACTGGACCAGTAGCGACACGTCAGTTGCAACGATCAGCAAGCATAATGGTGTCGTGACCGTCCTGAGTGCTGGTTCGGTAACATTTACCGCAACGGTAAAGGATGGCGCCAAACCGAGCGGGGGAAGCGGCGGAACAAGTTGCACAACATCGACCGGTTATGAAACGGCTTCTATTTCGTTTACGGTTGCCACATCGACGTCCTATGGCTATCAGGGTACTGGTGGAAATACGATGTATATGACTGCGCTTAACGGAAGCTCTATCACGAGTATTACCGCCGGAATTCTTTATGATACCGCTGGAACTACTGTTGTGGGCTATAACAACACCATTAACGCTCCCACCGCGGCAGCAGGTACGGTTAGCTTTGGTTTTATGATGAGTGCCGGAACGAACAATTTTAGTTATACAAACTTTAACACGAATTGTGTAGATCATATTACGATTCAGTACTATGATGACGAAGACGAAACTTATACTTCTTATTGTGGTATCAATGATTTAACCTCCTCCAGTTTTAATTCTACGACAGGGGTTATTACGATTTCTTCTTCGTCTGTGCTGGTCGCAGGAACGTATAAAATTACGTTTGGGGCTAACGTTTGTGGAAACAATACCAGTAAGAAACTGGGTGTTCCTGTTTCTTTCATATTCGATGTTGTTTCTTCTTCTTAATGTATTTGAAAGATAGGCATGTGAAAAATGAACATTAAAACAATTATTAACAAAAGACTGCTGCCTTTGTTGATCGCTTTGGCGATGCTGTTCGGCATTTCCATTGTAGCTTTTGCAGCAGGTGGAGGTGGAGGCGGAAACGCCGGTTCACAAGATGTGATGGCCGGTACCGGCTTTCAGCTGAGACTCAGCGATCCCGATACAACAATGAGTACGAATGGCGGCACTTATGCCCTTGAAGGTGAGTATGATCCTACACAGGACATCGTCTTTACTTTCAGTCTGAATCCGAATGGAGGCCAGAAAGGTTTTGGTATCTATCCGGCAAAAGATGGAGCGGCTGCGGGGTTTGACGGAGTCATCATTTACGACAAATCTGATTCTACCAAGACCCCTGTCCTTTCACTTGGCGGAAACTACAGTGCCGATACGATGAATTCGGATTTCTTCTTTGAAGAAATCGAGGATTCCGGTTATCCCGATCATCTTGTATTCAAGATGGCTGAGAATGCGTCATTCTCTAACGAAAGATCATCGGCACTGACGATCAAAGCAAACAAACTCGAAGGCGGAAAGACGTATTGTCTCTATTTCCCGAGTACGATCAAAACATTTAACAATGGAAGCCCAAAACAACTTGGTGCAGATGTTACGATTGAGTTTTCAACGAAAGCTTCGGCGACAGTGGTTCAGTCGTGGGTGACAGGGGATTGTACGGCAACACTTTTTAGTGATGGAAGACTTGTGGTTGAAGCCAATGCGGGAGGAACAGGCACCTTGCCAAACTACAAGACATCCGCTCCTGCTCCATGGTGGACAGAACCATATATTAGCCAAATCAAACAAATTGAAGTCTTGGATGGGGTAACTGTCATTGGCAATGGTGCCTTTAAACAATCTCCAAATTTGACGAGTGCGTATTTAGCTGAAACAGTAGTCACAATGGGCCAGACCGTGTTTTCTGAATGTAATAACCTGGAGACAGTGAACATCCCTTCTGGAGTTAAAGCTATCAACAAAAACACCTTTAATTACTGTAAAAAACTCTCGTCCATTACTTTGCCCGATAATCTAACGTCGATAGGCATGATGGCATTTAATTCTTGTGATTCATTATCTGAATTGACAGTGCCTGCATCAGTAACTTCAATTGGGACAAATGCTTTGACTGGGATAAACCTGAAAGATGTCTTTATCAGCTCAAATGCAGACAGTATTACGATTGACAAATGGGTGTGTAGCGCGACAGGACAGCAGGTTTCTTTCCATGTGAAATGTGATCAATTTGATGCTTTTAAAGAAAAGAATCCAGATATACTCAATGTGACATTTGTCGGAGACATTCATTCACCAAAAGATGCAGTTAAGGAAAACGAAGTCGCTGCGACCTGCTCAAAGGAAGGGTCCTTCGACGAAGTGGTGTATTGTTCCGTATGTAATTCTGAAATCAGCAGGAATAGCAAAACGATTGACAAACTTCCTCACACCGAGGAAACCGTTCCTGCCAAGGCTGCGACTTGCACAGAAGTTGGTTTGACAGAAGGCAAGAGATGTTCGGTTTGCGATGAATGGATCGTCAAGCAGGAAGAGATCCCTGCACTTGGACATAAGAAAGCAGACCCCGTGAAAGAAAACGAAGTCGCCGCCACATGCACGAAGGAAGGTTCTTACGACGAAGTCGTCTATTGCTCTGAATGCAAGACGGAACTCAGCCGTGAGAAGAAGACAGTCGACAAGCTTTCTCACACCGAAGAAGTGGTCAAAGGTAAAGCCGCGACCTGTACTGAAAAGGGTCTGACCGACGGTAAGAAGTGTTCCGTCTGCGGTGAAGTTCTGGAAGAGCAGAAAGAGATATCGGCACTGGGACATGACTACGAAGTCATCCCGGAAGTCATCTCGACCTGTACTGAAAAGGGGTCCACTGCAGGTGTCCGTTGCACGAGATGTGGAGAATACCTTCTCGAGCCGAAGGAAGTCCCGATGGTCTACCACGACTACCAGGACGGTAAGTGCACCGTCTGTGGCGCAGAAGACCCGGACTACAAGCCGACTCCCGAAGAACCCGATGAGCCGACTCCGGTCGAACCGGTCAACAAGTTCACTGGTCTCGCTAACGAAGCAGACAAGGACGGCAACTGGTGGTACTACACCGATGGTAAGATCGACAAGACCCATACCGGCGTTGACCAGAACAAGTACGGCTGGTGGAGAGTCGAGAACGGTAAGGTCAACTTCAATGCCCAGAGCATTTACCAGAATGCCTACGGCTGGTGGAAGACGACCGACGGTAAGGTGACCTTCAAGGAAGAGGGCGTGTTCCAGAACGAGTACGGCTGGTGGAGAGTCGAAGAGTCTAAGGTCAACTTCAACGCTCAGAGCATATACCAGAACCAGTACGGCTGGTGGAAGACGACCGACGGTAAAGTCACCTTCAAGGAGAACGGACTGTTCAAGAACCAGTACGGTACCTGGAAGGTCGAGAACTCCAAGGTCAACTTTGACTACAATGGAACTTACCAGGGCAAAACTATCAAAAACGGTAAAGTCCAGTAAACAAACTAATCCATGAATGTCGGGGCAGTTCCTGTGAGCTGCCCCGTATCGTGGTTTTTATCTTGAGAAAGGTGGTGGCGCAGGGTGTTGAAAAACAGAGTCCTCTATGCAGTACTGATCCTTGCGTTACTGCTGTTCAACCTCTACCTGAACAATGTATACGCACTGCTGCTTCTTCTGACTGCAGTGGCCGTGCCGTTGTTTTCGGTCCTCTTCAGCCGTTTGTCCCGGGACAGCGTGTCCATCACCCTGATTGCTGCGGACCTTGCGGAAGAGGAACAGCCGGCACAGTTTATTGCCGAGCTGACCAATGAGTCCGTTTTCCCGGCTGCCGTAGTGCGCGGTCTGCTGGTCGTCCAGAACGGCCTGACCGGAACTTCTGTCCGGCGGAAGATCCGTGCTTCGGTCGCGGGGAAAGCGAGCCAGGCCATTCGCTTCCAGGTGGAAGACGCGGAGATCGGGAAACTGTTTGCAACGGTCTCAGACCTCCGGACTCAGGACCTGTTTGGTCTCGTGTCCTATCCGGTCTCCCACATCGCGGCAACGGAACTGCTGGTCCCTCCTCCAGACGTCTCCGCGAAAGTCCTCATGATGGAGGCGCTCGAGACCACCGGCGAGTCCGTCCGTTATTCCGAAAAGGAAAAAGGATTGGATGTCAGTGAACTGTTTGACGTACGGGAATACCTCCCCGGCGATGATGTCCGGGCGATCCACTGGAAGCTCTCCGCAAAGCAGGAAGAGCCGATCTTACGTGAGTTCTCCCAGCCGCTCAACTATTCTGTCATCCTGCTGGTCGAACTGGCGGCGGCGTCTGCCGATGCGCTCCAGTCCTGTGTGACCTATGCGGCCAACCTGTCCAAAGGCCTTCTGGAAGCCGGTGTCCTCCACACGATGGTGTGGTATGACCGGAGTACGGATGAGTTTGTGGACTATAACATCACATCCATGGAAGAACAGGCACTTGCCGAACTGAGACTGGTGTCCTCCAGTTACCATGAGACCGCCGATGCCTCGCTGAACCGTTTCCTGGAAACCGGCCGTCTGGACCCGACCGCCACCCTGGTCTACCTGACGACCAGCCTCGAAAGCGACCTCATTCTGCGTGCGACCCGGGAAATGCCGGTCCGTGTGGAACTGGTCGGAGAGAGGGGCGCCGACAACGAACTGAGCGGCTTCCCTGTTTCAAAACTGCCCGCACGTTACCAGGAAGTCGAAACACTATCTTTGACTGTTTGAAATGACTGCTATGAAGCTGACCATTGCCAGACAACCGAATAAGAATGGCAGACTGGCTTCCGTACTGGAAATGGAAGCGGCGGTCCTGCTTCATGTGATGTTCTGGGTACTCCTTTCGTTCATGTTCGGCTGGGGCATCAACATCGTCTCCGGACTTCTGATGGTCCTGCTCCCGGTACTGATGGTCTTCCTGGCACGCAAAGACATCTTTGGCCGGTACCTTGTGTTCTATGTACTTGTCCTGATGGCACTGGTGGTGCTCGTCGGGTACAAGTTCTTTACGAACGGTTTTTCGCATATGCTGAACCTTGCCGGGAACGCTGTCAATGAGACAGTCGGCTACCGCTTCGTACCCTTCAGCACGACGATCCCGGACGGCAGAGAAGGGCTTTTCCTGACCGCTGCGGAAACCGTTCTGATGGTCCTGACCTCCGCGGTCCTCGGCCAGGCGGCCTGCCGGAAGAAGATGCTTCCGGCATTCCTGCTGACCGTCATCCCGGTCGCAGTGGGTCTGTTCCTGCTGTTGAAACCGGGCCTTCTCCTGATGGTTCTGTTCCTGGCGGCACTGCTGCTGTTTTTCATCCACTGCGCGGCGGGAACCGGGCACTCCGGGTTCGGAGAGACCGGTCTGTTCTGGCAGATGACCGGAGGCATTTTTGCCTTCCTTCTGCTGTTCCTGCTGCTTTTCTACAACTACAGCGGCTCTGACCGGGTACAGGCGATTCGCGACTCTGTTTCCGAAAAGGTCCGTACGGTTCGGTATGCACCGGAAACGGAAGGGCATGGCATGCCCTCCGGCAAATTGAATGAAGCGGACTCCCTTCACTATGACGGGACCCTCCTTTTCAACCTGGACCTGGAACTTCCGGCGTATGGATACCTCCGGGAATTTGCCGGAAGCGAGTTCGTAAACGGGGAATGGCAACCTCTTTCTTCTGGGGCCATGACTGGGAAATACAACGGCATGGACCAGTGGCTCCTGCAGCACGAGTTTTACCCGTGGATGCAACTCTCCCGCCTCTATGAACTGGACGCCACTCGAACAGGTTCTGCCGCAAAAACAGGAACTGTCAAGGTCGAAAATGTCGGCCTGTATAGTGACAAACTCCATCTCTTCTATGAAGCGGTCCCGACACAGGAACTGCTGGATATGTCAAAGCCCAGAGAGCAGGCAGTCTTTGCCAGAGGCTGGCATGGTGTGCGCAGTTACACCTATACCTCCTATGCTCCCATCTATGATGACTATGGCACGGAGGACCTCGCCGAATGGGCGAAGACACTCTCCAATGTGGACGGCTATGCGGAGTATGAAGCCGTAGAGGAACTCTACCGCTCCTTCGTCCACGACAATTACCTGACCATCGACGACGCATACAAAGACGTCATTTCCCATACCGGCGCCGAAGTCCTGAGCGCCAGCCGTTACCCGGACATCGTTTACGGCGTCCGAAAGTACCTTCAGGACCACTTCACCTACTCGGAAAGCATCGAGAAACCGACGAAAGGGACAGACGCTCTCATTCAGTTTGCTTCCACGACCCGTACCGGATATGACGCGCATTTCGCAACGCTTGCCGCGCTCATGTTCCGGGAAGCCGGCGTCCCGGCCCGGTATATGGAGGGGTATTACCTTTCTCCGAAGGAGATGGGCGAGTACTCCGAGATGAACGACATCGAACTCGAAGTCTACGACAATGCCGCCCACGCCTGGGTGGAGATCTATGAGGACGGTGTCGGCTGGGTGCCGGTCGAAGTGACGCCGGGCTACTTCTCTCTGAAAGAAGAAGAGACCCCGCAGCTGACGGAAACGGTCCAGAGGACCAGCAAGCGTTCTCCGAAACCGTTCTATGACTCCGCGCCGCTTCCGGAAGACAACTCGGAAACGCCGGACAATGTGGAGCAGAAAGACCACAAATGGATCTGGATCCTTCTGGCCCTTCTGGCCTTGCTTCTGGTCCTTCTCGGAAGCTGGTTCGGCGGTAAAAAGTGGCTCCGCACGAAACTCTCGGCGGCTGACAGCCCTGCTACGACCCGATTCGGATATCGCTTCCTGATGAAACTGCTGGGGCGCCGTGGCTATGACGTTGACCGGGAAGACCCATACAGGATGGTCCCGGTACTCGGCGCACCGTTCCAGCGGTACCTGGACCTGGTCTATCAGGACATCTACAGTTCCGAAGAAAACCGGCTGACGCCGGAAGAACGGAAAGAGGCAGCCGAGTATGTCCTGGATGTTTGGGACCACGGACAAAAAAATCCTGAGAGCTCAAAGAACTCTCAGGAGCGTTAAGACAGAGATCATTTTGTTTTGTCTGACTGCTGTCTGGTTTTCTTCCAGTTGGAATAGAACACCAGTGCCAGCAGGATCACGAGGACGGGAACGGCGATGCCGACAATCGTCTGCGTCGACGGCCCTCCGGAGGTATTGTCCTGCTCCGCTTCTTCCGCGGACTGGTCTGTAGCAGCATCTGATGAAGCGGCAGGTGCCAGAGCCGTACTGTAAGAGAGAACATTGTCTCCCAGTTTGATCAGGTCATCGTTTTCCTTCAGTCTGGCAAAGGTTTCATCCGTCGCCGTGGTAAACTGGATCTGCAGTGTCTGCCCGAGCAGATTGTCTTTCTTATCCTGTAACCGACTGTCGATGGTCAGTGTATAGGTCTCGCCCGGAGCAAGTTCTGCTTCCGGAACCAGAAAGGCATGGTTTCGGAATGCGCTTTGCACCTGCGTGTCCGGAAACAGGACCGTGAGGGACTTTACCTCGCCGGCGGCATTCTGCAGATGGAAGCAGTCCTTGTTATTGGGAAGGACCAGAATGTCGTCCATCTTGCCGGTGAAGACCAGTTCGATGACGGGGTGAATGGAAATGTTAGTGTCTCCGTCGACCACCGAAGAGGACTGGAGCGTCAGTGGCTCATCGTTGTTGTCTCCGGCGGCAAAGGCCGCGGGGAATGACAACGTCAGCAACAGGACGACGGAAGCGATGACCGCTGTGAATTTGAAAAATCTCATGGGAATGCGCCGCCTTTCGTGGTAGTTCCCGTTCAATGTACCATATTTTTTTGAAAATGCAAACAGGAGGAACCGATATGACAAAGACTGTGAAAACGTCTCCAACTCGTCGCGTTGCCGCGGCGGGTCTGGTCACTGTGTTCCTCTTTTTCCTCATCGCCATGCCGGCCAGTGCGTCGGTCAACGCCTTGCGGAACGCCTTCAACCCGAGGGGCTTTTTCCTGACGCTGAAGTCTGCCGACCAGCCCGAATGGCTGCGCAGCTCCTTTGAAACCGGTTTCTACCGTGCCGGGGAAGGCGGCCAGGGCGGCGGTGGCGGCGGCAACGGGTCGAATGCCGAAAAAGACGACCTGGGCCACTCGAATGTCCGCCATATCGATGGCGAGACCGGCCTCGACTATGTGGACGCTGCCGATGTCGACACCATCTATTCGACCTACGACCACAACCCGACTCCGGGCAAAGACTTCATGATCGGTTACTACAAGGATGAGCAGGCAAAACCGCTGGAAGCCATTCCGGATTTCACCAAGTACATCGGCACTCCCGCGAGAGGCTCCGGTACGGTGGTCGACCCCTCCGGCGGCCAGTGGTGGAACATCCCCATCCGGATGGATCTGGGCGAAGTCCACGAGGACGGCACGTACGACGCGATGGCCCCAGGAACACTGTATGAGTTTGCGTACCTTCGCGGGAACCAGGCAAACAACGGAACGACCTGCGTCCTGATGCCCGGGGAAGCAGAAGGGACTTTCAAGGGGTACCTCTACAACCCCAACAGCTTTACCGAAGAAGAACGTGCAGAATACGAAGCGCACAAGTACGACGAGTACGAGTTCATCACCGCCATCTATCCCGAAGGGTCTTCCTCCGACACGACCGTCGACCATACCATCGAGTCCGTCCCTATGCGGTACCACATCCAGACCTATGCGGACCTGTCCAAATGGTACGATTCGGCCGAGTACCGGTATGCAGTGTCCTTCCTTACATCGGTAACAGAGCAGGACTATGCCACCGGCAAGTACATCCGACAGAATGTGGAGTACCTGAAAACGACCAAAGAGTCGCTGGACAAAGAAGCGGAAGAAGAGGTCAAGTATCAGCTTCAGAAAGACGCGGAGTGGACCATCCAGCAGATGATCGAAGATCTGAAAGCGGCGCAGCAAACAGCAGAGAGCAATGTCGCGGTCACCGATTTTTCCCGGTACAACAAGACGCTGGAAGACGCGCAGATCGCGTATGACTATATCAAGGACAAGAAGGGTACGGAGGTCGACCAGTACCGTCCGGAAGCGGTCGATGCCCTCGACCAGGCGATCCGCCATGCGCAGACGACCATCGGTAAAGACTCTACCCAGACGCAGGTCGACGCAGAGACCGCAGCACTGGAGACGGCACGGGTCAACGCCCTGGACGCCCTGGTGCGGCCTTCCGATGAGGTGATCTTCACCGATGCGGCGACCGGCATCATGGTCACGGCCAAGAGTTCTTCCCTGACCGCCAACTCCAGGCTGGTCGTCCGGGAAGTCGTGGCCGGCACCACGGAATACGATGAGATGGTCACCCGTGTCACTCCGAAACCGGACCGGTTGGCGATCTACCGCATCCTGTTCTACGACGGTGTCGATGTCGTTCACCCGACGCAACCCGTCACGGTACAGATCCCGCTTCTGGATTCGCTGGAGCAGACCGCACCGAACGTCTATTATCTCGACAATACCGGTTCCCCGGCACAGCAGGTGAACGCGACCGCGGCACAGGGCTACCGGATCTTTGAAACCGATACCCTCGGCACCTTCCTCGTTGGAGGAGTCCTGCAAAACCAACAGACTCCGCAAAACAACCAGACCCCGCAGCAGCTGACCCCGCAGTCAGTGACGCCTCAGGACCAGAACGCTCCGCAGGGTCAGAACCAGACTCCGCAGCAGAACCAGAACAACAACCCGGTCCACACCACGACCCGGACAACGACGCGAACCGCGGCTCGTACTACCAGAGTCATCCGCACCACACGAAACGCGAATGACCAGAACAAGCAAAACGAAATGACGACCACCTCGGTCCTCCAGACCCAGGCGGTCCAGCCGACGACCATGACGACCACCGCTCCTGCACCGACTTCGGCGCAGGATACGTCAGACCTCGAACAGGAGCCGAATCAGCATACGCTGTTGTACATCGCCCTTGCGGTGGCAGCGGTCGGCGTTGGCGCGGCAGCCTACGAATTCTACAAAGATAAAAGAAACGGCGGCCTCGGGACCGACCACAACGACGAAGAACTGTAACACGACAGACGAAAGGGGGCACCCGGCATGCTTCAGAAACTGAATACCCCTGCCCGGGTGCTGCTGCTCATCGCCCTTCCGCTTCTGTTCTTTGTGGGGACGCTCTGCATCGGACGGTACCACGTGGCATTCACCGATGTCTGGAACACTTTGTTCGGTTCTGTCACCGGACGTGAGACCGGCATTCCGGTCCGTACAGAAACGGTCATTCTGAGTGTCCGTCTGCCGAGAGCCCTGCAGGGGCTTCTCGTCGGCGCGTCCCTCGCCGCCAGCGGTGCCTGCTTCCAGAGCCTCTTCCGAAACCCCCTCGTCTCCAGCGGCATGCTAGGTGTCTCTGCGGGTTCCGGCTTTGGCGCTGCACTCGCCATCCTGCTCTTCGGCTCGACGGTCATGGCGCCGACGTTCTCCTTTGCCTTCGGCATCCTGGCTGTGCTCCTGAGCTATCTGACCGGCAAGATCTCCGGCGGCAACCCGACGGTCACGCTGGTCCTCGGCGGTACCATCATCCAGTCCATTTTCTCGGCGCTTTTGTCGCTGCTCAAATACCTCGCAGACACTGATACCCAACTGCCGGCCATCACCTTCTGGCTCATGGGCAGTCTGGCGTCCACGAAGACCACGAACCTCTGGCTGTCCGATGTCCCGATGATCGTTGGCCTGCTCGGCATGGTCGTCATCAGCTGGCGCCTGAACGTTCTCGCCATGGGAGACCGGGAAGCCCGGACCATGGGACTCAACGTCTCCGCCAACAAAGTGGCAGTCATCGCCTTTGCGACACTCGCGACCGCCGGCGCGGTCAGCATCAGCGGCGTCATCGGCTGGGTGGGCCTCGTCGTGCCCCACATCTGCCGCATGCTCTTTGGCAGCGACAACCGCAAACTGATCCCGGCGAGCATCTCCATCGGCGCCTGCTTCATGGTGCTGGTCGACACGCTCTGCCGTTCCGTGACCGCCGGGGAGATCCCTCTCGGCATCGTCACCGCCATCGTCGGCGGCCCGTTCTTCATCTGGCTGCTGAAGAAGACGAAGGGAGGGTCCTGGCAATGAGTATTCTCGAACTGAAACAGGGCGCCTTCGCCTACGGTGACCACACCATTTTCGAAGACATAAACTTCGCCATAGAACCCGGCGAACTGTTCTGTGTCGTCGGCACCAACGGCTGCGGCAAGTACAC
>JAFTZU010000119.1 GCA_017461005.1 Clostridia bacterium
CCGACCTGGAACGTGCCCTCTGTGGGCATGCAGTTCTGCTTGGTCGTCATGAAGTAGCGGTCTTTATACTTTCTGCCTTTGAAGGGGAGGACCGTCGTGATGTTCTCGTGGTCCTCGAGGATGTCCATCTGGAAGTCCAGCTTGACTTTGCCCCGCTCATACTGGAGGTAGCGGTAGGTAGAGCCGGTCAGGAACTTGAAGTGGGCCTTTCCGATGGTCATCTCGACGGTGTTCGGTACATCGCCTTTCGGGGGCAGGACATACTTGTCTTTTCCGCCGAGGAAGATGTCCATGGTGTTGGAGATGACCTTGCCTTCTTTCAGGTCGACGAGGACTGCGTTGACATAGCCGCCGAGGGTGATGTTCGCGAAGCTCAGCTGGACCATGTAGTGGCCGTCGGAGAGTTGATAGAAGTCCCACTCCTTGCGGTGGATGAGCTTCTTGACGCGGTCTCTGTCGTAGTCGAAGACATTGTGACGGGCCCAGCCGGGGGACAGCAGGGTGCCGTCTTCCGCGAGCAGTGTAGTGGGTTCCGTGTACTCGGTCTGTTTGCTCGGGTGTTTCCACTCCTGCCAGGGGGTGTAGGTTCGTTTCATGTTCCGTTCCTCCTTGTTGTACATTGTTCGAATATGTCCAGTTCCATCATAGCCCTTTTTCTGTAAAAAAGAAAGAGAAAATGCCTTCCTTTGCGGGAAGGCATTTCAGTGTTGGGGTCTATTTCTGATCGAAGTCTTTCTTCGTCAGTTCTTCGACTTCCTCACAGACATCTTTGAGACCGCAGGTGGCGCAGTCCATCTTGACGTCCTTCATGAGGTGGTCGAGGGCCGTTGTGATCTGTTCCGAACGCTCCATAATATCTTCCAGCTTTTTGTAAGGAAATGCGGGGTCGGTGATGAAGAACAGCTTGACGGCTTCCACAGACGCGTTTTTCTTGTAGGCGTCGATGAAGGACTGACCTACTTTGGCAAAGTCCAGACCTTTGCGAAGGCCTTCTTTGCCGACACGGACCGCTTCTCTGTGGGAGAAGGCGGAAATCCGAAGCATATAGCCTTCCGGGCTCAGATGGTAACGGGTGTATTCGATCTTCCGGATCATCGCATAGAGCTTCTGACCGGTGCCCATTTCCTCTTCGTTGACCCGAAGGAAGGCGATCCGCGCGATGGGACTGTCGCTGCTGAGTTCCGGCAGGTCCTTGCCGATGAGATAGACTTCATCTTTCGGGACAAAGGACTCTTTGTCGGTCAGCGCGATGCTGCTGACCGCGGGGAGCCCTCTTCCGCCCAGTTCATAAGCGGTGTCGGCGGCAAAGAGGACCTGGTTGTTGCCGAGGTCTTCCCAGTTGCCGGCGCCGGTGAGGTCGAGCGGCTGCATGTGGAAGTCTGCGACGAGTTCTTCCATGCCGATCAGGCATTCATCATAGAGCTTCATAAAGATACCTTCTCAATTATACTTTCGGATGGCGCTCGCGGAGGTCATAGACCTTGTCGAGGTAAGGCTCGAGGAACGCGAGGAGCTTCATGTCGAGGTTGAAGAAGTAGATCGCGAAAGTTCCCACGAACAGGCCGACTGCAATGCAGACCAGCTTGACGCAGAGGTTCAGCAGTTTTTTCATAGATGACTTTCCTCCTTAAGCGGCAGCGGCCTGGCCCTTCTGGCGGGCATATTCGGCGGCACCCAGAGCGCCCATCAGCTGCGGGTCGACGGAAAGGTCGACGACTTTGATCTTCAGGACCTTCTCGATGGCGTCCTTCAGACCGTCGTTCTTCGCGCAGCCGCCGGTCAGCGTGATGCTGTCGGTGGCGCCGGCTTTCTTCGCCATGACGAAGCAGCGTTTCGCAACGGACATCTCGATGCCGGCTGCGATCTCGTCCATCGCC
>JAFTZU010000120.1 GCA_017461005.1 Clostridia bacterium
CGGGTCGAAGTACAGGTCGTAGATCTTCGCGATGTGGTTACCGGCGATGGCACCGGCGTTCAGGATCAGACGGGAGACCATCTCGATGACCTTGTCGCCCATGAAGTAGGTGATGGAAGTACCGTGGTTGGTACCGGACAGCGTGGTGACGGTGTGGAGCAGATCGCCCTTGCCGCCCTTGAAGAACTCGGAGACTTCGTCCGCCGGAGTGGCGTCGAGTTCTTCCTGGCAGCCGTTGGTCAGGATCTCGGAGAAGAGGATGACGGTGGGGCCGCCGAAGCTGTGGCCGATGAGGTTGCACTTCGCGTGTTTGCCGGGAGTGCCGAGGTCCTTGAGGACACCGGGATAGGTCCGGCCGAAACGCTTGGTGTGGTGCTTCTGGGAATGGACGACACCGTAGTCGACTCTGCCGCCGAAGATGTAAGCATAGAGCTCACAGGCGCGTTCCCACATGGGGTTGAAGGGGCCAAGGCCGGGCAGGTAGACTTCATAGCCTTCCTTGCGCAGGTCTTTGACGAGGTCCTTCGTGAAGGAACCGAAGTAACGGTACAGTTTGGTGAAGAGCTGGTCCTCCGGGACACCCAGGAAACCGTGGATGTACAGGGTAGGATAGTCAGTTGCTTTTACGTAGTTCGTATCAAAATTTGCCATGTTCGTTTCCCCTCTCTTATGCGTCCGGCAGATACTGGAACGCCTTGACGATCTTCTCAAAGCGGTTGTCTGTCTTGTCGTTGTTGACGAACATGCCGACCATGGACTCGTGGTCGTTGTCGGTGACAGGCATGTTGTACCAGATGCCGGGTTTGAACTCGACGCCCTGCGTGTAGTCGACGGAAGGCATGTTGTACGGAGCGCCCTGGCTAGGCAGCGGGACCATGCCGTCGTTCGGGAACCAGGACTCATCGATGCCCATGGCCTTGTTGGTGTAACGGCCGATGATGGGAGCGGTGAGGTCGAAGAGCGGCATCGTGTTGGTCAGGTTCGCATTGTGGTGGCCCTTCTTGTTCGGATGGGTCCGGACACAGCGCTGTGCGAAGTAGTAGGTGGTCGGGCTCATGCAGTAACGCTCGTCAGCGAGCTGTCTGGAATACTCGACAGACATCTGATGGAACATGTTCTCGTCACCCTTGACGTTGTTCGCGATGGCGTCTTTGAACTCGAGCGGGTTTTTGAAACCTTCGGGTTTCTCTTCCGGATCGACTGTGAGGCCCCACTCGTCCATCTTGAAGTCGATGACTTTATTGAACCAGCTTCTGCCGGTGGCGGCGACGACGCCGTCGATGGCAGTCATGATGCCGTTGCGGACGGAGCGCGGGAGCATCTGAACAAGGGTGGTACCGCTGTTGGTACCGTTCAGAGTGGTGACGGAATGGATGAGGTTGCCGTGACCGCCCTTGAAGAACGGGGAAAGGTCATCGGGGTCCGTGCCGTCGATCTCATCCTGCGCGCCCTGCTGCATGAGAGAAGAGAACAGGCAGAGGGTCGGGCCGCCGAAGGAATGGCCGACGAGGTTGACCTTCTCGTGGTCGCCGGGAGTGCCGAGGTCCTTGAGGACGCCGGGATAGGTGCGGCCGTAGCGGGCATGGCCATACTTCTCAGAATGGACTTTGCCGTAGTCGACGGTGCCGCCGAAGATGTAAGCGTAAAGGTCGCAGCATCTGTCCCAGACCGGTGCGAACGCGCCGAGGCCGGGGAGATAGACTTCGTAGCCTCTCTTGTTGAGGGACTTGACCACATCGCCCGTGAAGCCGCCGAAGTATCTGAAGATGTAGTTGAAGTAGTTATACTTCCCTTCGCAGACACCAAGGAAACCGTGGACAATTATTGTGGGATAATTGTTCTGTACTGTTTTTTCCATTGCGATTCCTCCAATACGAATTTTGCTCGCATTCTTTTACGGTCGTAAAACCTTAAAAAGAACTGAAACTATAACATTTAAAGTATATCTTGTTTGTATAAATTATTCAAGAAACCTGTACAATATTTTTTGCCTCGTATAAACCAATTTGTAAAAACTGTCGAAACCCGCAAAAAAAGACCGTGCCGGACACAGCAAAGACTGCTGGTCTGACACGGTCCTGTGTTCTGTTTCGTGTTGGCGATTTACCCGTACAGGAACGACTTGAGGTCGGCGGCGTTCCGCTCGAAGTCCGGGGCGAACAGGCTCCGCCCTTCCATGCCGGCCATCTTGCCGAACGTGCCGCTCTCGGGCAGCTGCATGGTCTCGAAATCGCCGGAGATGATCTCGGGCACTTCCAGGACCAGGGTCGCGAGTTCGCCGCGGCTGAAGTTCGTCTGGATGAGGGGCAGCATGGTGTTCAGCATCGTGTTGAGTTCCGGGATGCTGAGGTCCTTGATCTGATTGAAGATCGCCTGCATGACGATGCGCTGGCGCTTCATGCGTCCGAAGTCGTTGTCGAGGGCACGGCAGCGGGCATACAGCATGGCAGTGGCACCGTTCAGGTGGTTCTTCCCGACACCGACCGCGTGGAGTTCATCGCGGATGCTCATCTCCTTGACGTGGTTCGTGGCGTAGCGGTAGTTGTACCAGTGGTTGATGTAGTCCGCCTCCCGGTCGGAGAGGTAGATGTCGACACCGCCGACCACATCGATGAGTTTCATGAAGGCACGGATGTTCGTGCGGACGTAGTGGCTGCAGTCGAGCAGGTAACATGCCTGGATCTCTTCCATGACAAGGTTCGGTCCGCCATACCGGAAGCAGTGGGTCAGCCAGTCGTACTGGCCCTTGTACTCGCCTTCCAGGATGGGGACGCCGGTGCCTCGCTCAAAGCTGACGAGTTTGACCGTGTGGTTCCTCGTGTGGATGGAAAGAAGGATCATGGAGTCGGACCGGGCGTTGGTGTTGAAACGGGTCGTCCGTTCGTCCGTGCCGAGCAGCAGGATGTTGACGACATCGGGGTCCCGGAAGACTTCGCCCTTCGGAAGCACGGGATAGTCGTTGGTGTATTCGAGGCCCTTCAGCTCTTCCTCGGTGATGGCCGCCGCCTCGTCGAGGAGACTCGTGTCGGCCGGCTGTTCTTCCACTTTCACACCGTCGTCGAACTGGACGAGGTCGAGCTTGTCGAAGACGAATCCGCCAACGGAGACTGCCATGGCGACGAAAATGAGACAGACCGCGAGGATCTGCTTGGTGCGGTCGTAGCCGCGGTTCCGACGCTGGGTCGGAGAAATGGCCTGCCGTTTCGCACGGGAGATGGGGATGCCTTCCTCTTCCTCGTCCGGTTCGTCCAGCGGATCGTCCTGGATCCAGTCGAAGGAGGAGTCCTCCGACCATTTGGCCATCTGTTTCTTGGCATCTTCCCAGGCCTGTTCCGCCTCGCGGTTCGCCGCCTTGCGGGACTGCGTGACCTGGAATTCGGACGGGGTCGGCTCCTTCTTCTCGATCAGCTGTGCCTTCAGTTCATTGTCTGTTTCCTGTCCCTTTTCGATCTCTTCCGCGAGTTTCTTCTTCTCTTCCTGAAGGAATGCCAGAGGGTCGGTCTTGGCAGACAGCACAACACGCCGTTCCCCGGACTCGGAGACGGCGCTTGTTTTTTTCGGTTTTACCGGAGTCGGTTTTTTCTGTTCTGCCATAGGGCGAAAAAACTACCTTTCGTGTATTTGTGGATCAGACCCATTTGCCTAGACGGCGTTTCGGCATGGTGGGCGGGTTGTCGATGACATCTTCTCCCCGGAAGATCCGATTGCCGTTCTGAAGAAGCTCCCGGGCCTTTTCCTGCCCCAGGTTCTGGGACACATACATGAGGCCGGAGCCGAGGTCGACGGGGCGGCGTTCCGGGTGGTGCGCATCGGAGGACAGCACCTTGACGATGTTGTGCTCGATGAGCATCGAGATGTACCGGGCGGTCTCTCCTTCCCGCAGGAGCGGTCCCGCATTGGACTGGATGATGATGCCGGAGTTCGCCCAGTTGTAAATGATATCCGGCCGGTCCTTCAACCATTCATACCGTTCGATGTGGGCGATGATCGGGGTGACGCCCTTTGTCTGCAGGTCAAAAAGGACCCGGTCGAGGAACGCCGGTTCTCTCGTGAACGAGAACTCCATCAGCATGTACGGTGTCCTCGTATAGCAGAGGAGCCCGACATCCAGTTCATCGAGCTTCGGCGAGAAATAGACCTCCGCGCCGAGCTTATAGGAAAAGTTGAACCCGTCCATCTGTTCCAGGGTCTTCATGAGAGACCCGAAGGCGCGGTTCCGCTTCTTCAGGAATTCGTGAAGGTCTTCTTCGTCCGGTCGGAAGTGGCTCGTGAAGACGATATTGGTCACGCCCTGGTTCCGCTCCTGCCGGAGCAGATCCAAAGACATGTCGATGTCTTTCGCGCCGTCGTCGATGCCGGGCAGCAGATGGCAATGCAGGTCAGTCATAGTCGTTATTTACTGTTCTTGCTCTTATCAGAGCTCTTGTACTCGTATTCGTAGGTGTAGGAGTATGCCGAGGACTTCGCATCGTTCTTCGCGTCGAAACCGGTGAGGACGACGCCGAGGATGCGGACGCCAACGGCTGTCAGACGCTCCTTGGCGAGCTGGACGGTCTCCTTCGGCGCAAAGTTGGAACGGACGCACAGGATGGCGCCGTCGGCATAGCGGCCGAGGATGGCGGCGTCGGTGACGACCGAGACCGGCGGAGTGTCGAGGATGACGTAGTCGAATGCCGCTTTCAGGTCTTCGACCAGTTTGCTCATGGGCTCGGAGGAAAGCATCTCAGACGGGTTCGGCGGAACGGCACCGGCCGTCAGGACATGGATGCCCAGGTCCTCGAACTGGATGAGCGCATCTTCCACCGTCGCGTTTTCCGTCAGGATGTCCGTGATGCCCTTGAAGTGCCGGCCCAGTTTCAGGTACCGGTTCAAAGACGGTTTGCGCAGGTCGCAGTCGACGACCACGACGCTCTTGTTGTCCTCCGCCAGAGTGATGGCGAGGTTGATCGCCGTATTGGACTTCCCTTCGCCGGGGATGGCGCTCGTCAGGATGAAGGTGTTGAGCTTCTCCGTCGCGGCGATGAAGTTCAGGTTCGTGCGGAGCGACTTGAACGATTCCACATAGTTGAAGGGGACGTCGTTGCCCGAAGCCAGCAGGAAGTCTGCGGACGAACGGTGAGTCGACTTGTCACGTTTTGCCATAGTTCATTTCCTCTCTATGTTATTCCGCGCCGTCCCGTTTCAGAACGACGACGATCGTTTTCAGGATGATCTTGATGTCGGACCCGAGGTCCCAGTTCTGGATGTACTCGGAGTCCAGCCGGACGACTTCGTCGAAGTCGGTGATCTTCGACCGGCCGCTGGTCTGCCAGAGGCCCGTGATGCCGGGCTTGATGCTCATGCGGACCCGGTGCTTCAGGTCGTACTGTTCCCACTCATCCACTGTGGGCGGGCGGGTACCGACGATGGACATGTCCCCTTTCAGCACGTTGATGAACTGCGGGAACTCGTCGAGCGAAGTGTTCCGGATGAAGTTTCCGATGCCCTTCGGCTTTCCGTCTTTCCCCTTCTTCTCGGAGCCGATGATACGGGGGTCGTCGTCCATTTTGAACATGAGCCCGTCCATCTTGTTCTGGGCCATGTATTCTTTCTTGCGTTCTTCCGCATCCATGTACATGCTGCGGAACTTGTACATCTTGAACTTCTTGCCGTTCCGGCCGATGCGGGTCTGCTTGAAGAAGATGGGTCCGGGCGATTTGATGAAGATGATCGGCCCGATGAAGATGGCGATCAGGATCGTGATCAGCGTACCGACGATGCCGCCGATGATGTCGAGGATGCGCTTGTAGAACATCTGCTGGTACGTGACCATCTTGACACTGTTCGTGAGGACCGTGTAGTTACCGAACCGTTCGACGTAGGCGGTGCCGAAGTCTTCCGGTGTGATGAGACAGTTGTGGACCGTGATGCCCATCGTGATGAGCTCGTCGGTCAGTTTCTTCGGAACAGACACATCTTCCGGCACGCGGATGAACACTTCATCGACCCAGCCGTGGCAGATGAAATCGAGCACATCGTCGTCTGCGCCGAGGACAGGTATATCGCCAAAGTTCCGGAAGGGAGCGACTTCGTCCATGATGTGGACGCCGACGATCTTGAAGTTGTGGAACTGGGGCAGGCTGAAGTTCTCGACGATGCTGTCGACCATGGCCGACGTACTGATGATGACGACGGAGCGGTTGCCTTCGGTCACCTTGTTCGTCTTGTAGAGGAACCGTTTGTGTCCGATACGGACGAGGTACGACAGAACGAAGTAGATGAGGACCATCGTCACGTAGATCTTACGGGAGAACAGGCCGGAGTAGTGCAGGAAGAACAGCATGGCCAGGTCGACGAGGACCACGGCGATGATGTGCTTCGTAGCTGCCACGAATTCGAGATAGTACCCTCGTTTCAGGATGTTCTTGAAGGTCTGCAGGAAGAAGACCACGAGGAACTGTGAAACAAACAGCGACAGCGCCACGATGCGGTACACGTCCGACGTGTAGACGAGGCTCCCCTTGAAGATGGCGTAGGCGACCATGAGGCTCAGCTGCATGACGATGGAGTCGAGCAGCATGAAGTCCCAGTGCTTCAGCCAGGAAAAGACCGATTTTTTATACATCAGGATTCCTCCGGGAATGTGTCAGGAAATTATAATCACTAAATTATAACATTCTATGTTGTATAAAACAAGGAACAACTCCACAAAATATAGCGAATGTACACTTGTAAACGACAAAAAGGAACCCCGTCGCAACGAGGTTCCGAAAAAGCATTCACATATGTTTATGTCGCCTTCGCGGCACAGGTGTTTTCCACGAACGAAACGATGTCCGCTGCCGCATGTGCGTTGACGGTCTCCTGCTGATGGCGGGCCATCTGTTCCACCTCGGCAGGCTGTGACAGCAATTCCTGCACGAGGTCCGTCAGTTCCAGTGCGACGGTCTCGGCGTAGATGGCCATGCCGTGTCGTTCAAAGAACCGGACATTCGCCGTTTCCGGTCCTCCGGGGATCGGCGAGATGAAGATGAGCGCCGTCCCGGTGACCGCCGCTTCGGTCGAAGAAAGGCCGCCGGGTTTCGTGATGACGGCATCGCAGGCACGCATGTATTCGGCCATCCGGTCCGTGTGCCTCAGCATGTGGACCTTGTGGGAAAACAGCTTTTTCATCTGCCGGTAGATCCATTCGTTTTTTCCGCAGATGGCGATGAACTCCACATCCTCCCGGTCTCTGTAATGAGTGGCCAGCAGCGTGACCGCCTCCACCAGTTTTCCGGACCCGACGCTGCCGCCGGAGATCAGGAAATAATGCTTGTCGGGGTTCAGGCCCAGCTCACGCTTCGCCTGTTCCCGGGTCGCCGGCTCGGCGAACTTTGTGCGGACCGGGATGCCGAGCGGATGGATGCGCTCCTCCGGGATGTGCCAGTGCAGGTAGTCCGGGACCAGTTCCGGGTGCGCGATGATGTAATGGTCACAGGCTGCCTCCTCCGTGAACGGGATGCAGTCGTAGTCCGTTGAGATCCAGTAGGTCGGCGGGACCTTGTACCCGTGCGCGCGCATGCCGGCCATGATTTCACCGGGGTACAGATGCGTCGTCAGGACCGCATCGTACTGCTCTTTTTCAAACAATGCTTCCAGCGGTTTCCAGACGCTCCGGTTGCTGTAGTACACCGGGGACTTCACCTGCGGGACGTTTCGGAACAGACGCCAGTACATCGCCCCAAGACGGTAGACGAAACCGAACAGGTGCGGCACGAACTGGACCGAGCGAATGTAGAGGTTGTTGATAAACCCGCTCTTCAGCCGTCCGCGAACATCGCCGAGCAGCGAAAACGGGTCCATGACGGTCGCTTCATGTCCGCGCTGTTCAAAGGCTTCCTGCAGGGCACTGGCCGCTGCCAGATGTCCGCCGCCGGTGCCGTTTGCCATGATCAGAACTTTCATCGTGTCCTCTCTTTCTCAGTGATGGCCGAGCTGCTGTACAGCGGTCTCGACCGCATGGGTCCTCTCCTGAAGGGAGAGCAGAAGCGCTTCGAGCCACTCTGCCTTTTCTTCTTCACTCATGTGGTCCAGGGCTTTGACCTTGGCTTTCAGAGTATCCTCTTCCAGTGCTCTCGCGTTGGTCCCGTTCAGGGTGTCGGCTTCCGCATTGCCGTCCCGGTCCACTTTCACGGAATTCGGGTAGGCCCGGATGATCATCTCGTCCGGGAAGTGGGCATCCACCCATTCATCGAAGGCGTTGGCGGCCGGGACCCCGGCCCGGCGGTCCGTGAACCGATCCTTTGCGATGCTCGACACCACGATGTCGGCGATCAGCAGCGGGATCACCGTTTTGGCGATCGGCGTATGCACGCGCTCCGGGAACTTGTCGTAGACCTCCCGGAGACCGGGATAGATCAGTTTCGCCCAGGCGACCCCGAGGGCGCCCCAGAACCCGGAATAGAGTGCGCAGACCCGTCCGTTCAGGTTGAAGGCCCGGTCCGAGTAGTCCCAGGAGCGGTACCCGGTGAACGTCTCCTCGCCCCAGGACATGATGTATTCGAGCACGGTCCCCCAGAACAGGGACTTGACGAAGATGTCGCCAGGTTTCGCGTCGAGATCGTTTCGCAGGACTACCGTGAGGAAGGTCCCGCCGATCGCCTCCGCAAAGCTCAGGTCGCCGAACAGCACCGACGTCCGGCGCTCCCAGAAGCCGTTCGACACACGGCACCAGAGAGACTCCACGAGGCTTCCGAACACCGCGCTGGTCAGGAAGATGTAGAGCAGTTCGTTCCAGCTGAGCGCCCGGACTTCCCTGTCCTCCAGATAATCGCTCAGCATCGCCTGCAGTTCCCGTCGCAACGCTTCCCGTTCAAACACATTTCCCGCTTTTTCTTTGAGGTCCAAAGCCGGTCCTTCCTTTCCAGTTCATATATAGATGGCATGTTACGCCCCTCTGGGCGCGATGTAAACTGTCATTCCAGGCGAAGTGTCCAAAAAGGGGCATCTGAATCAAACTGATAAATGGTTCAATGAAAAAGCACTGCGGGCAGGAGCCTGCAGTGCTTTTGCGTTTTGTCTGTTATTTTCGGCGGGACTCGACGAGTTCCCGGGCCTTGTCGAAGGCCTTCATGAGCACCCACATGGTGGGGTACGCCAGTGCGACGAAGATGAGTGTGACGAGGACCGTGCGGGTCGTCATCGGTTCCATATAGACCCAGTCGCGCAACGGTGAGTACGGGACCACGAGCACCATGATGAGCGAGGCCACCGCCATGAGCGCCCAGATGGTAAGGCGGTAGCGGTCGACCGGACGGCTGATCATGTAGAGGAACACGATGCCGACCGCCAGCATGACGACCGGAGACACCGAATAGAGTTCCGGCAGTTCGAAGCGGAACACGAAGGCGAAGAATTCGACGCCGAGGATGAGCAGGACGTCGGTCAGCCCGCCGGGACCAGCCTTGAACAGGACGTTCGGCAGGAACCGGCCCCGGATGCGGGTCGCGTTCGGCTGCAGCGCCAGGAAGAAACCGGGGATGCCGATGGTCAGCGCGCTGATGATGGACATCTGGTTCGACAGCAGCGGGTACGGGAAGGCGATGAACAGCGTGAGGATCGCGAACAGGAACGAGAAGATGTTCTTGACGAGGAACAGCGAAGCCGAGCGCTGGATGTTGTTGATGACCTGCCTGCCCTCCGCCACGATGGACGGCATGGAGGCGAAGTCGGAGTCGAGCAGCACCAGCTTGGAGATCTGCGACGCGGCCTGGCTGCCTGAAGCCATCGCGATGCCGCAGTCGGCTTCCTTCAGAGCGAGGACGTCGTTGACGCCGTCGCCGGTCATGGCGACCGTGTGGCCGGCCTTTTTCAAGGCTTTGACGAGGGCAAGCTTCTGCTGCGGCGTCACGCGGCCGAACACCGTGTAGCGGGTGGCCGCGTCTTCCAGTTTCTCCGGTGTGTCCAGCGTCGTCGCGTCGACGAAGTTCTCCGCGTTCTCGATGTTCGCCTGCTTCGCCACGTTCGAGACCGTGACGGGGTTGTCGCCGGAGATGACCTTGACCGTGACGCCCTGTTCGGCGAAGTACGAGAAGGTCTCCGGCGCCTGGTTCCGGATCCGGTTCAGGATGCAGACGAAGGCGACGGGTTCGACCCGGTTCGGGTCGACGTACGGGCGGCCGGTCGCGTCGACGACCGGGCCTCTGTGGTAAGCGACCAGCAGGACACGCATGCCCTTCGAGGTCCAGGGTTTCGCGTACTCCGTGACGATGGGCGCATGTTCTTTCAGGATGAATTCGGGCGCGCCGATGAGGAACGTGTCCGCCGGACCGAAGGTGACCGCGGACCACTTCGTCTCGGAGGCGAAGGGCACCACCTGCGTCGGCTGGAACCGGTCGGAGGCGTACGCCTTTGCTTCGTCGCTGTCGCGGAAGTATGCGTTCATCGCCACCGCGGTGTCGTTGTCGGCATCCATGGTGCCGTAGTAGGCGTAGAGCATCTCCCGGACGATGTTTTCGGGGAAACGCTTCGGGTCGAGACAAACGAGCTCGTCGACGTCCATACCGGGCTCCGTGATGGTACCGGTCTTGTCGACGCAGAGGGTATCGACCCGGGCCAGGGTCTCGACACAGTTCATGTCCCGGACGAGGACTTTCCGGCGGGAGAGCCGCATGACGCTCAGGACGAGGGCGACGCTGGTCAGGAGGTACAGGCCTTCGGGGATCATGCCGATGAGGGCCGAGACCGTCGAGACGATGCTCTCGGACACGGTCAGGTCCGCCTTCACCTTCTGGCTGATGAACAGCGCGATGCCGATCGGGACGAGCGCGATGCCGATGAATTTGATGAGTTTGTCGAGCGAGAGCATCATTTCGGACTTGGCCGCTTCCACGTTGCTCTTCGCCTGTGCCGCCAGACGGGACGCGTAGGACTCGCTGCCCACCCGGGTCAGCTGCGCGTAGCAGCGGCCGGACGTGCAGGAACTGCCCGACTTGAGGGTCTCCCCCGGCGTCTTGGGGATGGCGTCCGACTCACCGGTCAGGAGCGCCTCGTTGACGGCGATCTCCCCGGCCCGCACGACGGCGTCGGCACAGATCTGGTCGCCGTTCTTGAATTCGACGATGTCGTCCCGGACCAGTCCACTGGTGGGGACTTCCACTTTCCGGCCGTCCCGGATGGCGGTGACTTTCCCCTCCGCCAGGATGGTCAGTTTGTCGACGGCATGCTTCGACCGCAGTTCCTGGATGATGCCGATGAGCGTGTTGGTCACGACGACGAACAGGAACGCGCAGTTCTTCCAGGCGCCCACCGCGAACATGAGCACGGCGAGCACGATGAAGATGCCGTTGAAGTAGGTGAATACGTTGCTTTTGATGATCTCCGGGACGCTCTTCGTGTTCGACTCGCCGCTCACATTGGCGTAGCCGTTCTGTTTGCGTTCCCGGACTTCTTGCGCAGTCAGGCCCTGTTCGAGGGGCGCGTTCACCGCCGGGATCTTCCGGTAGGAATCCGTGGCCCCCAGGTCCTCTTCCTGACGGAGAATGACCGACATGTCCTCCCCGTCAATGAACTGCCTTAGTTTTGATGGCATTGGTCTGCCTCCAGGGTTTCGTCAGGGTTATTTGCTGTTATAGTGGGCGATGCGCCGCAGGACGTCCTCATCGACCGCGAAGGGCGCTGCCTTCAGCTTCGCCGGGTTCGCGGCGAGCTGTGCCACGATGGCCTCCAGAGTGTCCTCCGGGACGTCGACGATGCCGCAGGACTTGACGAAGAACTCGTTCAGGTCCTCGATGCTCTCGAAGCCGGCCGTCTTCACGACCCGCTCCGCGTCCGCCGGGTCCGCCTCGGCGAGGTAGCCCGCCTGGAACTGGCCGCAGGCCTGCCCGTGGGGCACGCCGAGGTAGTAGGTCAGGCCGTAGCTGAGACCGTGGGGCAGCGAAGTGCCGGTCTGGGCGATGGCCATGCCGGCAAAGGTGGAGGCCCGCATGAGGTCCGCGTATGTCTCGGCGGTCGCTTCCGCGGAGGCGTCCGTCAGGAACGCCTTGCTGCGGCTCCAGACCTCCAGGCCCTTGACCGCGCACATGCGGCTGTAGTCGGTGGCGGAGGAGTTGATATAGCTCTCGCAGAGATGGCACAGAGCGTCCATCGCCGTGTTGTGGAGGACCTTCACCGGAGCGTGCTCCAGATACTTCGCGGCCACCAGAGCCCGTTCCGGGAAGAGCCGGTAAGCGATGCTGCTCTTGGTCTTTGTCGCGTGGATGGTCAGGCCAGAGACGCCGGTCACGTCCGAACCGGTGCCGCCGGGGGTC
>JAFTZU010000121.1 GCA_017461005.1 Clostridia bacterium
GGCCGCCTCCAAGATGCCGATCTGGAAGAAGATGCTGAAATCCCTCGGCGACGTCTTCGTCCCGATCCTTCCCGCCATCGTTGCTTCCGGTCTTATGATGGGTCTTGTCGAGTTCCTCGGCAAAGCCATCCCCGCCTTCAACGGTTCCGCATGGTTCCAGTTCCTGGACACCGTATCGAACACCGCATTCACTTTCCTGCCCGCACTCGTCGCCATTTCCGCGGCCCGTGTCTTCGGCGGGAACCTGTTCCTGGGCGCCGTCATCGGTATGCTCATGATCCACCCCTCGCTCGTCAACGCATGGAACATTGCGGACGGGTATGAGACCTGGGCTCTGTTCGGCGGCCTCAAGATCGCCGGCTGGCAGGTCTTCTCCATCCCGGCCCACGGCTATCAGGGCCACGTCATCCCCGTCATCATCGCGGTCTGGATCATGTCACAGATCGAGAAATGGCTGCACAAACACGTACCTGAGACCTTCGACCTCTTCGTGGTCCCGCTGACCACGGTCCTCTGCACGGCGTTCCTGACCATGACCGTCATCGGCCCGGTCTTCGCCCTCGTCGAGACCTGGATCCTCGCCTTCGCGAAGTGGCTCATCACCGTCGGCTACGGCGTCGGCGCATTCCTCATGGGTGCCATCTACCCCGTCACCGTCGTCTTTGGTCTCCACCATATGTACAACATCATCGAAGCCGGTATGCTTGGTGAGACAGGCCTCAACATCTGGATGCCCGTCGCCTCCGCCGCCAACTTCGCTCAGTTCGGCGCCTGCCTTGCAGTCGCGGTCAAGACCCACAAGAAGAAGACCCGCGCGGTCGCTCTTCCGTCCTCTCTGTCCGCTTCCCTCGGCATCACCGAGCCCGCCATCTTCGGTATCAACTTCCGGTTCATGAAACCCTTCGTCTGCGGTATGATCGGCGGCGCCGTCGGTGCGTTCTTCGCATCCATCTACGGCACCCTCACCGGCAATACCCTCGGCGCCACCGCTTACGGTGTCACCGGTATCCCGGGCTTCCTGACCATCAACCATCCGCTGGTTTACACCATTGAGCTGCTCATCGCCGCCGGCGTCGCCTTCGCCCTGACCATAGTCGTCTGGAAGGAAGACGCGGTCTCCAAGAAAGAGCAGAAAGCTCTCGATGAGATGGCCGCTCAGGCTCCTCAGACCGAGGCTCCCGTCATCACCTGCGAAGCAGGCGACATCAACGCTCCCGTCAAGGGCAACGCGGTCCCCTACACCGACATCCCCGACCCGACCTTCGCGTCCGGCATCCTCGGCACCGGCGTCGGCATCAACCCGACCGGTGAAACCGTTTTCGCTCCCTATGACGGCACCATCTCTTCCGTCGCAGACTCCAAGCACGCCATCGGCATCACCGGTGCGGGCGACATGGAACTGCTCATCCACGTCGGCGTCGACACCGTCGAAATGAACGGCGACGGCTTCGACTGCCTCGTCAAGACCGGCGACGAAGTCAAGGCCGGCCAGCCCCTCATGAAGTTCGACCGCGCGAAGATCGCAGCCGCCGGCCATCCGGATATGGTCGTCGTTCTCCTCACCAACGCGGACGACTATGAAGCAGTAGAGATCCATCCGGAAGCCGAGCAGGAAGGCGACGCCGTCGCTGCCCCCGCCGAAGCTCCCGCCATGGCATAAAACAGGATATAATTTTATTGCAATAATTCTTTTGGAGGAATTCAACATGAAACAGTTCACCTATGCAATCACGGACCCCATCGGCATCCATGCTCGTCCGGCCGGCATGCTGGCTCAGCTTGCCAAGTCCTTTGCTGACTCCGCTGTCACCCTGACCAAGGGCGACCAGACCGTCAAAGCCACCCAGCTCATGAAACTCATGAACCTCGGTGTCAAAGCCGGCGATGAAGTCACCATCGGTGTCGAAGGCGGCGACGAAGATGCTGCTATCGCAGCTCTTGAAGCATTCTTCAAAGAGAATCTGTAAGTAAAACACTATGGGGAGCGCCCGCGCCGGAACTCCGGGCGAGCGCTCCTTTGTTTCCCATGTCAATCGCCACAGCAAAGGAGGCAAACCACATGATCTTATTACAGGGGAAAGGCGTTTCCAAAGGCATTGCGGAAGGCCCGCTCTATTTCCTGCAGAAACCGGACACCACTATCGTCAAAGAGACCGGCAAAGACGTTGAAGCGGAAAAGGCCCGCATTGCCGAAGCAAAAGAGAAATCCGCTGCTCAGCTGATGGCCCTCGCTGAAAAGTGCCGCGAAGAGGCCGGCGACGACGCCGCGTTCGTCTTCGAGACCCATGCCATGTTCCTCGACGATGACGACTATGTCGAAGGCATCAACGACTGCCTCGAGTCCGAACAGTGCAACGCGGAGTATGCCGTTCGCACCGCCGGCGACACCTTCGCCGCCATGTTCGCCGCCATGGACGACGCTTACATGAGCGCCCGTGCCGCGGACATCAAAGACATTACCCAGAGACTTCTCAACAACCTGATGGGCGTCGTCGAAGGCGGCATCGACTCCGACGTCCCCGTCATCCTCTGCGCGGACGACCTCGCTCCGTCCGAGACCCTTCAGCTCGACAAGTCCCTCATCCTGGGCTTCGCGCTCCAGGGCGGTTCGGGTACCTCCCACACCGACATCCTCGCCCGCACCATGGGCATCCCCGCCATCTGCGGCCTGGGCGATGCACTGACCGACGAGTACAACGGCCGTGCAGGCTGGATCGACGCCGAGACCGGACAGATCGTCCTCGACCCCGACGAGATCACCCTGAAAGGCCTCGAGATGAAGGCCAAGAAGCAGGCGGAACTCAAAGAGCTCATGCAGACCATGATCGGCCAGGAAGACGTCACCCTCGACGGCAAGAAGATCAAGCTGTACTGCAACATCGGTTCTCCGGAAGACGTCTCCGCCGTCAAGACCAACGACGGCCGTGGCATCGGCCTCTTCCGTTCCGAGTTCCTGTACCTCGCCGCTGACGATTATCCGACCGAAGACGCACAGTTCGAAGCCTACAAGGCCGTGGCCGAGGCCATGGACGGCGCCCGCGTCATCATCCGGACCCTCGACATCGGCGCCGACAAGCAGGTCGACTACTTCAACATGCAGAAGGAAGAGAACCCGGCCCTCGGTGTTCGCGCCATCCGTATCTGCCTCAACCGTCCGGAAGTCTTCCGGACCCAGCTTCGCGCTCTGTACCGTGCATCCGCTTACGGTAAGGTCGCCATCATGTTCCCGATGATCACCTCCGTCTGGGAAGTCAAAGAATGTAAGAGAGCCTGCGCCGCCGTCATGAAAGAACTCGACGAGGAAGGCATCCCCTACAATGCGGACACCGAGCTCGGCATCATGATCGAGACCCCGGCCTCTGTCTTCATGGCGAGAGACCTCGCGAAGGAAGTCGACTTCTTCTCCGTCGGCACCAACGACCTCACCCAGTACACCCTGGCCTGCGACCGTCAGGCCAACGACCTCGGCAAGTTCTTCGACCCGCACCATCCGGCCGTCCTGCGCGCACTGAAGCAGGCTGCCGACGCGGCCCACGCCGAGGGCATCTGGATCGGCATCTGCGGCGAACTCGGCGCAGACACCGAACTCCTCCCGACCTTCCTTGCCATCGGCATCGACGAACTGTCGGTCTCCCGGGCTTCCGTCCTGCCGCTGCGCGCCGAGATCCGCAAGTCCATCGCGGGCTCCTGCACCCTCGACGCCCTGGAAGGCGAATTCGCGAACTGAGCGAACGCATAAACACCGGGCAAATCCACCAACACAAAAAGCTCCGCAGAAGCGGAGCTTTTTCTTTTGTTGAGCCCATCAATCTGAATTTGTCGAGCTGATTTCCCGGGGAAGGGGGAGTCAAAGAGTGTGAGAGAAAGCCACCTTCCCCTGTCCCCGGACCCCTACCCCTTCCGGCTTTCTCGCTGGGCAGAAAAAGCATTGTTTGGAGCAAACAACCTACGCATCCTTGCTTTTTCCTGTTTGCGTAGGTCACCAAAAGCC
>JAFTZU010000122.1 GCA_017461005.1 Clostridia bacterium
GAGTGGGCGGAGACCGCTTCCATCAACGCCATCGAATGGAACGACAGGAAGATCGGTGTCATCGCCGCCGGCATCACCTACCAGTACGCCAAAGAGGCGCTGGGCGATAAAGTCTCCTAGCTCAAACTCGGCTGCGTGAACCCGCTGCCGACGAATCTCATCCAGAAGTTCGCCGAAGGCGTAGACACCCTCTACGTCCTCGAGCAGCTCGACCCGGTCATCGAGGAGCACGTCCGTGTCCTCGGCATCGAGTGCAGGGGCAAGGAACTCTTCGACCTGAAGGGCGAATACTCGCAGGCGATGATCAAGAAGGTCATCCTCGGGGAAGAGGCCGAGTACCTCACCACCGACATGGAGATCCCGCCTCGCCCGCCGGCACTGTGCCCGGGCTGCCCGCACCGCGGCCTCTTCAGCGCTCTGAAACCGCTGAACGTCATGGTCAGCGGCGACATCGGCTGCTACACTCTCGGCGCGCTGCCGCCCCTCAGCATGATGGACACCACCATCTGCATGGGTGCCTCCGTCAGTGCCCTCCACGGCCGCAACAAGATCCGCCCTGACGAAGCGAAGACGTCCGTCGCCGTCATCGGTGACTCCACCTTCGTCCATTCCGGCATCACCGGCATGATCAACGCGGCGTACAACCAGAGCAACTCGAAGATCATCATCCTCGACAACTCCATCACCGGCATGACCGGTCACCAGCAGAACCCGACCACCGGCAAACGCATCAACGGCGACCCGACCACGGCCATCGACATCGAGGCCCTGGCCCACTCCGTCGGCATCGAGCGCGTCCTCGTGGTCGACCCCTATGACATCGCCGCCACCAGAGAAGCCATCAAGGCCGAACTGGAAGTCGATGCCCCGTCGGTCATCATCTCGAGAATACCCTGCGTCCTCCTGAAGGAAGTCCGCGCGAAACAGCGCAAACCCTTCTTTGTGGACCCCGACAAGTGTGTCGGCTGCAAGGCCTGCATGAAGATCGGCTGCCCGGCCATCAGCATGAAGGACAAGAAGTCGGTCTTCGACTTCACCCAGTGTGTCGGCTGCGGCATGTGCAAACCCTTATGTAAATTCGACGCCATCAAGGAGGGAGACTGACCATGACCAGAAGCATTCTCATCGTCGGCGTCGGCGGCCAGGGCACGCTCCTCGCGTCCCGTCTCCTCGGCCGCACTCTCCTCGCCAAAGGCTATGACGTCAAGATCTCCGAAGTCCACGGCATGTCCCAGCGCGGCGGCTCCGTCGTCACGTACGTCCGTTACGGCGACAAGGTCGCCTCTCCCATCGTGGAGAAGGGCGAAGCGGACATCATCATGAGCTTCGAAGAACTCGAAGCGGCCCGCTGGCTGCCCTACCTCAAGAAGGGCGGCAGCATCATCGTCAACACCCAGCAGATGGACCCGATGCCGGTCATCACCGGCGCCGCCGTCTACCCCGAGAACGTCCTCGGTCAGCTCGAAGACCTCGGTGTGGATGTCCAGCCCGTCGACGCTCTGAGCCTCGCCGTGGAAGCCGGTACCCCGAAGGCCGCGAACGTGGCCCTCATCGGTGTCGTCGCGAAGAACACGGACATCGAACAGTCCGTCTGGGAAGAGACCATCAAAAACACGGTCCCCGAGAAGTTCCTCGAACAGAACCTCAAGGCCTTCCGCCTCGGCTACGGCGCATAACTGCATCCAATTCCGCAACACCGACCACAACCTGGTCGTGCTTCAGAAAAATCCACAGGGCTTTGCGAAAAATCGTTCGCAAAGCCCTTGCTTTTTTATTATAAAGAGATATAATACTAGTTAGATTAGCACTCTTTGGAAAAGAGTGCTAAATTTACGCAGAAGGGGTACATCGCCCCCATGCATGCAAAAGGAAGTAACACAGTATGGCTAAACGACAATTCAAAGCGGAGTCCAAACGTCTTCTGGACCTCATGATCAACTCCATCTACACGAACAAGGAGATCTTCCTGCGCGAGCTCATCTCCAACGCGAGCGACGCCATGGACAAACTCTACTATAAGTCCCTGACGGACAACATCACGGGCCTGTCCCGGAGCGACTTTGCCATCGAGATCTCGGCGGACAAAGACGCCCGGACCCTGACCATCACCGACAACGGTATCGGTATGACGAAGGACGAACTGGCGGACAACCTCGGCACCATCGCGAAGTCCGGTTCCGGCCTCTTCAAGGAAGGCGCGGACGACGAGAAGGCGGCAGAGGACATCGACATCATCGGTCAGTTCGGCGTCGGCTTCTACTCGGCCTTCATGGTCTCGCAGAAAGTCGAAGTCCTGTCGAAGGCCTTCGGGGAGGACCAGGCATGGCTCTGGACCTCCACCGGCGCGGACGGCTACACCATCAAGGAAGCGGAGCGGGACGGCCACGGTACCACCATCATCATGACGATGAAGGAGGACACCGACGACGAGCGCTACTCCCGGTACCTCGAAGAGTATGAGATCAAACACCTCGTCAAACGGTACTCGGACTACATCCGTTACCCGATCCGCATGGCGTGCAGCGAAGCGAAACTCAAAGAGGGCACGGAGGACGAGTACGAGAAGGTCAAAGAGGTCAAGGTGCTCAACACCATGAGCCCCATCTGGAAAAAGCAGAAGTCCGAAGTCACCGATGAGGAGTACGCGAACTTCTACAAAGACACTTTCTATGACGCCAACGACCCGCTGCTCACCATCCGTTCCGCGACGGAAGGCGCCGCGACCTATACCGCGCTCCTGTTCGTCCCGGCCAAGGCCCCGATGAACTTCTATTCGAAAGACTATGAAGTCGGCCTGAAGCTCTATGCCTCCGGCGTCATGATCATGGAGAACTGCAAGGAACTCCTGCCCGAGTGGTTCCGCTTCGTCCGCGGTCTCGTCGACTCGGAGGACCTGTCCCTCAACATCTCCCGTGAGATGCTGCAGCAGGACCGCCAGCTCAAGGTCATCGAAAAGAGACTCGAGAAGAAGATCCACGACGAACTCAAGACCATGCTCCGCAAAGACCGCGAGAAGTACGAGCAGTTCTGGGAGGCCTTCGGCATCCAGATCAAGTACGGCACGTACGCGGAGTACGGCATGCACGGCCGGGAACTCAGCGACCTCGTCCTGTTCCGTTCGAGCTTTGAGGACGGCAAGTATACGACCCTCGACGACTATGTCAGCCGGATGAAGGAAGACCAGAAGTACATCTACTATGCCTGCGGCGAGACGCCCGAGAAGATCGCCCAGCTGCCCCAGACCGAACTGGTCGCCGACAAGGGCTACGAGATCCTCTATCTGACCGAGGACGTCGACGAGTTCTGCGTCCGGACGCTCTTCGTCTACGACGAGAAGGAGTTCCGCTCCGTCTCCGATGACGACCTGGGTCTCGAGACCGAGGAGGACAAGGAAGCCCTCGAGAAGACCGCGGAGGAGAACAAGAACCTCTTTGAGGCGATGAAGGAAGCCCTCGACGGAAAGGTCACGGCCGTCAAGGCGTCCAACCGTCTGAAGAGCCACCCGGTCTGCCTGTCCGCGGAA
>JAFTZU010000123.1 GCA_017461005.1 Clostridia bacterium
AACTGCAGAACATTCCGAATACAGAACGCAAGGTCCTCTACCTCGAGCCCGGCCTCGCCTTCGGCACCGGCACCCACGAGACGACACGTCTCTGCCTGCAGACCCTCGAAGAGAATGTACACGGCGGTGAGACCGTCCTGGACCTCGGCTGCGGCAGCGGCATCCTGTCCATCGCGGCCCTGCTGTTCGGCGCGTCCCGAGCGGAGGGCGTCGACATCGACGAACTGGCCGTCAAGACCGCCGTCGAGAACGGCAGACGCAACGGCTTCGAGGAGCCCGTCCTCACCTACCACTGCGGGGACATGGCGAAGCAGGTCTCCGGGACCTTCGACATCGTCGTCGCGAACATCGTGGCGGACATCATCGTCCTCTTCTGCGAGACTGCGCGGAACTTCATGAAAGCCGGTTCGGTCTTCATCGTCTCCGGCATCCTGAACACCCGGGAGCAGGACGTCCTCGACGCCTTCGCCGCCAACGGCTTCGAAGTCGTCTCCCGCAAGGCGGACGGCGAATGGCTGTGCTTCACGGTGCGGTGAATCGCCACAACGAAACAAAAAGAAAACAGACTCCGAAGTCGGAGTCTGTTTTTTATTGTGCTTATAAGCTTTCGAGGAAGCGGATCATGGCCCGGCGGATGCGGCCGAGGACGTGGCGGATCTTTGTTTTGAGCTTCCGCTCTTCAGCCTCGATGGCGGCCTGTTTTTCCGCCTCTTTGCGGGCCTTCTCCTCTTCGATGGCCCGGATGCGTTCCTCTTCGGCGATGCGCACCGCTTCATGGCGATCGAACAGCGCTTTGGACTGCGTGGCCAGTTCCTCTTCGGTGAGGAGAGGCTTGTGGTCCCGGGTCTCGAGGTCTTTCAGCGCGCCCAGGACGAAGTCCGCGCCCTCTTTCGCGAAGGCCTCCAGCTTCTGGTCGACGGCATCGAAGTCGATGTCCGGGATGCTCTCGAGGTCTGCCACGTTGTCCGAGTGGACCTTGCGGAAACCGAGGTCGAACAGGTTCAGAACGTTGTCGACCTTGTCGCCGCCGCGGAACCCGGAGATGAAGTTCTGGTGGCAGATCATGGACAGGCAGCAGGCGTGGAACGAGTTCGTGAAGTTGATGGTCGAGAGGAGCAGGTACCAGAGCCATTCGTCGGGACCGATGTCGTAGATGACCTTGTGGTGGGTGCCTTCGGGGATGTTGGCATCGTCGGGGTACTCACTGAGTTCGATGAGCTCGAGCCCGTGCTGCTCCGCGTAGTCCGACGCCAGTTTGACCAGCTTGTTGTTCTGGTTCATGGCGAGGTAGATGACGACGAAGTCCTTTTCGGGCACGTAGTCCGGTCTCTTCGCGAGGTCCTCATAGAAGTCCTTGCCCATCAGGAAGATGGGGTCGCAGAGGACCGGCACTTCCTTGCCGAGGAGCTCTTCGAGGTACTCTTTGAAGCTGGTCTCCCGGACGGAGATATAGTCGAAGTCGGCGAGGCGTTCAAGAAGTCCCTGCTCCCGCTCCGGGTGGTACTTCTGCGCGCCGCGGCTCGCGGTGTAGGCGACTTTCTTCTTCCCCTCCATGCACTTCGACGCCAGGGTGAAGCCCTTGTCGAAGCCGTTGACGGGGTTGTCCTTCCAGATGATGTCGGTCACGCACAGGTAGCAGTCGAAGCCCGGGTCCTCCTCGTCGAGGAGTTTCGGGTTGTAGCACTTGTCCGTCTGGACATAGTGGGTGTCGACGAACTCCTTGAACTTGTCGAACCGCACCTTGCGGTCCTCGTACAGGAGCGACCAGCGGCGCAGGTCCTCCGCGTGCTTTTTCAGATCCTCGCCGGGACGCTGTGCCCGCCAGAGGAGCGGCTCACGGACCGCGACATCGGAACTGCCGTAGTAGACCGGCTTGTAGTCGATGATGGTGCTGTCATACCCGTTCTTTTTGAGGAACTGCTGGAACACATAGGAATGGAGAGGCGATGCAGGGTTCAGCACTTTGGTATGACTGTTGATGGAAATGATCCCAAGTTTCATGGGTTGCCCTCCTCGTGGATTTGTCGTGTGTTGCTATTCTTTATTATACACATTTTGGGAGGGTGAAACATAAACAATCGGGAAAAAGGACGGGAATCTTTTTCTTAACAGAAAGACCGCGCGGAAGCAGGAGCTTCTGCGCGGTCGGTTTCGTTCGTCAGTATATCGCCAAGGGGCTTATGCGCGGTCGGCGATCTCTTTCAGGACCTTCTCGGTGAAAGCTTCGAGGCTCATGGTCTCGGTCTCGCCGGCACGGTTCCGAATGGAGACGTCGCCGGTCTCGGACTCTTTCGGGCCGAGGATGAGCATGTACGGGACACGGTCGACCTGCTGGACTTCACGGATCTTGTAGCCGATCTTCTCGCCGCGGTCGTCGAGGACGACACGGATGCCCTTGTCGCGGAGCGCCGCGAAGACCTGCTGAGAGTACTCCATGGTCTTCTCGGAGACGGGCAGGACCTTGACCTGCGTCGGAG
>JAFTZU010000124.1 GCA_017461005.1 Clostridia bacterium
CTTCGGCGACCTTCTCGGCCTCCATCCGCTTCAATTCCTGTTCGGCCTTCTCGGCGGCGGCACGGGCTTCCGCAGCGGCACGTTCGGCAGCGGCGATCCGCTCCTCGTCGGCCATCAGCTCCGCTTTCGCCTTCGCTTCTTCCAGCGCGGCGGCCTTCTGCTCCTCGGTCCCTTCGTTGATCTCGCTCAGCGCTTTCGCGACGAGGTCCGCGACCGTGTCCTCCTGCGCGGTATCCGCCTTGTCCGGCGTCGCCGCGGTCGGGAGGTCGAGTCCCGGGAGGTTCCCGAGGCTGAATCCGGTGTTTTCCGGATGGTCTCCGGCAAACAGGGCCTCTTCATTCTGTTCGGCGGACCGATTCGCGATGGCGGCCGTTCCCGCCACGGTGGCGGCAATGGCGCCGACGACGGCACCGAACTTCAATAATCCACTTTTGCTCATACTGTTTCGCCCCTTAAAACGACGTGCTCTCCCGTCGGGATACTGCCCTTCATTTTATCATGTTTCCAAATACTCTACAATGTCTCCCTTAAAAATAACAAAGGGTACATCGCCGCAGAAAAACAAAACCGGAAGCGCCGCGGGGCCCTTCCGGTCTCATTCATTCTGTGGTAAAGCAGTCGTTACGCTTCCGGAGAGAAGTCGTCCTTGCCAACGCCGCAAAGCGGGCAGACCCAGTCTTCAGGAAGAGCTTCGAACGCAGTGCCGGCTTCGATACCGTTATCGGGATCGCCGACTTCGGGGTCGTAGATGTAACCACAAACATCGCATACGTACTTCATGATAAAATATCCTTTCTTGGAATACAGATATTGGAAACGCTGTGCCATATGCCGGACACAACGGTTTACCCGTCAGGTGGGGCGATTCACCGCCCGCCGCCTCCGATGAGCTTGCCCTGCACTTTGACTTTGCCGAGCAGCGGGACTTTGGCGATGGCCGCGCAGCGGTCGCCCGCGAAGGTCATGGCCAGTTTGACCGGCTTCTTCATGGGGATGAACGAGGTCGTGAGTTCACCGGAAAGGGTGTTGCCCTCCTCTTTCACGGAGAGGACCTCATACTCCAGCGGCCCGTTGTAGCCGGGGAGTTCCGGTTTGAAATCGTACTGACCGCCTTTGTCGGAAATGGTCAGGTGAAGTGTTCCTTTGAAGACCGGGGTGTTCAGTTCGAACGCCCAGGTGCCGAGACCGATCATGCAGTCCACCGTCCTTTCATCCCTCATTATATCGGATTCTTCCAAAATAGTACACCGGAAAATCAAAAAGACCGCTCAGGGGGAACGGTCTTTTTCGATGTTGTTTCAGGGCCTTACTGGGCCTCGTTCATGCTGGCAAAGCATTCGCTGCAGTAGACCGGACGGTCTTCCCGCGGTTTGAACGGAACTTTGCACTCTGCGCCACAGTTTGCACAGACAGCGTCATACATGACGCGGTTGGCTCTGGCAGCCTGTTTCCGTGCGTCCCGGCACTCTTTACAGCGCTGGGGTTCATTCTCGAAACCTTTCTCTGCATAGAACTCCTGCTCACCTGCAGTGAATACGAATTCTTTGCCGCATTCCTTGCAGACAAGCGTTTTGTCTTCGTACATGCTTCTTAACCTCACTTGAAAAAAATTGCCGTATGCAATCGTACACACGAGTTTAAAATACTTCAAATCCGGTCACGTGTCAATCAACGTCATGCACAAAAGAACCATATGATATTTGGATAAAAAAACGACCGATAAATCCGAATGACAATAAAGTTTACTAGCGCGATATATCAATCAAAAAATGGCGTAAATACAAGGGTTACGTGAACATCTGGAACCCGGCGACCATGACGCTGCCGGCCATGAGGATGGCAAGGATAATGGCTGTTATTTTGGTGAACATCTTATTCATGAAAAGGCCCTCTTTTCCTTAAAATATATCGTACACTTTTTGTATGGGATCCTGTTAGAACAACAGCATTGTAAATCGCCGTCCGGACTCTGTCAAATGCTCTGTGTGCATTTCCCGGCGAGATACGCTACAATGGTCTCGACCCCTGCGGCGGAGAGCGGCCTTGTCTCCATCCCCCCAACGTGCCGGCTGTCAGGGTATGTAAGAAAGGAGACATTCTTATGTACGCAAGTGTAAAAAGCGCCGGGGTGCGCGGCCTGTCCGCGGAACTCGTGACGGTCGAAGTGGACCTCTCGAGCGGCCTGCCCCGGTTCGACCTCGTCGGTCTGCCGAATTCGGCCGTTTCAGAGTCTAAGGAGCGGGTGCGTTCCGCGGTCCGAAACTGCGGCTTCCAGTTCCCCATCAGCCGCATCACCGTGAACCTGGCGCCGGCGGACTTCCGCAAGGAAGGCCCCATCTACGACCTGCCCATCTTCACGGCCATGATGCTCGCCGACCGGCAGATCATCTCGGGGCAGAAGAGCCTCGAACGCAAACTCGAGGAACTGCAGTCCGCGGTGTTCCTCGGAGAACTCTCTCTCCGGGGCGATGTACGCCGGGTCCGCGGCGTCCTCCCCATGCTGATCACCGCCCGGGAGAAGGGCATGAAACAGGCCTTCATCCCGGCCGGCAATGCCAAAGAGGCGACGGCGGTCTGCGACGCGATGGACGTTTATCCGGTCCGCACGGTGGAGGAACTTCTTGCGCACCTGCGCGGGGAGAAGCGCATCGAGCCCGTGGCACCGGTGCCCTTCGAAACTCTGGTGAAACGGAACGCCCGCGCGGACGCTCCGGACTTCTCGGAAGTCATCGGGCAGCGGGAGGCACGGCGCGCCCTCGAGATCGCCGCGGCAGGAGGCCACAACGTCCTGCTGGTCGGCCCGCCCGGCGCCGGCAAGAGCATGCTGGCAAAGCGCCTGCCGGGCATCCTGCCCGAGATGACCTACGACGAGGCCCTTGAGACCACCAACATCTATTCGGTGGGCGGCCTCCTGCCGGAGGACCTGCCCCTTATGGTCGAGCGGCCCTTCCGGGCGCCGCACCACACGGCCACCCTCGCCGCGATGGCGGGCGGCGGCTCCCTGGCGTCCCCCGGAGAAGTCACCCTCGCCCATAACGGCGTCCTGTTCCTCGACGAGACGCCCCACTTCGCCCGCCCGGTCCTCGAAGCGCTGCGCCAGCCCCTCGAAGACCGATGCATCACGATCGCCCGCAACCGGGCCACGGTCACCTACCCCGGGAACATCCAGCTCATCGGGGCCATGAACCCCTGTCCCTGCGGCTACTACGGGGTCCCGTACAGCGAGAACGGCCGCGTCTGCACCTGCTCGCTGTCGGACATCCGCCGGTACGCGGACAAGCTGTCCGGGCCCTTCCTCGACCGCATCGACATCCATGTCCGGGTGCGGCCGGTGCCGGAGCGCCTGCTCCTCGCGGGCGGCGCCTCGGAGTGTTCCGCGGACATCCGCGCGCGGGTCGTC
>JAFTZU010000125.1 GCA_017461005.1 Clostridia bacterium
ACGTTGTCCGCGATCTTGGTGGCGATGGGGTTCTTCGGGTTCAGGAGCGCCTTGCGGTTCTCCGGCTCGAGGAGTTCCATGCTGACTTTGTAGTAGGTCTTCAGAGAGTCGATCATCTCTGCGAACCCGTCGATCTCGTAGCCGACGATCTTGAGGTCGCCCTCATTGGCCTGCGCCTGGATGACGTCCTTCGAGAAGGAGGTCTTGCTGTGCGCGATGGCGCCCTGGATGAGGTACTCGAGAAGGGACTTTCTCATGACATAGATGTTGAAGGAATAGTCGACTTCTTCATCGCCGGACTCGGGGGTGCCGATGGTGACGTCCTTGACTCTCTTGTCCGCATCCATGTTGAGGATCTGGATGTTCTTGAGAGCCGGCAGTTTGCCGTGCTTGTAGGCGATGGTGATGTCCGCTTCCTGTTCGGTATGGAAGTTGAACATATCCTGGAAATCGAAATTGTAGACCGCGTTGGCGTCGGTGATGACGACATACTCGTGGCGGGATTTCCGCAGGAAGTCGAGGTTGCTGTACAGGGAGTCGATCCGGTTGTTCCGGCCGGCGGCGACCGACGAAGCGGTGTTATACGGCGGCAGGAGGTAGAGGCCTTCGCGTTTGCGGGCGAGGTCCCAGGGTTTGCCGGAACCGATGTGGTCCATCAGGGACTGATAGTTCTCTTTGGTGATGATGCCGACTTCCGTGATGCCCGCGTTGACCATATTGGACAGGGGGAAGTCGATGAAACGATAGCGGCATCCGAAGGGGACGGAGGCCACCGTCCGCATGGTCGTGAGTTCCCGGATGGTGGAATCGTAGGCCTGCGAATGGATGATACCAAGCACATTATTTGCTCTCATAGTTCGTGCCCTCCTCTACATTCTCATTGACCATGACATTGGCCGGGATGACCGCGTCCTTGCCGATGGTGATCTTTTCGCCGATGACCGCGACGCCCCACTTGTCGGGGTCGGTGGTATCGGGGCCGGCGCCGACTTTGGCACCTTCCTCGATGACGGCGTTCTCGGCGACGATGGCATACTGGACGTCCGCGCCCTTCTTGACGACGGCGCCCGGCATGATGATGGAATATTTGACGTTGGCGCCTTCTTCGACGGTGGCGTTCGGGAAGAGGACGGAGAAGTCGACCTTGCCTTCGACGGAGCAGCCTTCGGTGACCATGGAGTTGCCTACCTCAGCACCGTCGGCGATGTACTGCGGAGCGGCCGAGGGGCTTCTCGCGTAGATCTTCCAGTGTGGGTCGTTCAGGTTGATGCCGGAAGCCGGGGACAGGATGTCCATGTTGGCTTCCCAGAGGCTCTCGATGGTACCGACGTCTCTCCAGTAACCGTCGAACTGGTACGCGACCATCTTCTCGCCGGCTTCATGCATGGCGGGGATGACGTTGTGTCCGAAGTCGTTGGAGGATTCGGGATCGTTCTCGTCCGCGATGAGGTATTCTCTCAGCTTGGACCAGGTGAAGATGTAGATGCCCATGGAGGCCTTGTTGCTGCGCGGGTTCGCGGGTTTCTCCTCGAACTCGGAGATGGTGCCGTCGTCGTTGACGATCATGAGACCGAAACGGGAGGCTTCCTTCCACTCGACTTCGCGCATGGCGATGGTGCAGGCCGCTTCCTGTTTCTTGTGGAAGGAAAGCATGTCTGCATAGTCCATCTTGTAGATGTGGTCACCGGACAGGACGACGACGTATTCGGGGTCGTATTTGTCGATGAAATGGATGTTCTGGGAGATGGCGTTCGCAGTGCCTTTGTACCAGTCTGTGCCCTGGATCTGCTGATACGGGGACAGGATGTGGACACCGCCGTCAGTGCGGTCGAGGTCCCAGGGTTCGCCGTTGCCGACGTAGTCGTTCAGCTCGAGGGGCTGGTACTGGGTCAGGACGCCGACGGTGTAGATGCCGGAGTTGACACAGTTGGACAGTGGGAAGTCGATGATCCGGTACTTTCCGCCGAAGGGTACGGCAGGTTTGGCGATCTTGTGGGTCAAGATGCCGAGTCTGCTTCCCTGGCCGCCTGCCAACAGCATGGCGATGCATTCGTTTTTACGTGCCATAAGTAGGACTCCTTTGGATGATTTCTACATTTTTATTTTCAAACAATTATGAACGGGGGTAAGCGAAGCTGCCGGAATGTTCCGGGGACCACTTCGGGGTGCGGTCTTTCTCGGCGACCTTCTTTAAGAAGAGGGCCGAGTTGCCGGCGATGTTCAGCTGGAGGCATGCCTCCTGGGAGTGCATGGGCTCGTCGAGGGACTCGACCTTGCCGCCGGTGGACCAGCCGGAGCCGCCGAATTCGGGAGCGTCCGTGTCGAAGACCACTTCATAGACGCCGTCGTCGGCACCCATCTTGTAGCCTTCGCGATTCACTTTCGTGAAGTTCAGAAGACAGTACAGCACATCGCCGTTCTGGTCTTTCCGCTTGTAGGCGAGCACCGAGTTGGCGTTGTCATCCGGGATGATCCACTCGAAGCCTTCCCAGCTGTAGTCGATCTCCCAGAGCGCGGGGGTCTCTTTATAGAAGTTGTTGAGGGCCCTCGTGTACGCCTGCAGTTTGCGGTGCATGTCGTAGTCGAGCAGGTTCCAGTCGAGCTGGCTCTTGTAGTTCCACTCGCTGAACTGGCCGAACTCGCTGCCCATGAAGAGGAGTTTCTTGCCGGGGTGGGAGTACATGTAGGCCAGCATGGAGCGGACGCCGGCGAACTTCTCGGCGTACTGCTCGGGGTCGGACGGGTCGCCCGGATGCTTGTTGATGAGGGAGCCTTTGCCGTGGACGACTTCATCGTGCGAGATGGGCAGGACGAAGTTCTCGGAGAAGGCGTAGAAGAAGGAGAAGGTCAGGCAGTCGTGGTTGTACTTCCGGCTGAGACCGTCTAAGTTGAAGTAACGGATGACGTCGTTCATCCAGCCCATGTTCCACTTGAAGTTGAAGCCGAGGCCGCCGATGGAGGTGGGCTTCGAAACGTTGGGCCACGCGGTGGACTCTTCGGCGATCATCATGACGTCGCCCCGTTCCCGGAAGATGGACTCGTTGAGCTTCTGCAGGAACGCGACGGCTTCGAGGTTCTCGACACCGCCGTTGGCGTTCGGGATCCACTCGCCGTCCTTGCGGTCATAGTTGAGGTACAGCATGGACGCGACGGCGTCGACACGGATGCCGTCGATGTGGTACTTGTCGAACCAGAAGTGGGCGTTGGAGACGAGGAAGCTCTGGACTTCCGTCTTGCCGAAGTCGAAGACCTTGGTGCCCCAGGTCTTGTGCTCGCCCTTGCGGGGGTCCGGGTACTCGTAGCAGGGTTCGCCGTCGAACTCGAAGAGGCCGTAGGCGTCCTTCGGGAAGTGGGCGGGGACCCAGTCGAGGATGACCCCGATGCCGTTCTGGTGGCACTTGTCGATGAGGTACATGAGGTCGGCCGGAGTGCCGTACCGGGAGGTGGCGGCATAGTAACCGCAGACCTGGTAGCCCCAGGACCCGTCGAAGGGGTACTCGGAGAGGGGCATGAACTCGATGTGCGTGTAGCCCATGTCGGCGACATAGGGGACCAGCTCGTCCGCAAGAGCGCGGTACGAATAGAGGTTCCCGTCTTCATAGACTTTCCAGGAACCGGCATGCACTTCGTAAATGTTGACGGGCATGTCGTAGATGCGGGTGGCGGCGCGGTGCGCGAGCCACTCGTCGTCGTTCCAGGTGTAGCAGCTGTCGATGTCGTAGAACTTCGACGCGGTGCCGGGCCTCGTTTCCATATGGTACCCGTAGGGGTCCGCCTTCATGATGGTGCGGCCGTCCCGGGCCTCGATGGCATATTTATAGGCCGAATACTCCTCGATGGCGCCCTCCGGAGCTGTGGCTTCCCAGATGCCGTCGGAGATCTTCTCCATCCGAAGATTGTACGGGTCCCAGTCGTTGAAGTCTCCAACGACGCTGACCGCGGTGGCATGGGGTGCCCAGACACGGAACACGACCTGGTCGGTGCCCGGCAGTTTGTGAGAGCCCATGATCTCATAGGCTTTGGAGTTGTTTCCCTGGTGGAACAGGTAAACGGGGAGGTCTAAATTGTTCTGAGTTTTGCCCATAAGCGTCACCCTCCTCTGGAAAAAGTTTGGTTTTTGCGGCAATCTGTCTGTTTCGTCTGAAAATTGACCGCAAAAACCCTACATCTTTATTTAATAATAACAGAAATAAATACCCCGTTCAAGGAGTTTATTGTCGAATTTGCGCAAAAAAGACAGGGGCGATGTACCCCGGGAGGAGTCCGGACGGAAAGGGGCACATCGCCGGCGGGTTTACACCTGTTAAAAATCTCAAAATCTATTGCCTTAAGTAAATTTATTGTGCTATAATGACTAACGATTAGAAATTGTCCCGGTCTCTTCTAACGGGAACAACCCAGTTTCTACGAAAGTGGATGAAATTATTTCTGCTCAAAAAATTTTAGTGAAAGTGAGGGAGAGAAATGGACGATAGGAGACGCACCATTTCCTCCGAGGAATCTATGATCGGCGAAGCTCTCATGAGAGTCTCCAACACTCTTGAGGCGCAGCGTCTGACCAAGTCCTTGGATTATCAAGAAAAGCTGAGAAGCAGATCCAACATCAGACTGATCCTTGCCATCATCGCTCTCGTCCTTGCGGGCGGCATGCTCATCGTTGGCGGTTTCCTTCTGTTCGTACTTCTCAAGTACCAGGATCCGATTCTCGACACTCTCGTTCCGTTCCTGAAGAACTTCTTCGGCGGACTGAACACCATGTTTGCGGCACTGACCGAAACAACCACTTACCTGCCGGTTCTTACTGAGCAGCTGACCAGAATGCTGGAGATCCTTCTCGGTGTTCTCAACGGTCTCAGCGGCCTCGACCTTGGCGAGCTCATGGGTTACCTGAGCACCATCCTTGGTTCCGCCACTGGCATGGTTGTCGATCTTGCCGGTATCGTTCACGGCCTTGCACCGCTTGGTGACACCATGAACGGTCTTCTTACTGACATCAACGCCGGCGGCATTGGTTCCGTTGTCAACGATGTCTTCTCTGGTATGGGTATCGACATGAACGTCGTCTCTCAGATGACTTCTCAGGCTGTCGGTTCCGTTGCCAAGCTTGCTGACGCTGCTGCTTCTGTTACCGATGCTACTCTTACCGATAGCAACGTTCAGGCTTTCAGCAATGCCGCAGGTAAAGCTGCCAGCACTTCCGCAGACCTCCTCAACGGTCTGAACAACGGCCTTGCTGGTGCTGACGCCAAGGGTGCTGGCGAAGCCGCTGGTAACCTTGTCTCTGGTTCTACGAACGCTGCAAGCGCTCTCAACAATGCCCTTGCCGGTTTTGCTGGTGCCTGCAAATAAGTTGAACTAGAACTTACGATCCACAAATAATTCGAGCAGAATTCAAATCGTTCAAAATAATTTCCCCCGCACGGTTTCGTGCGGGGGAGTTATTTTTTGCGCAGGCGGATCGCGCTCCCTTCGGTTGACACCGGAAGGTGCAGTCTTTAAAATAGTACCGAATCATAAGAAAGGAAGGGCCGTTCCGGGTCTCCGCCGGTGGATCGCCACAGGGTCCCTGGATGCCCGCCTGATACTATATGTACAACCATTGCTATTATGTTTCCGAGCGAAAGGCGGAGGACGCCCACCTCAAGAACGCGACCAACAAGGCGCGGGCCGATGTGGAGTACACGCTCTCCGAACTCGGGATGAAAGAAGTGAAGATCGCGCTCGAGTTCCGGGGGGACAACGCGTCCATTGCCGCGTCTCTGAAAGAACATTGGGCGACTTACCGCGTCTGGAAGAAGGAGCTCTCGTTCCTCGGGAAGGGCGACCTGCTCGTCGTCCAGTTCCCGTCCATCTCCCACTGCATCTTCCTTGGGAAACTGTTCCGGGAACTGCGGGGCAGAGGCGTGACCGTCGTGCTGCTCATCCACGACCTCGAGAAGCTCCGCTTCATCGAGGCCGAAGTGCCCTTCAAGACCCGGGTGCGGCAGAGCCTCGACGAGTCTTCGGTGCTGAAAGCGGCAAACCTCGTCATCGCCCACAACCCCGTCATGATCGACTATCTGGCAGAGGAAGGGGTCGCCCGGGAGAAACTCGTCTCCCTCGACATCTTCGACTACCGGATGCCCGCGGACTTCGAACCGCACAAGCCCTACGAAGAGGACGACGAGACGAACCTCGACGCGCCCGGTGCGGACCTCATCATCGCCGGAAACCTGGACTCCGACAAGGTCGGGTACCTCAAGGACATCGGCCGTGTGCCCGGTGTCCGATTCCAGCTCTACGGCGTCGGCTACAAGGACGACTCCGCGAACGCGGTCTACAACGGCTCGTTCCTGCCGGACGAACTGCCGGCCTACCTGCACGGCAACTTCGGCCTCGTCTGGGACGGCACGTCCGTCGACACCTGCGCCGGCAACTACGGTACATACCTGAAATATAACGACCCGCACAAGACGTCCCTCTACCTCATGTGCGGCTTCCCGGTCGTCGTCTGGGACAAGTCCGCCATCTCGAAGTTCGTCCTCGCTCACGGCGCCGGCATCGCTGTCTCGTCTCTCCTGGAGGCCGGAGACGCCATCGCGGAGCTGAGCCCGAAGGAGTACGAGCAGATGTGCAAAAACGCTGCCGCGGTCTCCGCGGACCTGCGTTCCGGCCACTACCTGAAGACGGCGGTCGCGGAAGTCATGAAACGCCTCGGCCGCTGAGGCGGACCCCCGGTGGAAACCAGCCACTTGCAGCTACGCACCGACTACCTGCGGCTGAAGTCCGGTCATTTGCAACTGCCTGTTTTCTGACATTCTATTCTTTTAATAACTCACTCTTGGAGTTTCTGAACTCTCACATCTGGAGTTTTATATGAATCTATCTTCCCCCTCTGAAATCAAAGCTCTTCTTCAAAAGAACGGTTTCAATTTTTCCAAGGCTCTCGGCCAGAACTTTCTGATCAATCCGAGTGTCTGTCCCCGCATGGCGGAGGCGGCCATCCCCGGCCCGGAGTACGGCGTCATCGAGGTCGGCCCCGGCATCGGCGTCCTGACTGTCGAGCTGGCGCAGCGGGCACAGAAGGTCATCGCCATCGAACTGGACGAGCGCCTGTACCCCATCCTCGATGAGACCCTCGCGGACTACCCGAACGCCCATGTGGTGCCCGGGGACATCTTAGATGTGGACCTGCACAAGCTCATCGCCGACGAGTTCACACTGCGCGACGAGGCCGGGGACCCGGTCCTCGATGAGTCCGGCGCGCCCCGCCTCATGCCACTCGTTATCTGCGCGAACCTGCCGTACTACATCACGTCGCCGGTCATCATGAAACTGCTGTCCGAGGACCTGCCCATCGAGAACCTCACGGTCATGGTCCAGAAGGAAGCGGCGGACCGCCTCTGCGCGGACGTCGGCACCCGGGCGGCGGGCGCGGTCACGGTGGCTATCCGGTACTACGCCGAAGCGGAGCAGCTGTTCTTCGTCTCGAAGGGCTCCTTCCTGCCCGCCCCGAAGGTGGACAGCGAAGTCATCCGCCTGACCCTCCGCCAGCCAGGCACCTCTGCCGGCTCCTCTGCCAGTTCAGGCTCCTCTGCTTCTGCTTCCAGCGCTGCCAATTCTGCTGCCGGCGCTGCAAACACCGACCGCCTTTCCAAAGAAGACGCTGACCGCTTTTTCAAGATGGTCCAGGCCGGGTTCTCCCAGCGCCGCAAGACCATCATGAACTCGTTCTCCGCCGCTCTCGGCATGAACAAGGCGGACCTCGGCGAACTCCTCGACTCGGTCGACGTGCCCCGCACCGCCCGCATCGAGCAGCTCACCATGGACCAGCTCCTGGCGGTCTACAAAGCATCCCGCTGAACAGCCAAAGGTTCCCATCTCTGTCTGGCAGAATGCATCGAGCTTCTACGCCCAGAAACCAAACCAAAAGGGACGTGCATCATTTGACACGTCCCTTTTCCTTGACTATAATCTTCCTTGCACATTTCCATATGCCTCCTTAGTTAAATGGATATAACAGCCCCCTCCTAAGGGGCAGTTGAGGGTTCGATTCCCCCAGGGGGTGCCAAAAAAGAAGCAGCTCATCGAATGATGAGCTGCTTTTGTTATGCCCGAAGGCGATTCAGTTGCGGAATACTCGCTCAGTACAGGTTGTTCGCGAGGAGCGAGATGACGGCGGAGCCGATGGCAGAGGCACCGATGAGGGCGGTGGCTACCGTTTTCTGGGTGCTCTTGCGTTTGTCGCCGGCGTCCTTGACGGGGTTGCCGTTCTCGTCGACCGGAGCGTGCTCGGCGGCGAAGTCTTCATCGACCACCGCTTCCGAGGTGTACTGCGGTTCGGCGTAGCCGGTCTCTGACCAGAGGTCCATCATGCGGAACAGCACTTCGATGGACTTGTAGATGAGCTGAGGCGGTGTATCGCCGGGTTTCGCCCGGATCTTCGCCTGGTTGGCGGTCTTGCCGTCCGAGATGCTCGCGTACATGTAGTAGCTCTTGGTCCCGTCTTCGTTGGTCTTCGCGTAGACCTTGGTCAGGGAGGCGCCGAGGCTGGCTTCGCTGGTGTCGAAGGCACCCTTCGCCAGTTTGACGGCGTACTCGTCGGCCTTCATGTCTTCCTTCGCGAAGGTGTACGGGCTCAGGAAGATGACGCGGTCCATGTTGACGGTCTCGGAGATGCTCTTCAGGAAGTCGACGGTCTTCGTCGTGGCGACGGCCACGGTGAGGCCTTTGTCGCGGAGACGGGAGATGACTTCGTCGAGGTACTCGGCATCGAACGGACCCTTTTTGACGGGCTCTTCGGCCGGTTTTTCTTCGGCGACGGCTTCTTCCGCACGGGCTGCGGCAGCAGCACCGACTGCGACGCCGTCTGCTTCGCCGGTGATGCCCTTCAGCGGGTCATCGACGAACTCGCCGATGTCGAGGGTGTCACGCAGGTACGGGAACAGGCCGTCTTCCAGAATGAAGTCGATCCGGGACGGGTCGAGGGGCAGGACGATCAGGATCTGGTCGTCCGCGTTGACCGCGTAGCCGGAGTACAGGCCGTCCTGGGAGAGGATGGCGTCGGCGTCGACCGGGATGAGGGAGTGGTTCAGCACGGTCTCGGAGGAGACGGTGGGAGCACTCTCCTGGATGAGGCGCTGGATGGCCTTCACCGGGCGGGCCTTGAAGGAGAACGCGTTGGCCACGAAGGACTTGAACGCGGTGTAGAGTTCGGGCTGGCAGGCGAGGACCAGGACGTCTTCGGTCTCGATGGCACCGGAGAGAGCCTGGATGAACTCCTTCTCGGAGCCGTAATTGGTAAATTTGAACTCGCCGTCGAATACGGCTCTGAAGTCGTTCTCGATGCATTTCTGCGCCTTCGCCATGGCGGAGGAGACTTCATTGCCGAGGCACATGAGTTTGATGTCCATCTATGTTTGCCACCTTTCAGGAAATGGTCGGGATCCAGTTGTCAGCGCTGGTGAATGGGTTTTCTTTGCCGGCAGCATCGTACCAGACCTGGGGATACCGGGGCGCTTTGTTCTTCTTCACCAGAGTCTCATCGATGCCCTTGCTTTCGCCGTCACGGACGAGGCGGGCGACCACGACGAGGCGGGCGCCTTCAAAGTCGTCCACGCTGGTGGAGAGGGTGAGCACCTTGTCGGAGGACAGGATGTCCACTCCGGTGTCATAGAGACGGCGCTGGTTGATCTGGTCGATGTAGCCTGCGAAGGACTCGACGGTGCCGAGGTTCGGGACGGTGTAGTCGAAGACATAACCGTTGTCCTGCTCGGGCGCGGAGTTCGTGAGGAACACGCCGTAGACTTTGAACTGGTAGGACTCGGACAGCGTGTCATACCGGATGATCGGGTTCTTCTTGAAGAAGTCCGCGTTGCGGTACGCTTCGAGTTCGCCGAAGACACGGGGTGCTTTTTCGGCGTTCTTGCCGTAGAGGACGTTGTTGAGGTCCAGTTCGGACGCGTCGTTCTTATAGCTCAGGAAGGGCGTGCCGTAGGGGCTCGCGGCCTTCTTGAAGTTGTGGTTCTGGTAGAAACTGTCGTTGTCGGTCTGGACCACGGGGTAGTTGAGGGCCGTTCCGGGGACGGAGATCCAGCCGACCAGGTCCTGATTCTGGGCGTACAGCTCGCCGAAGGCCGGGTTGAGGTCTTCCGGGAACGTGACGTCCGGGTATTTCTTCTGAACAGCGGTCAGGTCCTTGGCGCTCTTGCCTTCTGCGAGAAGGGTGGCGGCCTGGTCGAACTGACGGGCGTTCAGTCTGGTCTGCGCGTAGTTGTAGCCGAGGACGGCGATACACGCCACAATGGCGAGAGCGGCCAGCGTGACGATGATGTTGCGGATGACTCTCAGCGCGCCGCCGGACTTCTTCGGCTCCTCATAGGTGGTGTCGAATTCGGCGTTGCGGGCGTTTTCATCGAAGTCTGCAACGGCAGCCGGTGCGGCACCGAGGGTGGTCTTCTCTTCATGGATGACCGGGGTGTCGGCAGAGGGTGCATCGCCCAGGGCCTCTTCGAGGGAGACGCGGGGTTCCTCGGTTTCCCAGGGCTTGGCGACTTCTTCCGCCTCTTTGGCAGCGGCTCTGGCTTCCTTCTCGGCCGCTTTGGCCTCTTTCGCAGCAAGCTTTTCCGCTTCTTTCGCTTCCTTGGCAGCGGCTTTTTCAGCAGCTTTGGCTTCCTTCGCGGCGCGCTTCGCCTCTTTGGCGGCAGCCTTCTCGGCCGCTTTCGCTTCCTTCGCGGCGAGTTTCTCCGCCTTCTTGTCGGAGACGATGGGCTCGGCGATGACGGCAGCGGCAGCTGCTTCGCCAACGGCTTCTTCGACAGCGGGCTCTACCGCTTCTTCAAAGACGGGCGCTTCTTCGACTTCCGCCGGCTCGTCGACCGGAGCGGACGCGAAGAATTCGGCTTCTTCCTCGACAGCGGGAGCGGCTTTGCGCGGCTTGAAGAACATGTTCTGCGTCTCGGCCGGTGCTTCCTCCTCGGCAGCGGGGACTTCCACCGCCGGGGCCTCGGCTTCCGCTTCGACAGCCGGAGCTTCGACTTCCGCTTCCACGACCGGGGCCTCGACCGCGAGGTCGGGGATGTCCGGGATCTCCGGAAGGACGGATTCCGCGACGGGAGCTTCCACGACCGGAGTCTCCACAACAGGAGCTTCGACTTCGACAGTCTCGCTCACCGGAAGGACCGTGTCGTCCACATCGTGGACCGACAGGTTCAGGCCGCGGCGGGCCTTCTTCGCCTGTTCGCCTTTGGCGCGGGGCATGAAGTATCCGCCGGCAGCCGGCGCTTCTCCGGAGGACTTGGCCTCGGCGGCGGTGGCCTCCGAGTCTTTGGTCGTCACCGGTGCGGCAGCTTTGCGTTCCGCGCGTTCGACGCGGCGCTCTTCGCGGCGGGCTGCGGAGCCGGCTCCCAGCGAGAAGTCAGACAGCAGGTCCTTCTCGAAGGCCGGCGTGCTGGATACGACCGGTTCTTCGAAGGTGGGCGTGGTCGCCGTGGCAACGGCGGCAGCGGCCTCTTCTGCGGTCACTTTCGGGGCGCGGGGCGTCCGCGCGGAACGCTCGACACGGTCCTCGGGGGTCCGGGGACGGGGAGCGGCCTTCGTATCGTCGAAGTTGTCGAGGAGGGAGTCCACGAAGGACCAGTACTCTTCGCCTTTTTCGACGGGCTTTTTCTTTTTCGGTGTTTCGGGATTACTCATAGTACTCATCTGCTACTCTGATCCAGCAGTTCCGGGTTCAGTTGCAGCCCCTTTTTCTTCCGCTTGGAAGTCTTCAGATGGAACTTCTGCGGTTGGGGCGCTGCGAAAGGGTTGGGTCTCAGAGGACAGTAAGTCGGTCTGAGACTTGACGGGAACGTCTCCTTCTTTACCGTACAGGTAGCTGGAAAGTTCGGGTTCGGGGTCGGATTCGGGTGCCTCTTCGGTCTCCTCCGGTTCGGTGGTGTCCTGGGCGAGGCTCTTGAACATGTTCTGCATGTTCGCCATGTAGTTGAGGTCGGGGTCCGTGTCTTCGACCGGGGCGTCAGCGGGGGCGATGTACTCCTCCACCGTGCTCACTTCCGGCTCTTCGTCGAAACTGACGGGAGTACCGGACATGAACCCGCCGAAGTCGGGCGCTTCGGACTTGCTCTTCTCGGCGGAAAAACCGTACTGTTCGAAGAGGTTGTCCTTGTTGTTATCTGGCAATTTCCATTCCCTCCTTTATAGGTTCAAAAGCGTGACGGCGGCGATGTACGCCTCATCCGTCAGCGCGGTAAAGTCAGAGGTGATGACGGCGCCGGTGGCGGTCTGCTTCATGACGATGGCCACGATGCAGCACAGGATGACGATCAGGCTCACGATGACCAGGCCCTTGCGGACGATGGCACCGGTCGTGTCGTCATGCAGCGGGATGAACACTTCGGCAAAGGTCGAAAGTGTCTCGTCGTCGTCTTCGTAGTCGTCGAAGTCGTCTTCCTCGTCGGCCCAGTCGGGTGCCTGGGGCTCTTCGTCGAGGTAGCGGTCCTGGCGCAGGTTGAGCGGCTTCGTCTCGATGGCTTCCGGCTCCGGAGGTCTCCGGGTCGGGGCCTCTTCCGGGACGGCCTCTGCGGCATCCGCGGCGGTCTCGACCGCTTCCGCGGCTTTTCCTGCCGCCTCGGCTTTGGCGTCTTCTTTGATGAAGCCCTTTTCCGCCTTCTTCACGACGGATTCAGAAGCGTCGACCGCTTCCGCGACCGGCTCCGCGGCCGGAGCCGCCTTGGCGGCTTTTTTCACAGGGTCTTCCTTGGGCCGGGCGATGGTCTTGCCGTCGCCGAAGCTGACGACGTGTTTCGCCTGGAGTGGTTTCTTTTCCATATCGGTCTCCCTCTAGCCGAGTGTTACGGCAATCTGGATAGTTGAGCGTCCAGCATAGTCAGTGCGGTCTCCGCCGCCTGGACGCGGTGCTTCATTCTCTCGTTTTCGCTCCGGTCTTCCAGAAGGATGACTTCGTCGGTCTTCTCGCTGACGAGGGCGATGTAGATCTCCCCTTCGGGGTGGTCTCCGTCCGGGCCGGGGCCGGCGACACCGGTGATGCCGATGCCGAAGTCCGCGCCGGACAGTGCGCGCACGCCGCGGGCCATCTCGAACGCGACCTGGGGGCTGACCACGCTGTGGGCGGCCAGTGTTTCCGCCTTCACCCCGAGGACCTTCTGCTTGATGGCCTCGGAATAGGCGACGACGCCGCACTCGAAGACGTGGGAGGCGCCGGACACGTCCGTCAGGATCTTCGCGACGAGTCCGCCGGTGCAGGATTCCGCGAGAGCGACGCTCATGCCGCGGTCTTCCAGCTGCCGGACGACCCGTTCTGCGAGGGCCGGAAGCGGTAAAAAGTCTTTCATATTATTGTACCTTTAATAGGCGCCGGGGTCAATGACGACTAATCTTGCCCCTTCGGCGGCGCGGGCCACCATGGCGTCGAGGTCCTGGAGTCCGGCCTCGGCTTTCTCGACCTCTTCGAGGGTCGGGCGGAGGCGCGGATGCTTCGGCGTGAAGACCGTGCAGCAGTCCTCATAGGGCTCGATGGAGGTCTCGAAGGTGCCGATCTTCCGGGAGAGTTCGACGATCTCCGTCTTGTCGAGGCCGATGGCCGGACGGAAGATGGGCAGGTGCGCGACGGCGTCGGTGCACTGGAGCGCGTTCATGGTCTGGCTCGCGACCTGACCGAGGGACTCGCCGGTGATGAGCGCGCCGCACTTCTGGTCGCGTGCGATGGCTTCCGAGACGCGCATCATGCATCGCCGCATGATGATCGTGAAGTACTCTTCGGGGCAGTCGTCCTTGATGTGCTCCTGGATCTCGGTGAAGGGGACCACGAAGAGCGGGATGCGGCCGGCGTATTCCGCCACTTCCGCGGCGAGCTCGTGGACCTTCTGTTCGGCCCGGGGGCTCGTGTAGGGCGGAGAGGCGAAGTGGATGCCGACGAGGTTCACGCCGCGCTTCGCCATCATGTAGGCGGCGACGGGACTGTCGATGCCGCCGGAGAGCAGGATGGCCGCTCGGCCGGCCGTGCCGACGGGCATGCCGCCGGCGCCGAAGAGCTGGGTGCCGTGGATGTAGGCATATTTCTCACGCACTTCGACGGTGACGCAGATGTCCGGGTCGTGGACATCGACCTTGAGGTGCGGGTTGTTCTTGAGCAGGTACCCGCCCAGTTCCCGGGAGATCTCCGGGCTCTTCAGCGGGAAGTTCTTGTCCGCGCGCTTGGCTTCGACCTTGAAGGTCTTCACTTCCGCGAGCTGGTCTTTGAGGTATTTGCCGGACACCTCGATGATCTGCTGCATGTTCTTCGGCGCCACGACGGCACGGGAGAACCGGGCGATGCCGAAGACCTTCGAGACCGCCTCGACGGCGGCGTCCATGTCCGGGTCGTCCTCGGTGGGGACGACGTAGATGGTGGACTGGGACTTCGAGATGTCGCACTCGATGATGCCGGAAAGCTTCCGGCGCAGGTTCTTGATGAGGATGTCCTCGAACGTGCCCCGGTTCAGACCTTTGAGGGCAAGTTCGCCGTTTTTGATGAGTAAGATTTCTTTCATGTCAGCCTCTTCTGAGTGTGTTTGCGGCGCGGGTCAGTACCTCGGCGGCATACCGCGCTTCTTCGACGGTGTTGGTATGGGAAAAACTGAACCGCACGGCGGAGTCGATGCGCCGGGGTTCGAGGTCCATCTGGGTGAGGACGGTGCTGCGGTGGCCCTTCGAGCAGGCCGAACCGGTGGAGATATAGACGCCCTGTTCCGAGAGGTAGTTCCGAAGGACTTCGGAGGGGATGCCCTCGAGGGACAGGTTCAGGATGTAGGGGAGCGCGTCGTCTCCGGAGTTGATGGCGCCGATGTCCGTGGCAAGGACCGCGTCCCGGATGATGTCCCGGACTTCGGTCACATGGGCGATGTACGCCTTGAGGTCACCGTGCAAAATGTCTTTGTCGACGGCCGCCGCGAACCCCGCGATGGCGGGGGTGCCCTCGGTGCCCGGGCGGATCTTCTCCTCCTGGCCTCCGCCGTGGACCGGCGAGACGAGGCGGACGCCCTTCTTCACATACAGGGCACCGACGCCCTTCGGACCGTGGACTTTGTGGGAACTGACCGAGATGAGGTCCGCCCCGAGGGCTTTCGGCCCCACGGGGAGCTTGCCGAAGCCCTGGACCGCGTCCACATGGAGGTACCCGGGGGCACCGGCCCTTTTCAGGGCCTTCGCGGCGGCCTTCACCGGCATGATGCTTCCCACTTCGTTGTTGACGAGCATCATGCTCACGAGGATGGTTTTGTCGTTGACCGCTTCGTAGATCGCCTCTTCCGAAACGCGTCCTGTTTTGTCGACGGGCAGCCAGACGACGTCGAAGCCGTCCTCCTGCAGGCGTTTCATGCAGCCCTTGACGCTCGGGTGCTCGACCGCGGTCGTCACGATCCGGTTCCCGCGGCGCTTCAGCGCATCGACGGTGCCGAAGATGGCGATGTTGTTGCTCTCGGTGCCGCCCGCCGTGAAATACACTTCCTGCGGTCTGCAGCCGAAGGCGCTCGCCAGGGTCCGGCGGGCCGCTTCGAGCTGCTCGTTCGCGGCGTCTCCGATGGCGTGGAGGGAGGAGGGGTTGCCCCACGTCTCCGTCATGGCGCGCGTCATCGCCTCCACTGCCTCAGGCAGCGGTTTCGTTGTCGCACTGTTGTCGAAATAAGCGTTCATGACAGGACCTCCCGGAAATAACTTTTAGTATTATACAAAAACTCCTATAAAAAAGAAAGAGCAAAAGTGCACATACACTTTTGCTCTGCGTTGGAAAGATCTTGATGTTGCGGGGTCCCCACCTTAGAAACGAGGTAAGGGGAGCAATAAAGCTGTCCGGATGGACCGCAGGGGGGAGCAGCGCGATGTTTTATAGGCGTGCGGTGGTATGGCTTGGCAAGGGCCAGCAGGACCTTTTTTGCGGAACCCGATGGGGGACCCCGCAAAATGCCATTACGCGCGGAATGCGCGCTCTGCTTCTTCTCTGATGAGAGAGATCATCTCGGTAGCGTCAGAAGCTCCGAAGATGGTGCTGCCGGAGACGAGGACGTCGATGCCGTTCTCGGCGCAGAGGGCGGCGTTCTTCTCGGAGATGCCGCCGTCGACTTCGACCATGACGTCGAGGCCGCGCTTCGTGATCTCGTCGCGGATGGCACGGGCTTTCGGCATCATGTCCGCCATGAAGGACTGGCCGCCGAAACCGGGCTCGACCGTCATGACGAGGACCATGTCAACGAGCTCCAGATAAGGGAAAATGGCCTCTGCCGGCGTGCCGGGCTTGACTGAGATGGAGGGCTTGCAGCCCGCTTCGCGGATGGCCCGGATGGTCTCGACCGGGTCCGAGTCGGACTCGACGTGGAACGTGATGATGTCGGCGCCGGCCTTCGCGAAGTCGGCGATATACTTGAGCGGTTCCGAGATCATCAGATGGACGTCCAGCGGGACGCTCGTGTAACTTTTCAGGCTCTTCAGCACCGGGATGCCGATCGAGATGTTCGGGACGAAATGGCCGTCCATGACGTCGTAGTGCAGCCAGTCGGCACCGGCTTTTTCCATGCGCTGCGCGTCGGCACCGAGGGCGCCGAAGTCGGCGGACAGGAGCGAAGGGGAAATCAGGATCATAATGAGACCTCCAATGTCAATTTCGACAAGAGTATACCTACTGCGCGCAGAAAAATCAAACAGTTTCCGCAAAATCCGCTACGTCATGCAAAAAAATCTTTCTTTAAATAGAAAGATATGCTATTATAATCGTCGATTCAACGCAATAAAGCGAAACTACATCTATTGGAGGAAACGAAGCATGAACGTTGCTGTCATGGGTTACGGAACGGTCGGTTCCGGCGTCGTTGAGATCATCAACACGAAACACGCCTATATCAATGAGCGCACTTCCGAAGAAGACCTCGAAGTCAAATACATCCTGGACCTCCGGGACTTCCCCGGCGACCCCAACGAAGGGAAATTCACGAAGGACTTCAATGACATCCTGAACGATGACTCCGTCCGGATCGTCGCCGAAGCCATGGGCGGTGTGAACCCGGCCTTCGACTTCACCGCAAAGTGCCTTGCCGCCGGCAAGCACGTGGTCACGTCCAACAAGGAACTCGTGTCCACCCGCGGTTCCGAGCTTCTGAAGATCGCGAAGGAGCACAACGTCAACTACATGTTCGAGGCCAGCGTCGGCGGCGGCATCCCGCTCATCCGACCCCTCATTTTCTGCCTTGCCGGCAATGAGATCCAGTCCATCAACGGCATCCTGAACGGCACCACGAACTTCATCCTCACCAAGATGATCCACGAGAACCTCACCTTCGAGGAAGCGCTGAAGATCGCCCAGGACAACGGCTATGCGGAGAAGGACCCGACCGCGGACGTCGAAGGCATCGACGCCTGCCGCAAGATCAGCATCCTGTCCTCCCTCGCCTCCAACTCCTGGATCGACCCCGAGAAGGTCCATACCGAGGGCATCACCCACATCACCCTCGAAGACGTGGCCTACGCCGGCAACTGCGAATGCGTCATCAAGCTCATCTCCACCATGGAGAAACTCGACGACGGGCGCTACTACATCGTGGTCAGCCCCGCGGTCGTCTCCAAGGAGAGCCAGCTCGCCGCCATCGACGGCGTCTTCAACGGCGCGCTCGTCTCCGGTGACAACGTGGGCGATGTAGTCTTCTACGGTCAGGGCGCCGGCAAACTCGCCACCGCCTCCGCCGTCGTCGGTGACATCGTCGACTGCGCGAACCACAACGTGGATCGCCGCAAGATCGGCTGGAACGAAGAAAACACAGACCTGGTCGCGGACTATCGAGAAGTCCCGAACCGGTACTATATCCGTCTCAAAGTCGAGGACCCGGACCTTGCCCAGAGCGAGATCCGCAGTTCCTTCGGAGACATCTATCTGCTGGCGCGAAGCGGCGCCTTCAACACGGAACTCGCGTTCCTCACCTCCGAATTCACGGAGAACGAAGTCCGCGAAAAGATCGACGGCCTGACCTCTGCGAAGCTCAAGTCGTTCATCCGCGTCGCCCGCTGCTGACCCCACGTAAGGAGGAACCGAAACCACAATGGCACTCATCGTACAGAAATTCGGCGGTTCGTCGGTCGCTGACGCCGAGCGCGTCATGAACGTCGCGAACATCGTCGCGAACACCTACCGCGACGGCAACGACGTCATCGTCGTCGTCTCCGCGCAGGGCGACACCACGGACGACCTCATCGCCAAAGCCGAAGAGATCAACCCGAAACATTCCCGCCGGGAAATGGACCAGCTCCTGTCCGCGGGCGAGCAGATCTCCATCTCGCTCCTCGCCATGGCCCTCGAGAAGCTGCGCATCCCGGTCATCTCCCTGCTGGGCTGGCAGGCCGGGTTCAAGACGAACTCCCAGTACACCATCGCCCGCATCAAGAAGATCGACGTCGACAGAGTCAATTCCGAGCTCGACAAGAACAAGGTCATCGTCGTCGCCGGCTTCCAGGGGCTCAATAAATATGACGACATCACGACCCTCGGCCGCGGCGGTTCCGATACCTCCGCTGTCGCTCTGGCCGCCGCGCTCCACGCCGACAAATGCCAGATCTTCACCGATGTCGAAGGCGTCTACACCGCCGACCCGCGGAAGGTCAAGAACGCCTACAAACTCAAAGAGATCACCTACGACGAAATGCTGGAACTCGCCACCCTCGGTGCCCAGGTCCTGAACAACCGTTCCGTCGAAATGGCGAAGAAATATCACGTGGAACTGGAAGTCCTTTCCAGCCTCAATCCCATCCCCGGTACCATGGTTAAGGAGGTCACCAAAATGGAGAAGATGCTCATCAGAGGCGTCACCAAAGACAGCAATGTTGCCCGCCTTTCCGTCCTCAGACTGGAAGACAAGCCCGGCATCGCATTCAACCTGTTCTCGAAACTTGCGGCGAAGAAGATCAACGTCGATATCATCCTGCAGTCCTCCGGCCGCCGCGGCACCAAGGACATCACCTTCACCGTCGCGGAAGACAATGCGGAACTCGCGAGAGACTGCATCATGGAGTGCTTCCCCGAGATCGAGGAAGAGAACGTCATCGTCGACAAGAGCATCGCGAAGGTCTCGATCGTCGGCGCCGGCATGGAGACCCATCCCGGTACCGCGTCCCGCATGTTCGATGCCCTCTATTCCGCCGGCATCAACATCGAGATGATCTCCACCTCCGAGATCAAGATCTCCGTCCTCGTCGACCAGGAGATGGCAGACCGCGCCGTTTCCGCCGTCCACGCCGAGTTCTTCCCGGAAGGCAGAGAGTATTAAGCATAACAAAAAGCCCTCTGACATTTTGTCAGAGGGCAATTTTTTTATCTTGTTGGCGATTTGCGCGGACTGCGCGTTATCGGTTCAGGGAAGAGCTGTCGAGCATCTGGCCGCTGGCCTGTTCGAGGCCCTGACGGCCCCAGCGCTCTTTGAGGCTCTCTTTGTACGGCTTCGGGTCGTCGTACTTCTTGAGCGCGCGCTTGCCGGCGCCGGTGTTGAGGTAGTTCGCGACGTTGCGGACGATGTTCATGAGGTCCTCGCTCGCGTAGTTCTCGATGACGGAGAGGAGGCCTTCCTCTTTGGCGGCGCCCATGCCGAGCAGGGTGACCGCGATGAGGCTCTGGGTGTCCTTTTCGCCGTCGTCATAGTAGTTGTTGAAGGTCTTGAAGAGCTTCTTGCACTGCTGGCGGTCCTCCATGCGGATGTCGAGGAGGATGTCTTCGATCATCTTCGGGTTCTGCTGCAGGTACTCTTCCGGCAGGAAGGTGCCGAACTCCGCTTCGTTGGCGTCGACCTTGCCGGCGTACTCGGGGTAGATGGCCTCGAGACGGTAGAGGAGGTCGATGGGCGCGTAGCTGTCGGACTTCTTGGCCTTTTTCTTCTTCGGAGCGGGAGCCGGTGCCTTGTCGTTCGCCTTGGCGTTCTTCTGCTTCTGCTGCGCTTTTTCGGAAGAACCGGCGGTCACGAAGGCGGTGCCGAAGTAGTCGGCGACGGTCTCGGCGACTTCGTTGGCGGCGGAGCGGATGTCCTTGGCGCCCCAGTCTTCGCTCTCCGCTTCGAACAGGAGCGTGCCGAGGTTCTGGAACTTGCCGCCCTCCTCGGTGGTGCCGAGGACGTCGAGGGCGCCCTGCTTGTACTCGAGGCGTACATCGCCCGCGTCACCGGAATAGGTGATGACGTCCATGGTCTCATCGGAGGCGATGACGTCTTTTCCGGCGGGTTTCAGCCCGGCTGCGTTCATGGTGCCTTCGAGCTGCTTGACAAGGCTCATGAGAGCCGCTTTTTTATCTGCCATAACTGTGATCATCCTTTACGGAATTGAAGTAGCTCCTTGCTTTCTCGCGGTCCGCGGTTGTGCGAACTGCCTACAAAAGAGCGGAATAAAACACGATAATTCTAACATAACAGGACCGCTTTGTCATCTTATTTTTCGTTGAGGAACGCTCTGCCCTGTGATATACTGTTATGAATACATTTATAGTAAACTTTTAAAAGGGGAAATAGGCCTTATGAAAAACGTTCTGGTTCTGTTTGGCGGCGCATCCAGTGAACACGACGTCTCGACCGTCTCGGCGTGCTCCGTCCTGAAACATATCCCGACGGACAAGTACACCATCTACATGATGGGCATCACGAAAGAGGGTCAGTGGTACCTCTATGAGGGCGATGTAGACGCTCTGCCCGAAGACAAATGGCTGACCTCCGGGAAGTGCACCCCGGCCTTCGTGTCTCCCGACCGCGGCATCCACGGCATCACCGTCCTGAAGGACGGCGGCGCGGAGAACATCCGCATCGATATCGCGTTCCCGGTCCTGCACGGCAAGAACGGCGAGGACGGCACCATCCAGGGCCTGTTCCAGATGGCGGGCATCCCCTTCGTCGGCTGTGACATGGCCTCCAGCGCCGTGTCCATGGACAAGGTCTTCACGAACACCGTCGCCGATGCCAACCACGTGCCGCAGGCGGCCTGGGACAGCATCACGGCCTACGAATTCCGGACCGGCGCGAAGACCCTCGACGAGGTCGCTGAGAAACTCGGTTACCCGATCTTCGTCAAACCGGCCAACGCGGGTTCCTCCGTCGGCATCACCAAGGCCCACGACAGAGCCGAGCTGGAAGAGGCCATGGCGCTGGCCCTGCGGCACGACACCCGCATCCTCTTTGAAGAATTCATCGACGGCTACGAAGTCGAATGTGCCGTCCTCGGCAACGACGAACTCGAGACCGGCGTCGTGGGACAGATCCTCCCCGCCAACGAGTTCTACGACTACGACGCCAAGTACGCGAACGCCGCGAGCCTGCTGCGCATCCCCGCAGAGGTCTCCGCTGAGAAACGCGAGGAAGTGGCCGAAGCCGCGAAGCACGTCTTCAAGGCCCTCGGCGGCACCGGGTTCTCCCGGGTCGACTTCTTCGTCGAGAAGGAGACGGGCCGCGTCCTGTTCAACGAGATCAACACCATCCCGGGCTTCACCAGCATCTCCATGTACCCCAAGATGATGGAGGCCGCCGGCGTCCCCTACGCGGAACTCTGCGACCGGCTGCTGCAGCTCGCGGAAGAAAAATGGAGCTGAGACTTTGACGAAGAAGCACAAATACATGATCCGCCTCCAGGACAAACACGAGTACGAAGTGGAGACCGCGGACGCCACCATGTACCTGTTCGGTGACCTCGTCTTCGACAAGGACGCATACACCATCACGTACAGGGACGAGGCGGGAGACCTCGCGGGCTGCACGACGGCCATCACCTGCAGAGGCGATGAAGTCAGCATCCACCGCACCGGTCCCTATCAGACCGAACTCATCATGGAGAAGGGACGGCGCCACAGCTGTCTGTACTCCACCGAGTACGGCGATGTACTCATGGGGGTCTATGCCGAGACCGTCGACTCCCATATGGCGGAGACCGGGGGCTACCTCGAATTCGCCTATACCATCGACTTTGACGGAGACTTCGTCTCCAGAAATACACTCCACCTGACTGTGAAGGAGACTTTTTAACAATGGCAAACACTGCTGAAACTGCAAAAACCCAGCTGAAAGCGGCTGTGACCGCCGCCATCGAGGCGCTGACCGCGAAGGGCGACCTCCCCGCGGGCGAACTCCGGGACTTCAACATCGAAGTACCGGCCGACCGCACGAACGGGGACTTCTCCGCGAACGTCGCCATGGTGAACGCGAAGGTGTTCCGCATGCCGCCCGCGAAAGCGGCCGCCATGATCGTCGAGGCGATGGACCTCGACGGCACCTACTTCACCCGCGCCGAAGTGGCGGGCCCCGGGTTCATGAACTTCTACCTGAACGACCGCTACTACGCGGACATCCTCCTCGACATCGCGGCGGAAGGCGACGCCTACGGCCGCAGCGACTACGGTCAGGGCAAAAAGGTGAACGTGGAGTTCGTCTCCGCCAACCCGACGGGCCCCATCCACATGGGCAACGCCCGCGGCGGCGCCCTCGGCGACTGCCTCGCGGCGGTCCTCGAATGGGCGGGCTATGACGTCTCCCGGGAGTTCTACATCAACGACGCCGGCAACCAGATCGAGAAGTTCGCTCTGTCCCTCGACGTCCGGTACCGCCAGCACTTCGAAGGCGAAGACGCCGTCCCGCTGCCGGAGGACTCCTACCACGGAAAAGACATCACCGATCTCGCGGAAGCGTTCATCGCCGAAACGGGTGAGCAGTACAGAGACGCCTCCGAAGAGGAGCGGCGGAAAGCCCTCGTCGACTACGCGCTGCCGAAGAACATCGCCGGCATGCAGGCCGCCATGGACAAGTACCGCATCAAGTACGACACCTGGTTCTATGAGAGCACGCTCCACGAGAGCGGCCAGGTCATGGAGACCATCGACGAACTGACGAAGAAGGGCCTGACCTACGAACAGGACGGCGCCCTCTGGTACAAGAACATCGAGGTCCAGACGGACATCCTGCAGAAAGCAGGCAAGTCTCAGAAGGACATCGACAAGCTCGAACTCAAAGATGACGTCCTCATCCGCGCCAACGGCAACCCGACCTACTTCGCGGCGGACATCGCGTACCACCGCAACAAGCTGGTCGTCCGCGGCTTCGAAAAGGCCGTCGACGTCTGGGGCGCCGACCACCACGGCCATGTCGCCAGAATGAAGGGTGCCCTCGAGGCCCTCGGCATCGGCGGCGATAAACTGGACGTCGTCCTCATGCAGCTCGTCAAGCTGACCTCCGACGGCGAACCGGTCAAGATCTCGAAGCGGACCGGCAACGCCATCACCCTCGTCGACCTCCTCGACGACATCCCCATCGACGCGTCCCGCTTCCTCTTCAACACGAGAGAAGCCGGCTCCGAAATGGAATTCGACATGGACCTCGCCATCGAGCAGAGCGCTCAAAACCCGGTCTACTACTGTCAGTATGCCCACGCCCGCATCTGCAGCATCCTCAGAAAGATGCAGGAGGAAGGGAAGACCTATGACGGCGCCACCGCCGACGAACTGGTCCTTCTCAAAGAGGTCGAGGAGCGGGAACTCATCCGGCACCTGTCGGACCTCCCGGCGGAAGTCATCACCGCGGCGGACCACTACGACCCGGCCCGCATGACCCGCTACTGCACCGAGCTCGCCACCCTGTTCCACAAGTTCTACAACGCCTGCCGCGTCAACGTCGAAGACGAGGCGCTGAGCCGCGCGAGACTGTTCCTTTGCATGTGCGTCAAGACGACGCTCGCCAATGTCCTTACCATGCTGAAAGTCAGTGTCCCTGAGAGAATGTAAAGGAGTTTTACTATGGCACGAACTTCTATGCGCAAACAGTACAAGAAAGCGACCCGTACGAGACGCGTCATCACCATCGCCGTCGCGGCAGTCCTGCTGCTCGCCATCCTGGCCGGCGTGCTGGTGAACGTCCGCAACAATCGGAGAGAGGCCCGTCAGGCGGCGGCCGAGAAGGCCCTGCAGGAGCGCATCGTCAAGGTGACGTTCCCCGAAGGTTCCACGGTCCTCGATATCGCGCAGAAACTGGAAGAGAACAACGTCTGCACGGCGGACGAGTTCGAAGCGGTCTGCACGAAGGTCCCCGAAGGCTATGACCGCCTGTTCGCGGACGTCACGACCGACAACAAGGTCTTCGTCCTCGAAGGCTACCTGTTCCCGAGCACCTACGAGTTCTACAAGGAAGAGGGCGCCGACAAGGCCGTCAAACGCTTCCTCGACGCCACGAACAAACAGATCACCGATGAAGACCTCGCGAAGGTCAACTCGATGGGATACACCCTCGATCAGGCCCTGACGCTGGCGTCCATCATCCAGTCCGAGGCCTCCGATCCGAAGAACATGCCGATGGTCTCGAGCGTCTTCACGAATCGCCTCAAACCGAACTCCGGCTTCGGCTACCTCGGTTCCGACGTCACCCGCCACTACATCGAGCGGAAGATGAAGGCGTACATCGAAGAGCAGGGCATGGATTACGACAAACTGTTCGGCGCCTACTGCACGAACGACGGCTACACCCTGAAGACGACCGGTCTTCCGGCGGGCCCCATCTGCAACATGGGCAAGGCGGCCATCGAGGCGGCCCTGAACCCGGCGGAGAGCAACTACTATTACTTCTTCACCGACAACGACTGGAACTACTACTACAATGAGACCCTGAGCGGCCATCAGTCCCAGTGGAACCAGCTCATCGCGGAAGGCAAGGCCGGCGGCACCGCCACCACGACGGCCAAACAGTAAGGAGTCCCCATGAAGAAATTCGTCACCTGGAACGTCAACGGCATCCGTGCCTGCGTGAAGAAGGGGTTCGAGGAGAGCTTTGCGGCCCTCGACGCCGACATCTTCGCGCTGCAGGAGACCAAGATGCAGGAAGGCCAGCTCGACCTCGACCTGCCCGGCTACCACCAGTACTGGAACTATGCCGAGAAGAAGGGCTACTCCGGCACGGCGGTCTTCGCGAAGGAAGAACCCCTGTCCGTCACCCTCGGCATCGGCAGCCCGGAGCACGACTGTGAAGGCCGTGCCATCACCCTCGAGTACCCCGACTACTACTTTGTGACCGCCTATGTCCCGAACGCGCAGGACGGGCTCAAACGCCTCGACTACCGGATGGACTGGGAGGACAAACTGCGGGCGTACCTCGCGGACCTCGACAAACAGAAACCGGTCTTCTACTGTGGCGATCTGAACGTCGCCCATGAGGAGATCGACCTCAAGAACCCGAAGACGAACCGGGGCAACGCCGGCTTCTCCGACGAGGAGCGGGCCAAGTTCACGGAGCTGCTCGGAGCGGGCTTTACTGACTCCTTCCGCTACCTGTACCCGGACGTCACCGGCGTCTACTCCTGGTGGTCCTATCGCTTCAACGCCCGGGCCAACAACGCGGGATGGCGCATCGACTATTTCGTCGTCTCCGACCGCGTGAAGGAGGACATCAAAGACGTCATCATCCACAACGACATCTACGGGTCCGACCACTGCCCGGTCGAGCTCGACATCGATTTATAAACCTGCAAACGGAGGTTTCCCCTATGAACGAGAACATCCAGTTTACGACCGAACTCTCTCTGGACATCCCGGAGGAGATCCGAAAAGCCAGAAACATCGCCACCGTCGGACTCCAGGTCCACCTCGAGGACAAGGAGTACAAGGACGGAGCACTCTCGAACCAGGAAGTCTATGACATCTTCCAGGCCCGCAAGGCGCTTCCCAGCACCTCGGCCGTCTCCGTCGGAGACTACCAGGACCTGTTCCGTCCCTTCCTGGAAGCCGGAAAGACCGTCATCCACGTGTCCATTTCCTCCGGCATTTCGTCCACCTACCAGAATGCCTGCATCGCCGCAGAAGACCTTGAGGACCTCGGCAAAGTCTACGTCATCGACAGCCTCTCGCTGTCCCAGGCCGCGTCCATCCTCGTCTACAAAGGCCACGACATGGCGCAGCAGGACAAGTCCGCGGAGGAGATCGTCGCTGCCATGAAGGCCCTCGTGCCGAAGCTCGACAGCTCCTTCATGATCACGAACCTCGACTTCCTGAAACACGGCGGCCGCTGCTCGACCCTCGCGGCCCTCGGCGCGAACCTTCTGAAGCTCAAACCCATGATCAACATGGACGGCGGCTCCATGAGCACCGACAAGAAGTACCGCGGCAAGGATGAAGACGCCTACTTCCAGTACCTCGACGACCGGTTCGCGGACGGCAGGCCCTACGACCATGAGTACGTCTGCGTCTCGCACGGCATGGTCGACAAGGCCATCCTCGACAAGGCGGTCTCCACGCTGAAGAAGAAGTACAAGTTTGAAAACGTCATCGTCAACGATGTCGGCACCGTTATTTTTGCACACGGCGGAAAAGGCTGCTTCGGCGTCTTTTTCCTGCATGAATAAAAGGAGTATGTTCGAATCATGAAACAGAAATTACTGGCAGTCCTCGTTTCCCTCGTCATGGCGCTGAGCCTCACGGTCCCGGCCTTTGCGGCCCCGGGCGATGAGACGTCCGAGGAAACGACGGCCAAAACGACCACGACGCGCGTCACCACCTCGAAGGACACTTCCGACGAGGCCATCGCCCGTGCCACCGCTGACACCGGCGAGGACGGGGAAGAGGAAGACGAAACGCGCACCGTCGATGAGATCATCACGAGCTACAACAACCACAACGGCCGTGTCCTCAGCGCGGCGAAGGCGGGCTATCCCCGTCTGTACCCGGAAGATTCTCTGACGGGTCTCCGCTACTGTGTCGACAACGGCGTGGACATCATCTCGGTCACGGTCCAGGAGACCAAGGACAAAGGCCTCGTCCTCCTCGAAGACGCGACCATCGACCGCATGCTGGTCGACCGCTCCACCGGCGAGTCCGGCAAGGGCAAGGTCTCTTCCTACACCCTCGAAGAACTGCAGAACAACTTCTACCTGCGGGACGGCCACGGCGGCAGCGGCAAGAAGGCGACCAAGGAAACGGTCCCCGGCCTGCACGACGCCCTCGAACTCACCCGCAACTCGGTCATGCTGTACATCACGAACGGCTTCCAGTATGCCGAGACCATCAACGATGTCGCGAAGGGCCTCAACGCCTGTGACGTCGTCATCCTGGGCGGTGCCACCTCCGCCGACGACATCAAGATCTTCGTCGACCACACCGGCACTCCCATCTGCCACATCACCTCGAACTTCGAGGACGGCACCACCGAAGGCGCTCCCCGGAACTTCATCAAGGAGACCCTCGACGCCGGCGCCGATGCCGTGAACCTTTCCACCGACAAAGACTATTCCGCCATTTTCAAGAGCTCCACGACCAAACGGTTCGAGGATGCCGGCCGCGGCATGGTGAGCGCCACGACGTTCGCCGCCTCCGGTGAGCATGTCGACCGCATCGAAGGCTGGCAGGAACTCATCGAAGCCGGTTACAGCATCATCGAGACCGACTACCCGAAAGAACTGGCGACCTACATCAAGGACATCGAGTCCTACCGCACCGAGCTCTCGTCTCTCATCACCCAGGCCCAGACCCTGAACACCGACAAGTTCTCGAAGGACACGGCGAAGACCCTCAAGAAGACCCTGGAAGAGGCGGAGACCGTCTCCTCCAAAGGCGCTGTCTCCCTTCGTCAGATGGACGAGACCCGCTACAACCTTCAGGAGAGCATCGACGCCCTTGAGATCGGCACCGAAGTCGATCAGGCCCACACGCCCATCTGGCAGATCCTCCTGATCGTCGCCATCGTGCTGCTGGCCATCGCGGGCATCATCCTCGTGGCGCTGCGCGTGTTCAACAAACACAAGAAAGAGATCCGGAAACAGAGAAAAGTCCGGAGAAAATACAAAGCCATGTCCGAGAAGAACCTGGCCGAGGCGGAGACCGTCATCGATGAGACCACCCCGACCATCTCTCAGGACACAGCGAGCCTGAACATCTATGAGAGCTTCACCGGCGAGACCCTCGAGCGCCCGGCGCCGAAGGCAGAGCCGGAAGTCCCGGCCGAACCGGAAGTCAGCGCCGACAGCATCAAGGACGACTTCCAGAAGATGCTGAAGGACCTGAACGACGCTCGCAAAGACTGATCGACCATAACATTTCGCGGGAGGTGAGACTGTGAAGAAACTGAATAGAGAACGACTGGCGGAACCGCTGTTCTTCTTCGCCTATGTGGTCTTCATGGTCGCGACCGTCCTGCAGACGACGATGTATACGGAGATGCGGTACTTCCCGCAGCTGTTCATCGCCATGCGGTACTTCGCCTTCATCGTGGCGGCCTTCAAGGTCCTCCTCGACCTGTACGGCGACCTGACCCGGGTGAACGGACAGCGGGAGAAACTCATGGACTGGGTCTCCGTCGTCATCAAGTACGTGCTGATGTCCGCCCTCGTCGTGGCCGTCTCCCTGACCGCCGATGAACGCTCGCTCGTGTTCATCCTGGTCATCCTGCTGGCGGCAAGAGGCGTCCAGGCGAACAAGATCTTCCGCGTGACCCTGTGGATGCAGGCGTTCCTCGCGGCCTTCGTGTTCCTGTCCGCCGCGGTCGGGTTCATCATCGACCTGCGCTTCGAACGGGGCGGGGTCTTCAACCGGCACGCCCTCGGGTACTGGTTCCCGAGCTACATCATGTCCTACTACTTCTTCGTCCTGCTCTTACTGTTCTGGACGCGAAAGAAACCCATGAAGCCGACCTCCGTCGCGCTGCTCGAGGGGCTCAACCTGCTCCTCTACCTGCTGACCGACGCCCGCCTCGGCCTCATGGTCAACACGTTCCTCATCGGGGTGGAATTCATCCGCAGCGTCGAGAAGTGGAGAGCACCGCTGCACCGCCTCACCGACAGGATCATGGCGGTCCCGATCCTCGGGAAGGTCATCCAGTGGGGCTGGGCCCTGCTGCCGGAACTGCTCTGCGGGTTCATCGCCCTTCTGTTCAAGTTTCCCATCTCGGGCCTTGCCCAGAAGACCGACTACCTCCTGTCGAACCGCATCTACTACGCCTATGTGGGCGTCCAGAAGTACGGCATCCACCTGCTCGGCAACGACATCGAGTGGATCGGGTACGGCGCCCGGACCGACATGTCCGAGATCGAAAAGACCTACAACTTCGTCGACTGCGCCTACGTGTACATCCTTCTGTACTTTGGCGTGCTCGTGTTCCTCGGCATGCTGTTCGCCATGTTCTGGGTCAGCGCGCGCCTGGGACGCCGGGGCGAGTACCACAAGTGCTTCCTCTACGGCATCATCTTCGTGTACTGCTTCGTCGAGCCGCGGCTCCTCGAGCTGAACATGAACACGTTCCTGTTCCTGACGGTCCCGCTGCTGACGCGCCCGTCCTTCCTGCGGCGGTACCTTGCAAGGCGCAAGCGGGAAAAGCTGGCAGCAGCGTCGGCAGACACCGGCGAAACGGCAGCACCGGCATAAAGTCCGGAGCATCGTTATGTTCCTGAAATACAAAAAAGAAAAGGCTTCCCATTCGGGAAGCCTTATTTTTGTGTCGTTGCGGCGATTCACGGGATGCGCGCGAAGTCGGTGTCGAGGTATTCCGCGGAGACCCGGATGCAGGACTGGAGCAGCCGGACGAGCGTCTCCGGCGGGACCCGTTTCGGGTCGTTGAGCCAGCGGACGAGGGCCGCCAGGATGGCATCGCTGTGGAAGTTGATGTGGAACTCCATGGCTTTCGAGTCCTTGTGGAAGTCCCGGAGCATCTCCTGCAGCAGGGGTGCCAGGAGTTCCCGGAAGTGGTCGAGGAAGGAGTTCTGTCCGGTGAAGGAGACGATGTTCTGGTAAAAGTCCGCATTCTCGTAGAAGTAATCCGCCGTGGCCCGGATGAGGTCCCAGATGGTGATGCCGGCGGGAACATTATCGGAGTCGAGGGTATCGACCTGAAATGCCTCCTTGAGGAACGCTTCGTACTCGGTGTCGAAGATCCAGTTGACGAGGTCGTACTTGTCGAGGAAGTGG
>JAFTZU010000126.1 GCA_017461005.1 Clostridia bacterium
CTCGGTGATCATGTGCAGCGTCTCTTTGAACGTGAAGATGGGCGACAGACCAAAGTCGACGTTCACGACGGCAATGCCGGTCTTCGCCATCCAGGTCGCCATGCCGCGCCGGTGGTATTTCCGGCCCGCGTCGAACCCGCCGCCGTGGGTGTAGAACAACACCGGCTGAGGGCCGTCACACTTCTTGCGGTAGATGTCGAGGTTGCCCTCTTTCGCCCAGTCCGGGTTCGCCGTGTAGCAGATGTCCTTCGTGACCTCGATCTCGCCCTCTTTGTCGTAGAGCATCTCCTTCTCGTTCTGGGCCTTGTCGAGGACGAGGTCCACCGCACGGAAGATCAGGTACCCCGGGGCGATGTGGTTATACACCTTCTGGAACCACGGTTGATATCTCAGTTTCATTTCGTTCCTCCTCTTTCTTTGCATGTATAAAATTCGTTCTGTTGCTGAATAACATTATAGCACAAATCGCCACCCGGGTGGGTGACGGCGAACGCGCCGGTCTCGTCTCCGTCGGGAACGACCTCCTGGAAGTGCAGAAAGCTCCGAACCGTGTGGCCGGAGCTTTTTGCTGTTTTCTTTTATTGTTTGGTCGGCGATTTACTTCGTCGCGTCGTAGTCCATGAAGATGCGGACGAGCGGGCCTTTGTATCCACGCTGACGCAGGCGGGCGAATGCCTCAGTATGGTTCATGAAGTCGAGAGTTATGCTCGTCGTGGAGACGACAGGTTTCCAGGGGCTTGTCGTCCGTGCGCTGGCGTTGGGGCCGGCCGCAGCGGCGCGGGCCTTGCGGGAAACGCCTTTGTTCACGACGTGGACGGTCGCGTCTTCCCCGGCGCAGTCCTTGCCGTCGATGTAGTAGTCTGCCGTGACATCCGCTGTGCCGATGCCGTAATAGCGCTGGTCATGGGCTCCGTCACGGACCGTGCCGTTGAAGAAGTTGCCGATCGCCTTACCGCCAAAGGGGATGTCCCAGTCGAGGAGCGCACCCTTACGTTTGAAGGTCATGGTCTTCAGCGCGACGTCGACCCGCATGACTTCCTGCCGCCCGGCCATGAATTCTTTGACCGTATTGAGCGCGTCGGACTTGTGCGGAGGGAATGGGAATGCGTGTTCCCCGTTTTTGATGCTGTCGAGCCAGACCATCGGCATCTCTTTGAGTTCGCCGGAAGCGACAGCCGCTTCGTCAGCCGCTTTGTATGCTTCATAGGCCTGGACGCCGTACTTGTAGTCGACGATGTGGTCCTTCGTGCCAAAGCAAATGAGGACCGGCCCACGGTATTTGCTGATCATTGCCATCGGGTCCATTTCCAGGACGTCGGTCACGTACTGACGGCCGAGGATGATCGGTCCGCAGAAGAGACGGTCCGGAACGTCCTTCGGGTCGAATTTCGCCATGATCATGGAACCCTTCCGTGCGTCATCCGGAATGGACAGTGCCGGGTAGAACAGGACGAGCTTCTTGACGAAGTCCGCACCGAGTTCCGCCGCCACGAGGGCCGAGACGAAACCGCCCTGGGAGCAACCCATCAGGTTGAAGTTGTCCATGTCCGTGTAAGGCTGTTTGCCGACGTAGTCAATGACGGCTTTGAGGTCTTTGACCTCGGTCAGGACGGACATGTCCGTCGTCTTGCCTTCGGACTGGCTGATGGATCCGCCACCGTTGAAGTCATAGCAGAATGCGGCGTAGCCCATGCGGGCAAACATGATGGCATACTGCAGCGTCGAGAGGCGATTTATCATAAATTCATGGCTGACCACGATGGTCGGAAACGGCCCGTTCCCCTTCGGGCGGAACATGGAGCCACAGATCTTCAATCCGTCTCTCTGACACGAAAACTCTTCATGGACGATGTTCAATAGTTTCATTTCAGTCACCTTTCTTCATCATTTCGATTGCCCGTACCCGCAACTCTTCCGAGCGGATCTTTCCGGTCGCGGTCTTCGGGATCGTATTTACTTCAAAAATGTATCTGGGCACTTTGTAATACGCGAGCGATGCACGGAGCGTCGTCAACACGTTCTCTTGCGAGTACCCTTCCGCGGGGACCACACAGAGTGCGATCTCCTCGCCGTAATGCCGGTCCGGGACCCCCACCGCTTTACAGTCGGCGATGGACGGGTCGTTCCGCAATACGCTTTCGATCTCCAGCGGGCTGATATTCTCGCCGCCCCGGATGATGAGTTCCTTCATACGGCCAGTCAGGACGAGGTTCCCCGCCTCGTTGAGATATGCCATGTCCCCGGTGTGGAGCCATCCGTCTGCGGTCAGGGCAGCCGCCGTACTTTCCGGGTCGTTGTAATAACCTTTCATCACGTTGTAACC
>JAFTZU010000127.1 GCA_017461005.1 Clostridia bacterium
GCCCGGATGAGGTCCCAGATGGTGATGCCGGCGGGAACATTATCGGAGTCGAGGGTATCGACCTGAAATGCCTCCTTGAGGAACGCTTCGTACTCGGTGTCGAAGATCCAGTTGACGAGGTCGTACTTGTCGAGGAAGTGGTAGTAAAAGCTCGTGCGCTTCATATGCGCCTGTTCGCAGATGCTGCTGACGGTCACTTTCTCGAACGGATGCGTCTTCAAAAGCTCTTTCAGTGCATCGCCAAAAGCCTTTTTTGTCTGGATGGACTCCGGCATACAAACACCTCCTGTTACCGGGTAGTGTATCAAAAATACTGTAAAAATTCAATATACACAAAAAGTCTGTTGACAGGGGCTGTGCATGCCACTATAATAAAGTTGAACATTTGAACAGTTGCTCATATGTTCGAACGAATATCAGCTATATTTTACGGGGCGATGTACCCCTGGAAAGCAGGATCACTTATGAAGACTTACAAGATCTACGTCGACTGCGCCAACTGCGCCGCAAAAATGGAAGAAGCCGTCAAAAAGACCGAGGGCATCGCCGATGCCACCGTCAACTTCATGGCGCTCAAGATGAACGTCGAGTTCGAGGAAGGCGCGGACGAAAAGAAAGTCCTGAAGAAAGCGCTGAAGAACGCCCGCAAGGTCGACGACGACATCGAGATCGAATTCTGATCGGAGCGTTTTCGCGAAAGGGAACTGCCATGAGAAGAAAGCAGAAAAAGGCCCTCATCCGCATCATCATCGCGGCCGTCCTCATGGTCGTGCTGGGCCTCCTCTCACATTTCACCAACATCAATGAATACGTCCTCTTCGCCCTCTACATGGTCCCGTACCTCGTAGTGGGCTATGACGTTTTATGGAAAGCCGTCAAGGGCATCGGCAGAGGTCAGGTGTTCGACGAGAACTTCCTGATGGCCATCGCCACCGTCGGTGCTATCATCCTGCAGGAGTACACCGAGGGTGTCGCCGTCATGCTGTTCTACCAGATCGGCGAACTGTTCCAGTCCATCGCCGTCGGGAAGAGCCGCAAGAACATCGCGGACCTCATGGACATCCGCCCGGACTATGCCAATGTGGAAGAGGACGGGAAACTCGTACAGGTCGACCCGGACACGCTGGAGCCCGGCTCCGTCATCGTGGTCGAACCCGGGGAGCGCATCCCCATCGATGGCATCGTCATCGACGGCGAGTCCAGCCTCAACAACAGCGCCCTGACCGGCGAGTCCGTCCCGGTGGACGTCGGCCCCGACAGCCCCGTCAACTCCGGCGGCATCAACCTGTCCGGTGTGCTGAAGGTCCGTACGACGAAGGCCTTCGGCGAGTCCACCGCCTCCAAGATCCTCGAACTGGTGGAGAACGCCGGTTCCCGCAAGGCGAAGGCGGAGAACTTCATCACGAAGTTCGCGAAGTACTATACGCCCGCCGTCGTGGCAGCCGCCGTGCTCCTTGCACTGCTCCCGCCTCTGGTCCGTATGGCGATGAGCGTCGACCCGCTCTGGACCCAGTGGATCTACCGGGCACTCACCTTCCTTGTCATCAGCTGCCCCTGCGCCATCGTCGTCTCCGTGCCCCTGAGTTTCTTCGGCGGCATCGGCGGTGCCTCCAACGCGGGCATCCTCATCAAGGGGTCCAACTATATGGAGACCCTTGCGAACATCAAGACCGTCGTCTTCGACAAGACCGGTACGCTGACTCGCGGCAACTTTGCCGTGACGGGAGTGCACCACAGTGAACTCGAGGACGAGGAACTCCTCCGCCTGGCGGCCCATGCCGAGAGCCATTCCCCGCATCCGATCGCGAAAAGCATCCTGACCGCTTACGGAAAGGACATCGATCCGACGCTGGTCTCGAACGTGAAGGACATCAGCGGTCACGGCGTCACTGCCACGGTGGACGGCCATGAAGTCGCTGCCGGCAACAGCCGCCTCATGACGACCCTCGGTGTCCCGTTCACCGACTGCCACAGCATCGGGACCATCGTCCACATGGCTGTCGACGGCGCCTATGCCGGCCACATCGTCATCTCTGACGAGTTGAAAGAGCACGCGAAGGAAGCGGTCGAAAGCCTGAAAGCCTCCGGCGTGAAGAAGACCGTCATGCTGACCGGCGATAACGAAGCCACCGCGAACCAGATCGCCAAAGAGCTGGATGTCAACGAAGTTCATGCTGGACTTCTCCCTGCAGATAAGGTTACAATAGTAGAAAGGCTCCTTACGGAACAGAAGAAGAACGAGACGCTGGCCTTCGTGGGTGATGGAATGAACGATGCGCCGGTCCTGTCCCGGGCAGACCTTGGCATCGCGATGGGCGCACTCGGCTCAGATGCGGCCATCGAAGCGGCCGACGTGGTCCTCATGGACGACGACCCGCTGAAGATCTCCAAAGCCGTCCGCATCGCCCGCAAGTGCATGCGCATCGTCAAGACCAACATCTGGTTTGCCATCGGCGTGAAACTCGCGTGCCTCATCCTTGGCGCATTCGGCATCGCGAACATGTGGATCGCCATCTTCGCCGACGTCGGCGTCATGGTCCTCTGTGTCCTGAACGCCATCCGTTGCCTGTTCGTAAAGAACCTGTGAGTGAATACGAATGTCAACGGGGAGATACAGCATGAACGAAAATACCCTCTATGACCTGGCGGACCTCTTCAAGGTCTTCGGCGACTCCACCCGCCTGCGCATCCTCTGTGTCCTGATCGACCGGGAGGAGATCTGCGTCGCGGACCTGGCCGAGACCCTGGAAATGACTCAGTCTGCGATTTCCCACCAGCTGCGTACCCTGAAGCAGAACAAGCTGGTCAAGTCCCGCCGGGACGGGAAACTGGTCTACTACTCCCTCGATGACGACCATGTCCGTTCCATCATTGAAACGGGCAGAGAGCACATTGAGGAGGAGAAATACTGAATCTGATGATCACGGTAGGCACCGTGTGCTGGGTCGTAGAACTCATCGCCATGTTTGCCTTCCTTTACCTGTGCCGTGACACGACCGACCTGAAGGGTTACGTTTTGAAAGGTGCCATGTCGATCATGATCGTCCTTTACGGCACGGCCCTGATCCTCATCTACCATTTCCACGAAGGGCACCCGGTCTCGGAGGCCAGTGCCCTGTTCATGGTCGGCCTGTTCTTTTCGTTTCTTGGCGATATGGGGATCGCGACCATGCAGCTTCGCCACGGCGGCTCCAGCAAGGTGCTGTTCGGTCAGCTTTCTGCAGAAAAGGTGACCATCAGCAGTCTGACCTTTGGTGTGGTCGGCGTCCTCTTCATCATCTCGTTTTTCTTTGAACTGGTCGCCTTCGTCAAAGGCATCCACGGGGACATCCACAATTACATCACCCCGTTCCTTCTGATGTTCCTGCTGCCGCTGCTCTTTACCTTCGTCGGCGGTCTGCTGGCACAGTTCAAGATCCCGGAGATCTCGACGCAGATCTTCATCATCGCGCTGTTCTACATCCTTCTGACGAGCGCGCTGTTCGCGTCGATGTCGATCTATGCGTTCTGGATGTATCAGTATGACCCGCGGCATGCCGGATTCGTCTTCACGGCAGGTGTCCTGTTCATGCTCTCGGTCCTGCTGCTCGCGCTCCGTTACAGCCGGCCGGACAAGTACGAGACCCGTCCCATCCGGTTCCTGGCCCGACTGCTCAACTTCATCTCCCGCATGATGATGGCAGGCTGCGCATTCCTGTTCTAAACCTGTTTTTAAACGCCTATGAAAGATTTCAACCTGAAAGAGTACTGGAAAGAGCACTGGCAGGACATCTTACGCATCATCATCGTGGTGCTCCTGCTCACGTTCATCGCCCTGAACTTCGACACGCTCCGCCACCTCGACGTCGAGCAGATGGTCCGCCGGGCCGGGTCGCCCTGGAAAGGGTTCCTGGTCGTCATGGCACTCTTCGCCATCAAGTCGATCGTACTCGTCGTGCCGGCGTCCCTTGTCAACGTGGGTGTCGGTGTGGCCTTCACACCGGTCATCGGCCTGCTCGTCAACATCGCAGGCGTGGTCGTGGAGCTGACGACGTCCTATTTCATGGGCTTCTTCCTCGGCGGCGAATTCGTCTCCCGCCAGCTCGACAAGATGAAACGGGGAAGGGAATACCTGGAAGACGACAAGAAAGACAGTACCGTCGTCATGTTCTTCCTGCGGTTCATCCCCTTCTTCTCGGTCAATGCCATCTCCATGTTCTATGGCAGTGCCCATTACAATTTCCTGAAGTACCTCGGCGTGTCCATGGCGGGCATGATGCCCAGAGTCGTGTTCCTGTCTCTGTTCGGCAACGCCCTCTATGAGTACCTGCCGTCGTTTCTCGCATAACATCGTAAATCGCCAAAAGGTCTCCTTGCCGGGAGGCCTTTTTCATATCCAGTTTTTTGATACAAGTTTACAAAATAGTATTGATATAAAAGCGACAAAACGGTACAATTGTTAGTGGTGAAATTTCCTTTCAGGCAAGGGAAATTTTCGTATCAACCGCACTATTTTGTAAGGAGTTGTAGTAATCATGCCTAGAGTTTTTTGTCCTTGGGACATCATCACCCCGTTCGTAACTGACGCTTTCATCGGCTACGGCATCCCGGAAGAAGATGCGAAGATCTGCACCGACGTCCTTCTTGAGTCCGACAGGCGCGGAATCGAGAGCCACGGCTGCAACCGCTTCAAACCCATCTATCTTGACAGAATCAAGGCTGGCATCCAGCAGCCTGTCACCAACTTCGAGATCGTCAAAGAGACCGAGACCACCGCTGTTGTCGACGGACACGACGGAATGGGTCAGGTCATCGGCTACAAGTCCATGCAGATGGCTATCGACAAGGCTAAAAAGTATGGCATGGGCATGGTCGTTGTCCGCAACTCCTGCCACTATGGTATCGCCGGTTACTATGCTTCCCAGGCTGCAAAGCAGGGCTGCATCGGCATCACCGGTACCAACGCTCGTCCGTCCGTTGCTCCGACCTGGGGCGTTGACGGCATGTTCGGTACCAACCCGCTGACCATCGGTATCCCGACCGACGAAGATTTCGATTTCGTCATCGACTGCGCCACTTCCATCACCCAGAATGGTAAGATCGAGTACTATGAGCGCATCGGCGAGAACGTCCACAAAGGCACCGTCATCACCCGTGACGGCGAAGAGTTCTGCGGCGACGCAGGCGAAGGCCTCAAGATGATCCGTCAGGGCACCGCAGCCCTCACCACCCTCGGTGGCGCCGGCGAAGCTCTCGGCGGCTACAAGGGCTATGGCTACGCCATGGTCGTCGAACTTCTTTCCGCCATTCTTCAGGATGGTAACTATGGTAAGATGCTCGACGGTAAAGATGAGAACGGCAACCTCGTTCCCTATCATCTTGGTCACTTCTTCATCGCCATCGACACCGACCACTTCCTTGGCGAAGAACTTGCCAGAAAGAAAGCCGGCGAGATCATCCGCTCCGTCCGTAATTCCACGAAGGCTCCGGGTGCCGAGCGCATCTACACCGCCAACGAAAAAGAGTGGGACGTCTGGCTTTACAGAAAAGACAAGGGTGTCCCGATCACCGAGCCCGTTCAGAAAGAGATCGTCGCTGTCCGTGACGAGCTTGGCCTGACTCAGTACAAGTTCCCCTGGGAGGACTAAGGGACTGACTGCTTAAAACGGCATTCTGGGAGCCGTCTCCATTCCGAGACCGGCTCCCTTTTTTAAACATCAAAAAGTCAAGTGCTTTTTAACGAAAGGAAGGAGTTCCCATGGATTACGCAAAAGAATCCCTCAGACTGCACGGAGAGTGGAAAGGTAAGATCGAAGTCGTTTCGACCGTCCCGACCGAAAACGAAGATGACCTTTCTTTGGCGTACACCCCCGGTGTCGCAGCCCCCTGCCTCGAGATCCAGAAGGACATCGACAAGAGCTATGAGCTGACCCGCCGTCACAACATGTGCCTCGTCGTCACCGACGGCACCGCAGTCCTCGGACTCGGCGACATCGGTCCGGAAGCAGGCATGCCCGTTATGGAAGGCAAGTGTGTCCTGTTCAAGAACTTTGGCGATGTAGACGCGTTCCCGCTCTGCATCAAGTCCAAAGATGTCGACACCATCGTCGAGACCATCTACATGATCTCCGGTTCCTTCGGCGGCGTCAACCTCGAAGACATCGCGGCTCCCCGCTGCTTCGAGATCGAGCGCAAGCTGAAAGAGAAATGTGACATCCCGATCTTCCACGACGACCAGCACGGCACCGCGGTCATCACTCTGGCCGGCCTCATCAACGCGCTGAAACTCGTTGGCAAGAACATCGAAGACATCAAGATCGTTACGTCCGGTGCCGGCTCCGCCGCCATCGCCATCGTCAAACTCCTGATGTCCTACGGTGCGAAGAACGTCACCATGTGCGACCGCAAGGGCGCCATCTACAAAGGCCGCGACGGCCTGAACTGGATCAAGGAAGAGATGGCAGAAGTCACGAACCTTGATCACAAGGCAGGTTCTCTCGCTGACATGCTCGTCGGCGCTGACGTCTTCATCGGCGTCTCCGGCCCCGGCACCGTCACCAAAGAAATGGTCGAATCCATGGCGGACGACGCCATCGTCTTCGCCTGCGCGAACCCGACTCCGGAGATCTTCCCGGACGAGGCCAAAGCCGCCGGCGCCCGCGTCGTTTCCACCGGCCGTTCCGACTTCCCGAACCAGATCAACAACGTTCTGGCATTCCCCGGCATCTTCCGCGGCACCTTCGATGTCCGTGCTTCCGACATCAACGAAGAGATGAAGATGGCTGCGTCCCTGGCGCTGGCCGGCCTCATCTCCGACGACGAACTGTCCGAAGACTACATCATCCCGAAGGCATTCGACCCGCGCGTCGGCCCGACCGTCGCCAAGGCAGTCGCCGAAGCCGCCCGGAAGTCCGGCGTCGCCCGCATCTGAGCGAACACCACGCTCCACTCTGAGCGATTCCGCTGAGACCCAGCACAACCTAAGACCCGCGTACCTCTTTGAGGCCCGCGGGTCTTTCTTTTCTTTTTTGTGCGTGTATAATGAAGGTGTCCGTATTACAGTTTTTACAACTTGATGAAAAAGGAGGAGTCCAGTGTGGAATTCAAAAACAACTATCCATGTGTGTTCATCCATGGCCTGATGGGGTATGGCGAGCAAGACTTTATGGATGTGGTCTTCCCGAACTTCGGGCTGTTCAACCACACCTTCTTCAAGCATCTGAAAGAGCGCGGGATCGAGACTTATAACCCTTCTCTGGGTCCGATGAACAGTGCCTGGGACCGTGCATGCATCCTTTGGGCGTACCTCTTCGGAGGCCGGGTCGACTACGGAAAGGTCCACTCTGAAAAGTACGGACATGCCCGCTATGGTAAAGAGTACCCCGGCGTCCTGAAAGACCTTGGTCAGACGGAGGCCCACAAGAAAATGAACCTGATCGGCCACTCCTTTGGCGGTCCGACGGTTAAAACCGTGGCCTGGTTGTTCGCCTTTGGCTCGGAAGAAGAGCGGGCCGACACGCCGGCGGAAGAACTGTCCCCGCTGTTTGCCGGTGGACATGGCAATCTGCTGCATACTGTCACAACGCTCTCCGGCGTCAACAACGGTACTGCCCTCGCGTCCTTCTTCGGCAACAAAGGAATGAGCGTCGCCAATTATGCCTATATGGCCCTTGCCACCTTTGTCGGCGACACGTACTTTACAAAGTTCATCGACTATGCCACTTCGCAGTGGGGCAATATGCCTTTCGCCGAGAACGTTCACGTCGCGCATATCCGCAACCCGCTCAAATACCTGGACGCGTCCCGCGCCTTTGACCGGAACAAGACCTTTGACAGCATTAACCACGAGATGCAGATCGAGGTGATCCAGGAAGTGATCAACCCGTCTCTGCAGTACCCGAAGAACGTGTATTTCTTCGCTCATCGCGCGGACGGAACGAAGCCGGGCAGAAACGGTAACCCGGTCCCGAGCAAGAGCGACATGATCCTGCCCTGCTGGCTCGTTGGTCAACTCACCGGACGCGCAATGCTGAAGCGCCTGGAAAAGTA
>JAFTZU010000128.1 GCA_017461005.1 Clostridia bacterium
CACTCTTTGATGACGTCGATCTTCTGATTCTTGCCGGAGTTCGGGTTCTGGATGAAATAATGTTTCATATTTGTTTCCTCCAAAAAGTTCAGGCTTTCACACTTGTACGAGAAAGCCTGACATTGTTCATATTCAGTATAACACTTAAAGGGAAAAACGCAAGAGGACAGCCTTATACTTTCGTCAGCTTCGCAAAGTTGGCCATGACCTTCTTGGTCCCCGCCTTCTCGAAGGCGATCTCTAAGAGCGTGTCGTTGCCCATGGGCTTTGCGTTGAGGACGACGCCGGTGCCGAAGGCTTTATGTTTGACGGTATCGCCGATGGAGTACGAATCGCCCGATGCGGAGGCCGCAGCCGCCTTGGCCGCTCTCGCCTTCTGCGCGTTCTTCTGGGCCGTACTGGTGTGAGTGGCGTCCCGGTCGGCAGAACGGCCTCTCGAGAAACCGGAGGTACTGCCGCTGCTCCAGCCGGAGGAACGGCCGTAATCCGACGCGCTCCGTCCGAAGCTTGAATAGCCGGTGCCGTAGTCCGAGCCATAGCCTCTGCTGCCTCCGCCAAAGCCGAAGCCCCGGTTGTTCTCGGCGGAATAGGGAGAGTTCGCGTTGCCGTCTTCACTGACGTCCGGCGGCAGTTCGTCGAGGAACGGAGAGGGCTGGTTGCGGTTGGTCTGGCCGTAGAGCATACGCTCTGCCGCGTTCGTGAGGTACAGTTTCTCGCGTGCCCTTGTGATGCCGACGTATGCGAGCCGGCGCTCTTCCTGCATCTGCGAGGAGTCGAACATGGACTGGCGGCTCGGGAACACGCCCTCTTCCATGCCGACGATGAAGACGACCGGGAACTCCAGGCCCTTCGCCGAGTGCATGGTCATGAGGACGACCGAGTCCTGCTGTTCATTGTACTGGTCGATGTCCGTCAGCAGCGAGACTTCCTCGAGGAACCCGGACAGGTCTCCCCCTTCGGTCTCCTGCATGTAACGGACGATGTTGTTCTTGAGTTCTTCAAGGTTCTCCCGGCGCTCTTCGAACCGCTCGCGGTCCGCCTTGAGGCTTTCGAGGTACCCGGTCTGTTCCATCAGTTCATCGAAGAACGCGCTCATGTCGGCGTCTTCGAGGTTGTTGCGGAACCCGTCGATCATGTGCGTGAACTTCTGCAGCTTGGTCGCGCTGCGGGACAGTTTCGCGTACTCGTCCGGGTGGCAGATGACCTCATAGATGCTAGTGCCGAGGCCCGCCGCGATGTCCGCCGCCGCGTTGACGGTGGTGTCACCGATGCCCCGTTTCGGTTCATTGATGATGCGGCGCAGCTTGACGTTGTCCGCCGGGTTGTCGATGACGGTGAGGTACGCGATGGCGTCGCGGATCTCCTTGCGTTCGTAGAACCGGCGTCCGCCGATGATCTTGTACGGGATACCGTTCTTGATGAACGCACTTTCAATGGAGCTCGACTGTGCATTGGAGCGGTACAGGATGGCGTGGTCCGAGAACGTCCGGCCGTTCGAAACGTCGGTCTCGATGACGTCGGCGATGTACTGCCCCTCCATCATGGCGTTGGCGGCCGTGAACAGAGTGATCTTCTCGCCGTCACCGGCGTCCGTCCACAGGTTCTTGCCCTTGCGCTGCGTGTTGTGGGAAATGACCTCGTTCGCCGCGTTCAGGATGTTGCCGGTGGAACGGTAGTTCTGCTCGAGGCGGATGGTCTTCGCGTTTTTATAGTTGCTCTCAAAGTTGAGGATGTTTTCGATGGTGGCGCCGCGGAAGCCGTAGATGCTCTGGTCGTCATCGCCGACGACGCAGATGTTCATGTACTTGCCGGCAAGAAGGCTCGTCAATACATACTGGGCCGGGTCGGTGTCCTGGTACTCGTCGACAAGGACATACCGGAACTGGTTCTGGTAATGTTCCCGGACCTCCGGCTCCTGTTCGAGGAGCTTGACGGTGTTGAAGATCATGTCGTCGAAGTCCATGGCGTCCGCCTGCATGAGGAGTTTCTGGTAAAGCGCATAGCACTCCGCATACTTCGACAGACGGATGTCCCCCGTCGTCTCCTTCTCATATTCCGCCGGCGTCAGCAGGCGTTCCTTGGCATGGCCGATTGCCGACAGGATCTCCTTGTGCGGCATGATCTTGTCGTCGATGTTGAGCAGGCGCTGGCACTCCTTCATGACCCGCTTCGAGTCGTCGATGTCATAGATGGTGAAGTGCGTCGAATAGCCGAGGCGGTCGCCGTAGCGGCGCAGGATGCGGGAGCAGACGGAATGGAAGGTGCCGGCCCAGATGTCCAGCGCCTCATCGCCTAAAAACGCTCCCAGACGGTCTTTGAGCTCGTTCGCGGCCTTGTTGGTGAAGGTGATGGCGAGGATCTGCCAGGGCTTTGCCGGGTACACGGAGAGCAGGTCCTGCACGTCGAAGGGCAGTTCCCCGAGTTTCCCGTCGAGGTAATCCTTCACGAACTGCACATCAGCTTCCGTGACCGGGCGGCACAGGTCGTCCGACTGGTACGCCTTGCCGTATTTGATGATGTTGGCGATGCGGTTGACGAGGACCGTGGTCTTCCCCGACCCGGCGCCGGCCAGGACCAGGAGCGGACCCTCCGTGGTCGTCACCGCCTCCAGCTGCATGTCGTTCATCCGGGAGAATTCCTGTTCGATGACCTTGCGCCGGAGTTCTAAAAACTGTTGTTCAAGCATTCTGTTTCCTCAACTCTTGTGCTGTTTGATGTAATCTTCGAGAATGATGACCGCCGAGACGGCATCGATGACCGCTTTCCGGTCCTTGCCCCGGGTGTTCGTCACGTTCAGGGCGCGGTGGGCCTCCACGGTGGTGAGGCGCTCATCCATCATGTCTGTTTTGAGACCGTATTCGGTTTCAAGAAGCTTCGCGAGCTCGCGGCACTTCTCCGAGCGGTCGCCCTCGGTCCCGTCCATGTTGACCGGGTTGCCGACGACCACCAGTTCGGCCTTTTTCTCTGCCGCCAGTTCGGCGATCCGTTTCGCCACTTTCGGCATGTAGGTCTCCTGGATGACGGTGACCGGAGACGCCAGGAATTCCATGGCGTCGCAGACCGCGATGCCGGTGCGGGCATCGCCGTAATCGACGGAAAGCATGATCATAGGTTATGGTTCCTTTCTCAGAAAAAGGGACGGCGAACCGGCATTGCTGCCAGCGCGCCGCCCATTTCATTCAGTTGTTGGTCACTGTGTGGCCGCCGCGGTGGTCGCGATCGGCGGAGTGGTGACGGACGGGACCGTGACCGACGGGACCAGAGTCGTGCTGCCGCCCGCTGCGGAAGTCGCGGAGGTCGAGCCGCCCGCTGCTGTGGTGGAGTACCGGCGTGTGGACCGGACTTCGCCGCTGGAGAGGCCGCCGCTGTGGCGTCCGGAGCAGGTGTCGGGCAGGTTGTCCTTGTCGTAGTAGCCGGTGGCTTTCGGACAGCTGGCGCCCGCCAGGAGGCCGGACCGCGTGCAGTAGCTGCGCTGGACGATCTGATCGTCGAGTTCGAAGTTCTTCTTCGACAGGCCGTTGTGGACCCGGTTCATGACCGCGGACCAGATGTGAGCCGCCGGGTTATAGCCGCTCGAGAAGTTGGTCATCTCTTCCTGCTTGTCATAACCGTACCAGACAGCCGCCACGTAGTAAGGCGTGCCGCCGCAGGTCCATTTATCCTTGGTGTCGGATGTCGTACCGGTCTTCATGTAGGACGTGAAGCCGACGACACCGCAGCCCTTACCGGTACCTTCTGTGACGACGGTCTGCATGATCTTGTTCATGGAGCCGGCCGTACCGGGTTTGATGGCCTGAGTGGGTTTCTGTGTACCGTCGAGGAGGGTCTTTTCACCCTTGTAGTCGGTGACGGTGGTGTAGCACTTCGGCGCGTAGTATTTACCGCCGTTGCCGAAAGTGGCGTAAGCCGCGCACATTTCAAGCGTCGTGACACCGTGGGTCATACCGCCGACGGCCATGGAGGACAGGTTGCTGTCCGTATACTTACCATCTTTGACCAGCGTGGTCATGTGGAAGTTCTTCATGAGGTAGTTGAGACAGGTGGTCGTGCCCATCTTGTTGGCCAGCTGCGCCGCACAGGTGTTGAGGGACTGAGCGACCGCATACTGGACCGTGACGCGGTTGTTGGGGCTGCCGTGGTCTCCGGCGAAGTTCTGCGGCCATTCCTTGCCGTTGATCTTCAGCGCGTAGTTCAGGACCGGAGTCGAGTACCAGATGAGGCCCTCTTCCATGGCCGGAGCATAGACGCTCAGCGGCTTGATGGAGGAACCCGGGGAACGGACCGAATCCGTGGCACGGTTCAGACCGCGGTTGATGGTCTTCGGACCGGCGCCGCCGACCATGGCAACGACGTGTCCCTGATAGTCCATGATGGTGATGGCCGACTGGACCTTCTTCTTCGTATTGTTCTCGCCCGTTTCGGTCCGGCTCGGTTCCGAGGGGAAGGAACGGCGATTGACGTAGACATATTCCGCAGCCGCCTGGATGTTCGGGTTCTCGCAGGAGTAGATGCGGAGACCGCCGCTGTACACTCTTCTCGTCGCTTCCGACTTCGAGTAGTTGTACTTCTCCATCATGTCGGAGATGACGGTGTCGATGACGTAGTCCACATAGTAGCTGTTGATCTCGCTGTCTGTGGAGGTCTCGGCAGCCGACTTCTTCGGGACGTAGTTCGCGGAGTTGGTGTAAACGATGTCCTCATCGAGGGCAGCCTGATACTGTTCCTTCGTGATGGCATCTTCATCGAGCATGTAGTCGAGACAGAGGGCACGTCTTTCCTTGTTGGCGTCCGGATAGAGCAGCGGGTTATACGCGGTCGGAGCCTTGGTGATACAGGCAAGGCAGGCATCTTCCGCGATGGTCAGCTCGTTCAGGTCCTTGCCGAAGTACTTCTCGGCAGCGGTCTCGACGCCGTAGCAGCCCGAGCCCAGAGGGATGGTGTTGAGGTACGCTTCGAGGATCTCTTCCTTACTGTAGTTGTTCTCGAGGTTCAGAGCGTACAGGATCTCCTTGAGCTTACGAGCGATGGTGACCTGGTTCTCTTCCGTCAGGTTCTTGATGAGCTGCTGAGTCAGCGTCGAACCGCCCTGACGGCCGTGGTATTTGACGATGGCACCGATGGTACGGATCCAGTCGACGCCGTCGTGTTTGTAGAAACGTTTATCTTCGAGACAGATGAATGCCTGCTGAAGGCCCTCCGGGATCTCGTCGAGCTCCGCCCAGATACGGTTCTGTTCCCCGTGCAGAGCGGCGATCTGCGTGTACTTGCCCTGAGAGTTCTTCGCATAGATGATACTGGTCTGTGCCTGCTCGGACTTGTAGTCGTCGAGGTTGATGGCGGCACTTCCGTGCACGTATGCGATGACGTAGACAAACATGAAGATCATCGTCAGAAGGATCCCGAGTAACAGAATCTTGACAATGGTACCGAGGACAGAATGCTTCCCTTCCGGACGTCTCTTCTTCGGACGCTTCGCATTCGTCGTCTGCTTCCGCCGTCTCTGTGCGTTTGCCCCGGCGGAGGCGGATCTTCTCTGTCCTGCTGCAGCTGCCATGAAGTTAACCCTCCTTCATTGCATATCACTTCAAAATAACTTCTCGAAATTATACCATATATTGTAGTAAAAGAAAAGGGCTTACGCAACAAACGCAAGCCCATTCTTTACTGATTATTTGTCAAATCTGACTTATTTCACCATGCTGGCGATCTCGGCAGCGAAGTTTTCTTCCTTCTTCTCGATGCCTTCGCCCTTGGCATAGCGGGTGAAGCCGGTGACCTTGATGTCGCCGCCGATCTTCTTGGCGACAGAAGCGACATAGGCAGCCACGTCTTCATGGTTCTCAGCCTTGACGAACTCCTGGTTCAGCAGGCAGTTCTCTTTGTAGTACTTGCCGAGTTTGCCCTTGACGATGTTGGCGAGGACCTGCTCCGGCTTGTTGGCCATCTTCGGGTCTTCCTTCATCTGAGCCTTCAGGATCTCGGTCTCGTGGTCGAGGACTTCGGCCGGAACAGCAGCCGGGTCGAGGTAGGACGGGCTCATGGCAGCGATCTGCATGGCGACGTCTTTACCCATGACTTTGAAGTCTTCGGTCGCAGCGACTTCATCGGTGGTGTCGAAGTTGACGAGAACGCCAACAGCGCCGCCCATGTGGATGTAGGAGCTGCAGATGCCTTCGGTGCGGACGAAACGACGGATCTTCATGTTCTCGCCGATGGCAAGGACGAGGTCCTGGATGGTCTCTTTGACGGTTCTGTCGGAGCCGGCAAGTTTCATCTCTTCGAGAGCCGCGACATCGGCCGGAGCTTCGGCAGCGATGGTCTTCGCGACGTCAGCGACGAAGGACTGGAATTTTTCATTTTTGGCAACGAAGTCGGTCTCGGAGTTGACCTCGACGAGGACGGAGACTTTGGCAGCGTCGTCGGTGTAAGCATAGACGACACCGTCAGCAGCGGTTCTGCCGGACTTCTTGACGGAAGCAGCGAGTCCTCTTTCACGGAGAACGTCGATGGCTTTGTCCATATCGCCGTCAGCTTCGACGAGTGCCTTCTTGCACTCCATCATGCCAACGCCGGTCTTTTCACGAAGGGCTTTTACGTCCTGTGCAGTAAAACTCATAGTGAGTATCTCCTTTCCTTATTCAGCGGCTTCTTCAGCGGGAGCTTCTTCGACATCGGTGTCCTGAACGCCCTGACGGCCTTCGATGACAGCGTCAGCCATAGCACCCGAGATGAGACGGACGGCACGGATGGCGTCGTCGTTGCCGGGGATGACATAGTCGATCTCGTCGGGATCGCAGTTGGTGTCGACGATCGCGATGATCGGGATACCGAGCTTGTGAGCTTCGGCGACAGCGATGCGCTCTTTGCGCGGGTCGACGATGAACATGGCGTCCGGGATCTTCTTCATGCCGGTGATACCGCCGAGGAACTTCTCAAGCTTTTCGATCTCGAGGTCGAGCTTGGCAGCTTCCTTCTTGGTCAGAAGATCGAAGGTACCGTCTTCTTTCATGGTCTTCAGCTGCTGAAGTCTCTTGATGCGGTTCTGGATGGTCTTGAAGTTGGTCAGCATACCGCCGAGCCAGCGGGCATTGACGAAGGGCATACCGGCACGGGTCGCTTCTTCGCGGATGGAATCCTGAGCCTGCTTCTTGGTACCGACGAAGAGAAGGGTACCACCGTCTGCGGAGAGGTCGCGGACATAGTTGTAAGCGTCCTCCAGCTTGCGAACGGTCTTCTGCAGGTCGATGATGTAGATGCCGTTGCGCTCGGTGAAGATGTACGGAGCCATTTTCGGGTTCCATCTTCTGGTCTGATGTCCGAAATGGACACCGGCTTCGAGTAACTGTTTCATAGATACTACTGACATTGTTTTTTCCTCCTTGAGTTTGTAACCTCCGCGAGGCTCAAAAGACGCGTAACATAGCCCTTTTCGGTGGGCGATGCACCCTGGCGTCCAGCACCTCACGTGCGATTTGCCCTGATAGTATATCATAAGGGAGCCCCGCTTTCAAGTATGAATTGCGGAGCTCCCAAAATTACTTCTTACAGGATCGGGATCTTGATCTTCAAGTCACTCAGCGGCCAGCTGGCGCAGGGATGGAACCAGCCCATCTCTTTGTCCATCAGGCGGCGTCCGTCGCCGATCGGAGACACGAAGATGTCGCCGCTCAGAAGATGGCTGCGGCAGAACCCGCATTCGCCGTTGCGGCAGTGGGTGTCGACCTTGATGCCGGCCCGTTCGAGGGCGACGGCGACGGTCTCGTTCGCGGCCGCTTCGATGACGTCCTCCTGGATGCCGCGGACGACGGTGATCTTGTGGGTCTCCGTCTCTTTGCCGGCGGGATAGCCGGGAAGTTTCGTGACATCGGCCGGGTTGTTGATGACGTCGCAGCGGAAGCGCCGGCGTTCGACGCCCAGTTCCTTCATCGCCTCTTTACAGACCTTCCACATCGGGAACGGACCGCAGAACATGTAGGTGGCCTCTCTTCCCCGGTCATCGGGACCCGGTGTGTACTTCGCGATGAGGTCCTTGTTCAGGAAGCCCTTCTCGCCGTCCCAGTCGGGGTCGTCGGAGAGGATGTGGACGACATGGACCCGGTCGCACGCGGCGGCGATCTTGTCGAGTTCGTCTTTGAGGACGATGTCGTCGTGTTTCATGGAACCGTAGAGGATGGTCAGGTCGACCTTCTCGAGTTTGCCGTTCGCGACCTCCTTCGCCATTGAGTGGAACGGAGCGATGCCCGAACCGCCGGCGAGGGCGACGACATGTTTCGAGTCTCTCAGGGGCTCATAGTAGAAGTTGCCGAAGGGCAGGTTGGCGTCCAGTACATCGCCCACCGAAACATGTTCGAAGAGGTAGTCCGGGACGAGGTACGGGCGGTTGCGGCGGACGGTGATCTCGAAGAAGCCGTTCTCCCCTCTGCCCTCGTAGGGTGCCGAGGAGATGGAGTACGGACGGGTGAGTTCGCTGTCGCCGATCTTCAGGCGGAAGTTGACGTACTGACCGCTCTGGAAGGCCGGGATGTGGCCGTCTTCGCTGGTGAAGCGGAAGGTCTTCGCGGTGGGAGACGCGTCCGTGATGGAGACGACTTTGACCTTCATGGC
>JAFTZU010000129.1 GCA_017461005.1 Clostridia bacterium
AGAACTGTATTGGCAGCTAAAAACATAGAGTCACTTCTTTCGGTTATTATTACAAAACACATTTTACAGGAAAACAAGAATCGTAACAAGAGAGACCTTCTTACCGAATGTCAAAAGCTGCCGACCGCCCTGTTTTCATCGCGAAAAAACAAGGGTTGCAGTATAGGTTATTTGTGTTAGAATAGTAACAATTTTAAGGAAAGGAGTCCGGAACGTGAGTCAGCTCATCGCCAAAGTGCCGCCGAAGGCCAAGGGCATCCTCTACATCGTCCTTGCGGCGTTCTTCTTCAGCCTCATGACGTTCTTCGTGAAGCTCTCGGGCGATGTACCTTCCATCCAGAAAGTCTTTTTCCGCAACATCGTGGCGTTCGTCGTCGCGTTCGTCGGGCTGGCGCGGAGCGAAGAAAAGTTTCATGTCCGCAAAGACTCCTGGGGGCCGCTGTTCCTGCGCTGTGCGTTCGGCACCCTCGGCATCGTCGCCAACTTCTGGGCCATCGACCGCCTCGCCCTCGCGGACTCCAACATCCTCAACAAGATGAGCCCCTTCTTCGCCATCATCATGTCGTACTTCATCCTGAAGGAACGGCCGAACCGGGTGGAGCGGGTGTCTGTCCTCATCGCGTTCATCGGCGCGCTGTTCGTCATCAAGCCCACCGCGGGCATCGCGAGCCTGCCGGCCCTCGTCGGCCTCAGCTCCGGGTTCTGCGCCGGCACCGCATACACGTACGTGCGAAAGCTCTCGAAGCAGGGGGAGCGGGGCGTGCTCATCGTCTTCGCGTTCTCCGCCTTCACACTGCTCGTGACCGCGCCGTACCTCATCTTCGACTACCATCCCATGACGCTCTGGCAGACCGCCATGCTGCTCCTCGCCGGTGTCGGCGGAGCGGGCGGCCAGTTCAGCATCACGGCAGCGTACGCCCATGCGCCGGCCAAGGAGATCTCTGTCTTCGACTACATCCAGGTCCTCTTCGCCGCCGTCTGGGGGCTCCTCGCATGGGGCGAACTGCCTGACTGGCTCAGCGTCCTCGGCTACGTCATCATCATCGGTGTCGCGGTCTTCCGCTGGTGGTACAATCTGAAACAGGAAGAAGTTATATCATGAATAAGAAAGTCGTATTTTTAGACCTCGACGGCACCCTCGTCCAGCGGAGCGGTATCATCCCGGACTCCGCCAAAGAGGCCCTGCGCCGCGCCACGGAGAACGGCCACGAGATGGTCATCTGCACCGGCCGGTCCTTCACACAGGTCGCTCCGGTCGTTCGGGACGCCGGAGAACTCTTCACCGGCATCGTCTGCTCCGCCGGCGCGAACATCCGACGCAAGGGCGAAGTCGTCTGGCGCGGCTCCATGAGCCCCGAGAAAACCAAACAGCTTGTCGACTACTTCCGCGAGAACGGCTTCTCGTACTTCCTGCAGTCCGAGGCCGGAATCTACGCCGAACAGTACGGACTCGACATCATCTTCAAGACGTTCGAGAACATGGGCGTCCCGCGCGAGAAGGTCGCCGAACTCTTCGGCGAGACGACCCTCATGGAGCACCCGGAGGACGTCCCGCACATCGAGAAGTGCTGCTATTTCCAGTGCCCGAAAGAGGCCGTCGAAGTGCAGGCCGACCTCGGCGACTACTACCAGGTCGTGGACTCCTCGTACAAGATCACCCGCTTCTGCGACGGCGAGATCTGCAAGGAAGACGTCAACAAAGCCACGGGTATGGCAAAGTACCTCGAAGCGGCCGGCGTGCCGCACGAAGACTGCATTGCCTTTGGCGATGGACCGAACGACCTCGAAATGATCGACTACGCCGCCCTG
>JAFTZU010000130.1 GCA_017461005.1 Clostridia bacterium
GCCCCGAACGCCTGCGGGCGCAACTCCACGGTCATGAGCACCGAGGAGGGCTACGCGGACCGCATGTTCTACCTGCCGATGACCGAGACGGACCTCGTCACCGGGCGGCACCTCAACCGTATCCCGGAGGCCATCCGGGAGATCATGGAGGTCGCGGGCCCGAAGCCGAAGGCCATCGTCATCTGTATCACCTGCGTCGACGCGCTCCTCGGCACGGACCTGCCCCGCATCTGCCGGAAGGCCGAAGAGGAGAACGACGTCCTCGTCATCCCGAGCTACATGTACGCGATCGAGCGCGAGGGCAAAAAGCCCCCGATGGTCGCCATCCGTGAGACGCTCTATTCCCTGCTGGAACGGCCCTCCGTCGACCCACGAGCCGTCAACCTCATGGGCTTCTTCTCGGAACTGGACCCGGAGTCGGACCTCCTGTCCCTCCTGAAGGGCGCCGGCATCAAAACGGTCAACCAGATCTCCGCCATGAAGACCCTCGACGACTACTACGAGATGGGCAAAGCCAACTTCAACATCGTGCTCCACCCGGAGTCCGTGTACGCCGCCGGCACGCTGCAGAAGCGGCTGAACATGCCCTTCCTCGAACTGCACCGGCTCTATGACCCGGACCGCATCCACAACCAGTACCGCCTCTTCGGGTCCGCCATCGGCGTGACCCTGGACGATGAGGCGATGTACGAGCGGTGCATCGCCAGACGGGACGCCTTTGCGGAGAAATACAAAGGTACCACCGTCGCCATCGGCGAGATGTGCAACGCGAACCCCTACGAGCTCGCGACGTTCCTCTGCCGCATGGGCCTCAACGTGCCCAGCGTGTTCTCGAACCTGACGGAGTACGACTTCCCGTTCTTAAAGCAGCTCGCGGAAGTGAGCCCGGAGACCCGCGTATACACCGGCATCTCGCCCTCCATGGTGCACTACGAGGAAGAGGCCGTGGACCTGACCATCGGCAAGGACGCCGCGGTCTACTGCCCGAACGCGCGCCACGTGCTCTGGAACTCCGAGAAGCAGCCCTTCGGCTACACCGCCGTGGAAGGACTCCTCGAGGCGATGGACGAAGCGCTTTCCAAACCTGAAGACAAGGAGGCCGACGCATGAAAGGCCTTTACCGATACCTGAGCCCCTTTTCCCCGGACCAGTCCGGCGCCGTGGCCGTGCTCTACGAGCTCGGCGGCATCATCGTCATCCTGGACGCCGGCGGCTGCGCGGGAAACATCTGCGGGTTCGACGAGCCCCGCTGGGGCCACAAGCAGAGCGCCGTGTATTCGGCGGGCATCCGGGACCTGGATGCCATCCTCGGTCGCGATGAACGGACCATCGACAAAGTCGGCGGCGCCGTGGAAGCGGTCGGGAACGCGAACTTCATCGCCCTCATCGGGACCCCGGTCCCGGCGGTCGTGGGCACGGACCTCAAAGCCCTCGCCCGCATGTGCGAGAAGAAGTTCGGCCTTCCGACCCTGCCCATCGAGACCTACGGCATGGAGTACTACGACAAGGGCGCGGAGCTGTCTTACATGACACTGATCAAGGCGCTGGAAAAGGGTGCGCTGGACGCTTCGTTCGAGAAGCTCGGACTGCACCTGCCGTCCCGGGTGGCTGCCGAGAAAGCCGCCGCACTGGAGAACGCCGCACCCGTCGACCCGAAGGCCCATGTGGCCTCCGTCGGCGTCCTGGGCGCCACGCCCCTCGACCTCCTGAGCCTCGACGGCGCGGAGCTCCTCCGCCAGCGGGTCGAGACGAAGCAGACCCAGCAGAACCTTCTGCACATGCGGCTGCGGACCGGGGAGATCACATCGCCCTTCCGCCACGTCGTGCAGAAGACCTATGAAGATAACAAGCCGGACGTCTACGTGTTCGGCATGGACTGCGGTTTCGACCAGCTCGGCCACCTGTTCACGGTGGACCGGAACGTGGTCGTGTCCCCCGCGGGGATGAAGCCTGCGCAGTACCTCGAGCAGAAATACGGCATCCCGTATGAGGTGAGCTACCCCATCGGCCATGAGCTGGCGGTGTCCCTGCAGAAGCGCGTCTGCGACGGCGCGAAGGACGGGGCCGCGAAGGTCCTCATCCTCCACCAGCAGGTGGCCGGGAACTCCATCCGTGAGTCCCTCGAGAGCATCAACGACGCGAACCGCACCCTGAACGCCCTCGACGCCATGGGCCCCACCTCCATGCTGGAGGAGTCCGGCAAGGGCGTGCCCGGGACGGAAGACATCCCGCGGCCGGAGCCGGAAGTGCATCCGGAGGCGGAGCTCTCCATTTCCGTCGGGACGTTCTTCGAACAGGATGCGTCCATCGCCAGGGAAGGCGACCGGAAGTTCACCGGAGAAGACGAGTTCCTCGCGTACCTGAAAGCAGAGCAGTTCGACGTCATCCTCGGCGACCCGATGTACCGGATGGCCCTCAAGTGGTGGGACGGGACGTTCCTCCCGCTCCCGCAGTACAGCGTCTCGGGCGAAGCCCACGAAGCGCTGACGGAATCAGACCTTCTTTGAACGTCGTCGGGAGAGGCCACCGAGCCGTTCGCCAGCGGCGCTCTCCCGCCTCATAAAGATCGAAAGGAAGTGACACTTTGAACAACGTTTTCCATAAACTGCATATCTACGGCATCGTTCAGGGTGTCGGCTTCCGGCCGTTCATCGCGCTGATCGCCGAAACGAGCGGTGTGCGCGGGAGCGTCTGCAACAAGGGGCCCTACGTCGAAGTGTTCGTCGGCGGGACGGAGGCCGAGGTCTCTGATTTCGAGCGGCGATTGACGGAGGAAGCCCCGGAACGTTCCAGCATATTGAAAGTAGAAACGACCGAGATCGACTCCGATGAGTTCGATCGGACCATTGAAGAACAGTTCGCCGGCGGGGCCGTCGACACCTCGGAAGGTGCCGAGGCGCTGACCGACAAGCCTTTCCGGATCATCCAGAGCGAGAAAGTGCAGGGCGACATCTTCGTGTCCCCGGACATCGCGACCTGTCCGAAGTGCGAAAGGGAACTGTTCGACCCCTCCGACCGGCGGTACCTGCACCCGTTCATCAACTGCACGGCCTGCGGCCCCCGGCTCACCATCCTCGACTCCATGCCCTATGACCGGGTGCGGACCTCCATGGCGGAGTTCCCGATGTGCCCGGACTGCGAGGCGGAGTACACGAGTCCGAAGACCCGGCGGTACCATGCCCAGCCCGTCTGTTGCAACGACTGCGGGCCGGAGCTGTACCTGGCGTACGACGGGACCGTCGAACCGGCGGTCTGTGCCCCGGACCGGAGCGCAGAGACACTCTCCCGCAATGAGGCGCTGTTCAAGACACGAAGCGTCATCCGGGACGGCGGCATCGTCGCCCTCAAGGGCATCGGCGGGTTCCACCTCTGCTGTGACGCCACGAATGAGACGGCGGTCGCCCGGCTGCGGGAACTCAAGGACCGGCCCTTCAAGCCCTTCGCGGTCATGCTGAAGGACCTCGATGTCGTGAAGCGCGAGTGTGTGGTCCTGGACGGGCAGGAAGCGCTCCTGACCGGACCGCAGAAGCCGATTTTACTCTTTGAAAAACGGACCGCGGGCGACCCGGCGCAGTCCCCGGACGAGACTCCGAAGCTGTGTCCGTCGATCGCCCCCGACAACCCCAATGTAGGCGTCATGCTGCCCTACAACCCGGTGCAGTACCTCTTGTTCCGGCACCCGGAAGACCCGGACGACCGGCCCTTCCCGGACTGCCTCGTCATGACGAGCGGCAACCCGCGGGGCGCACCCATCTGTCGCACGGACGAGGAGGCCCTCGAGGTCCTGGCACCCCTCTGCGACCTCATCCTGTCCCACGACCGGAAGATCCGCCTGCGGGCCGACGACTCGGTCGTCTCCTGGCACGCCGGGAAACCCTATATGATCCGGCGGTCCCGCGGCTACGCGCCGTTACCGTTCTGGGTGGAAGGAGGTCGGAGGTTCACCGAAGGTGAACAGACGTCCTCCGTTGAACCAACGTCTGCCCTTGGCATCGGCGGCGAACTCAAAAACACCTTCTGCCTCGCCAAAGGCTCCCTCTACTACCCGAGCCCCTACCTCGGGGACATGGCGGACCTGCGGTCGGTGGAAGCATTGAAGGAAGCAGTGCACCGCTGTGGCGATCTGCTGGAGATCAAGCCGGACGTCATCGTCTGCGACAAACACCCTCTGTACCACTCCTCCGAAGTGGCGAAGGAACTTGGCGCGGAGATGGGCGTCCCGGTCCTGGAGATCCAGCACCATTACGCCCACACCCTCAGCTGCATGGCGGAGAACGACTTCCTCGAGCCGGTCATCGGCGTCTCCTTCGACGGCACCGGGTACGGAACAGAGGTCATCGACGGCGCGGAAGTCCCCTCTATCTGGGGCGGCGAGTTCCTGCTCTGCGATGTCCACGGGTTCGAACGCGCCGGCAGTCTGGCAGTCTTCCCGCAAGCTGGCGGCGACGCGTCCTCCAAAGAGGGTTGGCGCATCGCGGTGAGCCTTCTGAAGCAGGCGCTGGACGAAGACAACTCATTCCCAGACAGCCTGCCCGCTCCGACACTGGAAGACCTGACCAGAAAGCTCGGGCTCTGTGACCCGACGCAGCTGTCGTTCCTCGAAGCGCAGATCGAAGGCAACATCAACTGTGTGCCGTCGACGTCGGCCGGCCGCGTCTTCGACGCCGCCTCAGCCATTCTCGGCTTCCGCCGGGAGTCCACCTGCGAGGGCGAGGCCTCCATGGTCCTCGAGTTCGCGGCAGAGCGCTACGCGAAGCGCTTCCCGGACGGGACGCCCCTCGA
>JAFTZU010000131.1 GCA_017461005.1 Clostridia bacterium
GTAGATGTAAACGATGGTGCCTTCCGGGCAGCGGTTCTTGATCCACTTGGCGTCGTGTGCCGCGAGGCGGACACAGCCGGCGGAGGCGTTCTGACCGAGCTTATTGTACTCTTCCGTCTCCAGTGTGGCGGGGTCCTGTTTCTCATACGGGACCGAGTGGAACAGGTAATGGCCGGTGATGCGCGTTGCGTACTGGCCATAGACGCCGCCGTTCAGCAGACGCCAGTTGTAACGGTCAGAGGTGCGGAAGACGCCCTTCTTGGTGGGGCTATCCGCCTTGCCGCAGGAGCAGATGAACGCTTTGACGGGCTTCGAGAAGACACCGTCTTCACCGATCTGGTACGCGATGACGATGTTCTGGCTCGTGTTGACCGCGAAGCAGTAGTCGTGGGTCTTGGCGTACTCTTCGTCGGCGTCGCCGAAGGCCTCGAGGACCTGGTCGGGAGCCGTCGGAACGAAGATGTTCTGCAGAGCATCGCGGACCGGGGTGTTGCTGGTAGTCTCTTCCGCCTTGGCTGTGGTCGGCTCCTCGGTCTGAGAGGCCGGCGGGTTGCTGCCGGTCGGGATGAGGTCGCTGAGGTCCAGGGCCGAGGCCATGGCAAAGCAGGAGACGATCATTCCGACTGCGAGCAGGACGGCGAAGAGACGTTTCATAACATTCTCTTTCATACTGTAAAACTTCTTTCGTAGGGTATTTGCTGTGGCGATTTACGGATTGCAGTAGCTGCAGGGCTTGTAACCACCCTTGGTGGCGGCAGCCTTGGTCTTCAGGAAGACTTTGTTCTGCTCAGAGATCCGTTTGCCGTAACGGCAATCAGCCGTATGATAGACAAGGGAGTCGGAGTTGCCGACGAACTTGGCATCCGTTGCCGGAGCTGCTTTCTTAGCAGGAGCTTTCTTCGGAGCGGCAGCCTTCTTGGGCTCTTCCTTCTTCGGCTCTTCGACGGGCTTTGCCTCGACGACCGGCTCTTCCTTCACTTCTTCGACCTTTTCGGGTTCGATATGCGGGACGATCGGCTGCGCGGGGCCCTTGAACATGTCGACGGCAGGAGCCGGGCTCTCTTTGCTGGACTTGTAGATCTCATAAAGAGCGGCAGCTGCTACGCCGCCGATGGCTGCGACCGTTGCCCAGATACCGGTGCGGTACCAGACGGGCTTCTTCTCGTTCTCATCGAGGTCGATGAGCTGAGCGACTTCGACTTCGGGTTCCTGGATCTCGATTTTTCTTTTTGCCATAGGTATCTCTCCTTTGATACAAATAGAAAAGTACAAATTTCTTCATGCTAATTATACACATAATCGTCAAAGAAATACAAGAAAAAGCGCGGTAAATCGCCACCTCTACCCCTTTTCGCATCAAATGTCAAGGATTGATTGTCTATTTTAATAAGAATATAATGTAATAGATCAATGATTTTGTGAAAAATGGGAGGGTACAATTTGGCTAAGTATATCGTCAAGCGTGTCGCTCTGGCGCTCGTTTCCCTGTTCCTCGTCTGCTTCATCACGTTCTTTACGATGAACGCGATCCCCGGCGGACCCTTCAACGGAGAAAAAGCGAAGTCAGCAGCGGTCATGGCTGTCCTGAACGAACGCTACGGCCTCGACAAGCCGATCGGCGAACAGTTCATCAACTATCTCAAAAACATACTCCACGGAGACTTTGGTGTTTCCCTGAAGACGGGGCGTGACATCGCCACCACCATCGGGGAGTCCTTCAAGGTTTCGGCGAAGATCGGCCTCATGGCCATTTTAGTCGCGCTCATCTTCGGCATCATCCTCGGTGCCATCGCGGCTCTGAACCGAAACAAATGGCCGGACCGTGTCATCATCTTCTTCGTGACACTCTTCACCGCCATGCCCAGTTTCGTCATGGCGTCTTTCCTTTTGCTGATCTTCTGCATCCAGCTCGAGTGGGTGCCGGTGTGGAGTACGAGCGACCCAAGCTACATACTGCCCGTTCTGGCGCTGTCCCTGTCCCCCATGGCGTACATCACGCGTCTCACCAAGACGAGTATGCTGGACGTCCTAGGACAGGACTACATCCGTACGGCGCGGGCAAAGGGTGTCGCGCACTGGAAAGTCATTTTCGTACACGCACTTCGGAACAGCCTCATCCCGGTCATCACGTATGTCGGTCCTCTGACCGCGTCCATCCTGACCGGCTCTCTGGTCATCGAGAAGATCTTCACGATCGGCGGCCTCGGCTCGAAGTTCGTCGACAGCATCACGAACCGCGATTACACCATGATCATGGGTACGACCATCTTCCTCGCCTTCATCATGATCCTCATGAACCTGGTGAGTGACATCCTCTACAAGATCGTCGACCCGCGGATCAAATTAGACTGAGAAAGGAGAGGCGATCTATGGCGAAGAATTTCGATATTCCCACCCCGAGAAAACGGCTCCTCTCTCTGCAGCTGGATCCGAAAAAGTTCGAACCTGCCACCGACGCCGAAAAGCGTCAGCAGGACGTCATGGCGGAGTCCACGACGTTCTTCCGGGACGGTATGCGCCGCCTCATGAAGAACCCGCTGGCCGTCATGAGTATGGTCATCTTGCTGCTGGTCATCCTGATGATGATCTTCGCGCCGCTGTTCGTGCCCTACGGCTACGAAGAGATGATCACCGTCAACGGCGTCAGAGACCCTGCCGCCGCCAACCTGGCTCCCTTCCACTACTCGGCACTGGAGCAGGCGTACATCGACCAGGGCGGATCCGTGTTCCCGCACATCATGGGTACGGACGAACTCTCCCGAGACTACTTCATCCGTGTGGTCTACGGCACCCGCGTTTCCTTCCTCGTCGGTGTCTTCGCGTCCCTCATGGTCCTCATCATCGGTGTCCTGTACGGCGCCATCTCCGGTTATGCCGGCGGTCGGATCGACCTCTGGATGATGCGGATCGTCGACATCATCTACTCCCTCCCCGACCTGCTCATCATCATCCTGCTGGCGGTCGTCTTCAAGGAGTCCCTCGACTTTTCACAGATACCGCTGTTCTCGAACCTCGGTACGAACATGGTATCCATGTTCATTGTCTTCGGCCTTCTGTACTGGGTCGGCATGGCCCGCCTGGTACGAGGGCAGATCCTGACCATCAAAGAGAATGAATACGTCCTGGCCGCGAAGTCCATCGGCGCTTCCGCCAAGCGGATCATTCAGAAACATATCATCCCGAACATCATCAGTGTCATCATCATCACGACCGCACAGGAGATCCCGGCCGCTATCTTCACCGAGTCCTACCTGTCCTTCATCGGCCTCGGTGTCGCGCTGCCCATGCCGTCCCTCGGTTCTCTGGCGAACGCCGCCCGTTCCGGCATGCAGTCCTACCCCTGGAAGCTCGTCTTCCCGTCGGTCATGATCATCCTGATCGTCCTTGCCTTCAACCTGATCGGCGATGCACTGCGTGATGCCTTCGACCCGAAACTGAGAAAGTAAGGAGGCGATTTACCATGTCAGATCAGAAAGTCAAAAAGATCAACGTCAAAGTCGCCTCTCCGAAACCCCATCGGGCATCGAGCGACCATCCGGTCCTCTCGGTCCAGAACCTGCACACGAGTTTCATTACAGACTCCGGCGAAGTCAAAGCCGTCAACGGCGTCTCCTTCAACCTGGATGCCGGCAAGATCCTCGGTGTCGTCGGTGAATCCGGCTCCGGCAAGTCGGTCACCGCGTACAGCATCCTGCAGATCCTCGACCAGAACGGCCGCATCGTCGACGGCGACATCAAATTCAAAGGCAAAAGTCTCCTGGAGTACTCCCAGAAAGAGATGGATGCCTTCCGGGGCAACAAGTGCTCCATCATCTTTCAGGACCCCATGACGTCCCTGAACCCGGTCTTCACGGTCGGCTATCAGATGAACGAGGCCCTGAAGCTCCATACGAAGTATAAAACGACTTCTGCGGCCAACGAACGGTCGAAGCAGCTCCTCGAGATGGTCGGTGTCAACGAACCCGAAAAACGTCTCAAACAGTACCCCTTCGAGCTGTCCGGCGGTATGAGACAGAGAGTCATGATCGCCATGGCCCTCGCCTGTGAGCCGGATATCCTCATCGCGGACGAGCCCACCACGGCACTGGACGTCACCATCCAGGCGCAGATCCTCGAACTCATGAAGGACCTGCAGAAAGAGCTCGGCATGGCCATCATCCTGGTCACCCACGACCTCGGCGTCATCGCCTCCATGTGCGATGAGATCATCGTCATGTACGGCGGACGTGTCTGTGAACGCGGTACGGCGGAGGACATCTTCTATCGCCCCGCTCACGAGTACACGAAGGGCCTTCTCAAGTCCATCCCGAACGTCGACAACATGAAGGAGCGTCTGGTGCCTATCGCCGGAACTCCGATCAACCTTCTGAACATGCCGAAGGGCTGCGCGTTCTGTCCCCGCTGCGAAAACGCTCTGAAGATCTGCCTCGAAGAGGTCCCCGAAGAGCTCATGATGCCGGACGGACACTTCGCCGCCTGCTGGATGAACCTGAAAAATGAATACGTCAAAGAACACGGAAAGGAGGTCTCTTAAATGGCTGACTATGAATATTTAGTTGAAGTCGAGAACCTCCAGATGCACTTCCCCGTGAAGACCGGGTTCTTCAAGACGATCCCGCTGAAGGCCGTCGACGGCGTTTCCTTCAATATCAAGCCCGGTGAGACTCTGGGCCTTGTCGGTGAGTCCGGCTGCGGAAAAACCACCGTCGGACGGACGCTCCTGCACCTCTACGAGCCCACCGGAGGCACCTTCAAGTTCAAGGGCGAGGAAGTCACGAGCAAGAACATCGGCCGCCTCCGCAAAGAGATGCAGATGGTCTTCCAGGACCCCTACTCTTCCCTGAACCCCCGTATGACTGTCGAGGACATCATCGGCGAGCCCCTGGACGTCCATAAACTCTATGAGTCCAAAGAAGAACGCCACGAAAAGGTCCTGCACCTCATGGAACTGGTCGGACTGAACGCGGAGCACGCCACCCGGTATGCCCACGAGTTCTCCGGCGGACAAAGACAGCGTATCGGCATCGCCCGTTCGCTGGCCGTGAACCCGTCCTTCATCGTCTGCGATGAGCCGGTCTCCGCTCTGGACGTCTCCATCCAGGCCCAGGTCATCAACATGTTCGAAGAGCTCCAGGACAAGCTCGGAGTCACGTACCTGTTCATCGCCCACGACCTGCTGGTCGTCCACCACATCTCGGACCGCATCGCCGTCATGTACCTCGGACGCATCGTGGAGATCGCCGACGCCGATGAACTCAACGAGAACCCCATCCACCCCTACACCCTGTCCCTGCTGTCTGCGGTGTGCGTGCCGGACCCCATCAAGGCGAAGGCCAACCAGCGCATCATCCTCGAAGGCGATGTACCCTCCCCGCTCAACATGCCCAGCGGCTGTCCCTTCCGGACACGCTGCCGCTACGCGACCGAGCAGTGCGCGAAAGAGACACCGTCCCTGACAGACAGAGGCAACGGACACATGGTTGCATGCTGGAACAAATGACCCGTCTTGAAGAGTCCCAGCTTACAATATAGGTTTCAAATTCTTTGAGAAACAAAAAAGGAGGAAAAATACAATGAGAACCAGAAAATGGTTTGCCCTTCTGATGGCGATCGCCATGATGGTCACAGTCCTTGCCGGCTGCGGTGCCGCGAAGAAAGACACCGATGAATCCGGCGACTACACTCCGGACTGGTCCGCATACGACGCCCTCATCAAGGACATCTACAAGGAAACGGACCTTGTGGCCCGTGAAGCCAAGATGCATCAGGCAGAAGACATGCTGATGGAGACCGGTGCAGTCATCCCGATCTACTACTACAATGACCTGTACCTCGAGAAGCCCGAATTCAGCGGCGACTACTCCACCCTCTTCGGCACCAAGTACTTTATGTACGCGAAGAAGAACGGCAACCCCGTCGATGTCATGCGCATCAACCTCGCTTCTGAGCCCGACCACCTCGACCCCGCCCTCAACTCTTCTGTTGACGGTGCTGCCCTGGCGTCCAACTCCTTCGTCGGCCTCTACACCTCTGACGCGAACGACAACATCGTTCCGGCTCTGGCAGACGGTATGCCGATCGTTTCGGAAGACGGCACTCAGTACACCATCAACCTGAAGACCTGGCAGAAATGGTCCAACGGCGACCCGCTGACCGCGGAAGACTTCGTCTACTCCTGGAAGCGCGCTGCTGACCCGAACACCGCTTCTGACTACGGCTACCTGTTCGACGTCTTCAAGAAGGACGACAACGGCGAGATCATGGTCCAGAACAACGGCAACGACCAGCTTCAGTTCACCCTGAACGCTCCGTGCCCGTACATGATGAACCTGCTCGCGTTCCCGGTCTACATGCCCGTCCATAAA
>JAFTZU010000132.1 GCA_017461005.1 Clostridia bacterium
ATTAAATTGTATCCAATGAGTGAGCCTTAATCAACCGTTTTCAACGTTTTCTTAAGTCGTTCTTTTTTTACACAATCGTCGGTCTTCTAACGACCTTCCGGCAGAATAGCGGCGCGGTCCACGGAATACGTCACAGCGACCGCTTCGCCCGGTTCGAAGGCATCGTGGGACATGGTGGCGCAGCGCAGTTCCTGACCATCAAAGGCCACCGTATAACGGTACACTTCTCCCGTGTAGGAAACGTCCAAGACCGTCCCGGTCTTCTCCCCTTCCACAGGGTGAGACAGGCGGACTTCATCCGGTCGAAGCACGATCGTTTTCGTGCTGTCTCCATCCGGGACGGTAAGGTAATTCCGTTCTCCGAAGAAGTCGCCGACTTTCCGGCTGACAGGGTGCTCATAGACGTCCGTCGGTGTGCCTTCCTGGGCGATGGTCCGGTCGAGAAGGACCGCTACCCGGTCCGCCATACTGAGCGCTTCCGCGGCATCGTGGGTGACCATGATGGTCGTAATGCCCATCCGGGAGACCAGGTCCTTGACGAATGCCCGCATACTGGAGCGAAGCCCGATATCCAGTTTGGAAAACGGCTCGTCGAGCAGCAGGACCTGCGGTTCGACCGCCATGGCCCGCGCCAGCGCTACGCGCTGCATCTGTCCGCCGGAAAGTTCGGAGGGCATCTTGGTTTCATGCCCCTCCAGTTCAACGAGCCGGATGAGGTCCCGGACCTTTTCCCGGATGACCTCCCGTTTCTCTTTTCGCATTTTGAGGCCGAAGCCGATGTTCTGCTCCACCGTCATATGCGGGAACAGCGTGACGTTCTGGTCCACGAGGACCGCGCCCCGTTTGTGGATGGGTACATCGTCGACCGGGTTTCCGTCGAACAGGATGGTCCCGCCATCGGTCGGCAGGATGCCGGCGATGCAGTGGAGCAACGTCGTTTTACCGGACCCGCTGGGTCCGAGAAGGACCGTGAAGGTCCCGTCCTGTGCGGTGAGGGAAATGTCTTCCAGCACCGGGGTGTCGCCATACTGCTTGTTCAGCTGACGGACTTCGATGGTTGCCATACCGGTCCTCCTTTCAAAGTGTGATGGCCCGTACTCTCTGGTAATAGTGCAACAGGAAGCGTTCGAGCAGGAACACGACCAGCCAGAGAGAGACGAGGAAGATGACCGCCATCGCGCTCGCGATGGTCCGGTCGCTGTTCTGGACAAACGGCAGCATCAGAAGCGGGAACGTCGTCACCTTTCCGCCGCCGATGAGCAGAGTGATGAAGTACTGGCTGAAGGAGACGATGTACACCATGGAACCGGCCGTCGCAAGGCCGGTGGCGTTCATGGGGATCGTCACGTGCCAGAGGGCCTTCCATCCGGTCGCGCCGAGAGTCCGTGCCTGCGGTTCATACCGGTTGCCGTTCAGTACGAAGGACTCCGAGAGGAGCCGCACCGCATACGGGATGCCCGGGAGGACCTGGATCAGCAGGACGCCGAGGACCGTACCGGCAAGCCCCGCCCGCAGGAACGTGATGTGGATGCCGAGCGCCACGCTCAGGACCGGCACGATAGCCGGCAGCATGACCGCGCTGTTCAAAAGCCGTTTGCCCCTGAACTCATAGAAGGTCAGGGCGCGGGCGGCCGGGAAGCACACGAGGAGTGTGACGACCGTGACCAGCAAAGACAGTCCGATGCTGCGAAGCAGGATGGGTCCGGCATGCCCGGAGGGCCCGAAGGCGTATTCATAGCCCCTCAGGGAGAAGTCGGAAGGCGTCAGGTCCGGCCAGCGCCAGTTGGAATAGATGCTCCAAACGGCCACGATGACCAGCGGCAGGACGATACCGAGGATGGCGACCCATTTCAAAAGCCGTTTCATGACGCGCCACCCGCCTTTCTCAGGACCTTCTCGAGGAGTTTCCCAAGGCCCAGCGTCGCGAGGATGACGACCGTGATGATCGTGTTACAGGCCATCGCATAAACGTGTTCCCGAAGGTCCACACTGCTGTAGTAGATATAGGACAGGATCGGCAGCGCCCGCGGAATGGTCGGTCCGAGC
>JAFTZU010000133.1 GCA_017461005.1 Clostridia bacterium
CGAAAAGTACAGACTCCTCTCTGGTACCCTGACGCTCAAGTATGGTGGCATAGACGCAAAGCGTGACGACACTGCTCTCGTTCCGTTCCTTCGTGAGACCGGACACGAGGAACTTGTCAAGGTCAAAGAGGAGGTTGCATGGGGCGAGCTCAAGAAGCTGCTCACCTTTGCGGGCGACACCGCCATCATGACAGACACAGGCGAGGTCGTTCCGGGCTTAACCATAACTACCAAGCCCGACACCTTCAACGTTGACGTGTAAAGGAGGACAAACATGGCAGAAAGCAAGAAGCAGGCACTTGATCCGAAAGGTCTGAGCCTCTCGCAGAAGTTCGTAGAACTCCGAAAGGCCTGCCCGGAAATCATAAGAAAAAAGCACAGCGACGGCGTCAAGTATAAGTTTGCAAAGATCTTCGACGTGTATGAGCTGCTCGCACCGGCGATGAACGAGTTCGGAGTCGACTGGGACATTGTGAAAGAAGAAGCAACGAGACACTACGACAACGGAGACGCCAAGTTCTACGACTCATACACTCAGCACACAAGGAACGGCGACCGCCTCGTCTGGGTATATGAGGCAGATCTGACACTTCGCTGGATCAACGTCGATAACCCAGAAGAAACGCGAGAAGTCACGCTTCACGCACTCGGAACAAACGACGGAGGCCCGGACAAAGCAAAGGGATCCGCGTGGACTTATTGCCTCAAGTACTACCTATTCGAGAAATTCAACATCGATCAGGGCGAGGACGATCCTGACAACTTTGACCACAGCACAGACGAGGCACAGCCTAACGGGCACACAGGCGCTCGCGGAGGCTCTGGTGGTCAAACTTATCGCCAGACACAACAAAACGCCTCACAAGGCGCTCAGAAGGGCGAAAAACCGCTCTCCAACGCACAGCTGACGAGAATGTACCGTAAAGGCGAGGACGCCGGTGTAACAAAGGAAGGTGTCGACGCTTATATTCTGAAACACTTCAACCTTCAAGAACCCGCAAAAATGACTCGCCAGCAATATGACGAGGTATGCAGCAAGCTGGACGTGCAGAAAGCAGCAACAGCACAGAAAGGAGCACAACCAAATGAATGATGTCAAATTACTCGGCAGGATCACCGCCGACCTCGAACTCAGGAGCACCAACACCGGACGCTCGGTGACGACGTTTACCCTCGCAGTCGACAGAGCGAGTAAAAGCAGCGAGAAGGAGGCCGACTTCTTCACGATCGTCTGCTGGAATAAGCTCGCAGAGTTCGCCACGAGATACCTCGGAAAAGGTCGTCAGATCGTAGTCAGCGGCCGCCTTCAGAACAGAAAGTGGCAGGACAAGCAGGGTCAGAACAGGATCAGCACAGAAGTCATAGCCGACAACCTGTACTTTGCAGACAGCAAGCACGCCGGAGCAACTCATGACACCGGCATCAACTACAACGAGTTTGAGGTGATTGATGACGATGACGACGATCTTCCATTCAACTGATAAATCAAGTAATAAAGGAGGAGCAGGACATGGCATGGATCGAAAGCCATCAGGAAGTCGGACGACATCCTAAGACGAAAAAACTCGCGAGGCTCCTCGGTGTATCACTGCCGGCAGCAGTCGGCCACCTTCACTATTTCTGGTGGTGGGCGCTCGATTTTGCTCAAGACGGACGGCTGGAGAAGTTCGACAACTACGACCTCGCCGATGCAGTTCAGTGGGACGGCGATCCGGACGCCCTTGTGAGTTCTCTGATCGCCTCCGGCTACATAGACGAGACAGACGATGGCCTCATGATACACGACTGGGGCGAGTACGCCGGCAAACTACTGGAAAGGCGTGCAAAAGACAGAGAAAGAAAGAGAGCGGCAGCAGAAGCCGCAGGCGTTCCGCAGTCATTCCGTAGGAACTCCAAAGGAAAAAGCAAGGAAGCCGAAGAAATTCCGAGCGCTTCTTTCGTAACCAACCATAACCAACCAACCAACAGTAACAGTACCAACCATAACCAACCAACCACTGAGTCGTTGACGCTTCTCGAGACGCGCTTCACAGAGTTCTGGCAAGCATATCCAAAAAAAGTCGGAAAAGCGGCGTGCTTGAAGCTCTGGAAAAAACTGAAGCCGACGAAGGAACTGCATGATCAGATCATGAACTCGCTGGCGTGGCAGAAGGACTCAGAGCAGTGGAAACGTGAAGGCGGTCGCTTTATTCCGAACCCGCTCACATGGCTGAACCAAGGAAGATGGGACAACGAACCGACAGAGGTCTCCGATCCTATTCACTCAAGCGGAACGCTCGGAGTGCTCTCCGAAATAATCACAGAGGAAGAAGGTGGCACTATATGACGAGGGCGGACGCAGCCAAGCTGATCGCGATCATCGTCATGGCCTACCCTAACTTTGACAAATTCAAAGACGACGAGCACATCAAGGGAGTCGTGAACATGTGGGCGACAATGTTCGCGGATGACGACGCCGGTCTGGTAGGTCTGGCTGTTAAAAAACACATAAGCGTCAGTAAGTGGCCGCCATCGGTCGCAGAAATTCGCGAGATAATGGCCGAGATACAACACCCGGAGCTCATTCCTCCGGATCTGGCGTGGTCAGCTGTTCAGGATCTCATGAAGGCAAAAGGCGAGTATGGACTCTATGGCAGTTTATACACCTACCTGCCGGAACTAATTGCCAGAGCGGTCGAAAGTCTCGGAGGATATAACGCCATGTTCAAGCTGCACGTCTCTCCATACAGAGACGGAGGCAAGCCCGGCATGGATCGCGTCGCCTTCATGGCTCAATACACGCCGCTATATGAACGCGAAAAGAGCCGAGCCATGTGCGGCACAGCGTTGACCGCTGCAATAGATAACACAACAGCAAAGATAGACAACCCGGAAAGCGAGAAGCTCAAGAGGCTCCAACAAAAGAGACAGGAGGAAGAAGAACGCCACCGTCGCTTCATGGAAGGACACAACAGCAACATCTCGCTTCTCGCATCCGGGAACGAATAAGGAGGTGACGGCATGAACATCGAAAACGACAGAACCGTCAGAAGGCTCAGAGGACAGCAGTCCAGAGCTGCGGGAGAGTATTTTGAGAACTTGCTCTCCGGCTCGTGCAAATGGTATGCCATGAAGGGCCTCGCAAAAATTGAAAAGACACCGGAACCGATGAAACCGCTCAGAGCACCGAACCGACAAGGCCAGTTCCTCGCCTGCTTTACAAAGCAAGCACAGCCTGACTACAAGGGAACACTCAAAGGCGGCCGCGCCATAGTGTTTGAGGCAAAGCACACAGAGGCCGACAGGATCGAACGCAAGCGTCTGACACAGGAGCAACTCGACGACCTCGAAGCGCATCACAAGCTCGGAGCTCTATGCTTCGTCGTGGTTAGCTTCAACCTTCAGCGCTTCTACCGCGTACCGTGGATGGTCTGGAGAGACATGAAGCAAAGGTACGGCAGGCTGTACATCAAGGAGACGGAGCTTGCCGCGTTCAGGATCCCGGCAGTCGGAGGTACGATCAAGCTACTCGATGGACTTCTTAATGAGAAGCCAATCAGAGACGACCGATGTGTGTGCTGCGGTGCATACATTCCGGAAGGCACACAGGTGTGCTCCCACTGCAAAAAGGAGGTAGAAGGATGATACCGTTCCCTGACAAAAAATACAGCATAATTTACGCAGATCCTCCGTGGGGCTATCAAAACAAAGCAACGAGAGCGGCCGCCACAAAGCATTATAATACAATGACGACTGCGGAACTTAATGACATGAAAATCGGCCGCGGGGGGGGGGTATAGCCGCTGACGACTGTGTCCTCTTTATGTGGGCCACCTTCCCGATGCTGAAAGAAGCCATTGAGCTGATAGAAGCGTGGGGCTTCACATATAAAACGATCGCCTTCAACTGGATCAAGCAAAACAAAAAGAGCCCGGGACTGTTCTGGGGGCTCGGAAACTGGACGAGAAGCAATTCAGAAGTTTGTCTGCTTGCAACAAAAGGAAAACCAACAAGAGCAAGCGCGGCAGTCCACAGCGTAGTCGTGGCGCCGATCCAGAAACACAGTCAAAAACCAGAGGAAGTTCGAGACAGGATCGTCGAACTCATGGGAGACTTGCCAAGGATCGAGCTCTTTGCAAGAACCACAGCTCCCGGATGGGATGCGTGGGGCAACGAAGTGCCGGAAACGGCAGAACAGGAGGAATAGCATGACAAAATTGTTATGCGTGCCCTGCTCCATAAAGCTGGGCGAAACTAAAGATGTCAAACTGGCAAGACATCACAGGGACAAGATCACCTGCTCAGAGTGCGGCCGTCGTAGATACGGCAACGAGTACGAAATCAGCAGGAAGAAATCAAACAAAAAAAGAACCACCAAAACAAAAACGGAGGAATAGACAATGGGTACCACTAATATCACCAAAGAAACCCGCCGCGAGAGCTATGACAACATACTCCCGAAAACAAAAGACCGCGCCCGCCTCGTTCTTGAGACTCTCGGCGCCAAAGAAATGACAGTCAGCGAGATCACCGAGGAGCTCGTTGCATCCGGCAGGATCCCGTACTTCAACCGCAACTTCGTCGCGCCTCGCCTCTCCGAACTGAAGGACATGGGCGTCGTCGAGACTTGTGGCAGAAGAAAAGCAACCAGATCGGACTCTACTGAGGCGGTCTGGCGCCGAACGGAGGTGAAAGCGTGAGTAACTTCTCAACATGCCGCAGCTGCGGCGCGAGGATCATCTGGATCAAGACTGTCAACGGGAAGGCTATGCCGTGCAACGCCGAGCCGCTCACATTCAACAGAGGAGGCGGCCCGGAGACATTCGTGATGGAGTCCGGGAAAGTGGAACGCGGAAAAAGAGACCGTGACGGTGAGCTCACTGGCTACATCAGCCACTTTGCAACCTGTCCGAACGCAAGCAGGCACAGGAGAAGAAAATGAGCGATAGGTTGACACTTCTCAAGACGGCCGTCGAAAAATATGGCCAAGAGGCACAGATGAAGATGGCAGTCGAAGAAATGAGCGAACTGACAAAGGCGATCTGCAAATTCTGGAGAACCGAAGAAGGCACCACGGAAAGAGATCAGGCGGTTGAGAACATCATCGAAGAAGCCGCTGACGTTCAGATCATGCTCGACCAACTACGGATAATGATCGGCAGTACGAAAGACGCCGAAATGGTAAAATTATCACGACTTAGAAAACGGCTAACAAGGAGGAAAGAACAATGAGCCAGAACCAGAACAAAAACCAACAGCAGCAGCTCAGCAGAAGGACGTACAAATTCATCAAAGGGATGGATCGCGCCCAGCTCACTGCATACGTGCAAAAGGTCTACCTCACCGGCTTCGAGGCCGGCAGAAAAGCAGGCACGCCCGACGTCCTGTTCAGAGCGATCAAAGAGGCACTCCTCTCGACTGAAGGTATCGGAGAGATCAGAGCCGACGCCATCATGGAAAAGCTCGCCGGGCTTATAATTCCGAAGGAGTCCGTAGGAACTCCGACGGAAAATGACGGAAAAGACGAGGAGGTCGCGGAAGATGGCAAGGAAATCGACGCCGGCCAAGAGTGAATACGAAGCAGCGGTCGAAAAGCTGACAAAATTCTGCGAGGATCGCACAGATCTCGCGCCTATAATTGTTGACGACAACTACCCGATCATGGTGATATTTTACCCCAACTCGCAACTGTCGCTTTTTGCAGACGATAACGTCGACAACAACGGAGAAGTGAACAGCCTGACCGTAACCGTCGGTCTAAGCACTTCAGTTAAGTCGACGCTCAAGTTCAAAATGGACGCTAAGCTCCTGAAGAAGCTGATCAAACTCGCCGAAGCTGTCGGCAACCTTTACTATCACGCCTTCAGAGAAACAGAAGGCGAAAGAACAAAGGCAACGCGCCCGAACTATGTGGCGGATGGATACGCTGACGGGGTACCGTGTTATGACACAGCGTACTGCCCGACGTGCGAGCACGAGTTCGAGGAAGGCGTCAACGACTGGGAGAGTGCCTACTGTCCGGACTGCGGTCAGAAGCTTGACTGGTCTCCATATCCAACAGAAGAAAAAGAGTAACGGAGGAAAGAAAAATGGCTACAATCACAACAAAAAAGACCACAACAAACACATGGAAAAAACTCAGAGACATGCCGCTCGCCGCTGGCACAGAAATTACCGACACACTGAAGGACGGCACGTCCATCACGTTCGAGGTCGCAGCTCTCGACGTCTACGGCGCCAAGAAGGTGCTCGTCTGCAAGGACTGTCTCGAAAAAGAGCACAGCATGAACAAGAGAGCGACCAACAAGGGTGGCTGGGCTGCTTCGGGTATGCGCGAATACCTCAACAACACGGTGCTCGACGTGCTTCCCGACGATCTGAGGGCTGTCATCGTTCCGAGAACCATCAAGCAGAAGCTCGACGGCGAGACAGTCGAGTGTGAGGATCAGATCTGGCTCCCTTCTATGACTGAAATGTTCGGAGAAGGCGCATGGGGTACGGATGCAGACCTTGAGGACATCCACTTCCCGCTCTACTCGACAGAAAAGAGTCGCGTCAAAGAATGTGCCGACCACGGAACGTGGTGGTACTGGCTCCGGTCTCCCGTTGCGACGAGCTCGACGGGCTTCGGTTATGTGAACAGCAGCGGCAGCAGCGGCAACAACTACGCATCGTACGCGGATGGCGTGGCCTTCGGCTTCTGCATCTAATCATAAAATCTGAAAATCTGCCCGCCGAATAGTGCGGGCAGGTATAATAAAAGAAACAAAGGAGGGCCAGACATGGCAAAGAATAAAGCACCAGAACCGCTTCCGGAATATCAGACAACAGCGACGCCGAAGGCATACGCCGGAGGGATCCCGGTATTCTGTGCGCACGATGCGATCGTCAAGACGTCAGAAATGAGACCGAACCCGAAGAACCCGAACGAGCACCCGGACGATCAGATCCGACTGCTTGGAGAGGTGATCCGCTCA
>JAFTZU010000134.1 GCA_017461005.1 Clostridia bacterium
AAAAGGAAGGAGGCTTTTGCCTCCTTCCTTTTTGCCATTCTAACAGGGCTTGAACCGAAGGCTGGAGCGTCAAGAAAACAGTCCTGTGGACTGTTTTTAGCGACAGGAGCTGCGGCAGCAGCTCGGAGCGATTTGCGAAGCAAAGCGTGTCAAGTCCTGTTATCCGCACCAGACAGCGATCCCTTTGGGGTCGCTTTTTTGTTATTTTCTGCGTATCTGCAGAGCGTTCAATTGCATTATGTGCAATTTGTATAAAACCTTAACAAAATGTCCGTATAATATATTGAATAAACACATAAAACGTGTTAAATTTATATTGTTATGATGGTTTGACCAGAGCATTTTTTGCGACGGTCGGACCGATCGTTTTGGGTAAGGGAGGTAAACCTATGAGCACTGAACATCCGACGACGATCCTCGCGCTGGTCGGCAAAGGAGGTGTCGGCAAGACATCCCTCTCGGCACTGACGGTGAAACTGTTGTCGGAACGCTATCCGGACAAAAAGATCCTCGCCATTGACGCGGACCCGGCCGTCGGTCTTGCGACCGCACTGGGAGTCGATGTCACATCGACGGTCGATGACATCCGGAAATCTTTCGTCCAGACCGTGGAGGACGGCAACACCAAAGCCGCGGTCGAACTGCTGGGCGAAGCAAAATATCAGATGTTCGACGCGCTGGTCGAGATCCGGGACAACGTCTCGTTCCTCGCCATCGGCAGACCCGAGAGCGCAGGCTGTTACTGCAAGGTGAACGCCTACCTCAAGGAAGTCATCTCCATGATCGCCGACCACTTCGACTATGTGGTCATCGACGGCGAAGCCGGCATTGAACAGGTCAATCGCCGGGTCATGGAAAAGGTGACCCATCTGGTCCTCGTCTCCGATGCCAGCAAGAAGGGCCTGCAGGTCGTGCAGACCATTTGCGACGTCGCGCGCGAACTCGTCATGTTCGACAAAGCCGGTCTCATCGTCAACCGGATGCCGGACATGTCACTCAAGGATTCTTTGGACACCGGCTCGCTGGATCTTCTGGCAGTCATCCCGGACGACAGAGAAATGGCGCTCTCTGACATGAACGGTCAGAGTGTATTCGAGCTGCCACCGGAAGCCGCGGTCCATCAGGGAGCTCAAGAGGCTCTCACAAAGTTAGGTATTTTATGAGGAGGTATTTATGAGAGATCTAAAAAACATCTTTCTCTACGAACGACTGCTGGATGACGTCGACAACGAACTCGTCCGGCAGGCAGCAGCGGACGGCCGCAAATGCGTCGGCAACATCTGCTTCCAGACTCCGGAAGTCCTGATGGATCTGCCGGGCACCTTCACCGTCCGTCTGAGAGCACCCCGCTCCGGCTCTTTTGACATGGCGACTTACTACATGACCAGTTTCCTGTGTGAGTTCTCAAGAGCCATCCTCGAGCGCGCCATTGAAGGCGGTTTCGAGTGCCTCGACTGTCTTCTCGTTCCCGACGGTTGCACCATGATCAACCGTTGCGTCGAGAACATGGAACTGCTGAACACCATGCCGAAGGACGGGTTCTTCTACCAGTATCTGGAAGTTCCCATGAAGTGTGACGACAACGGTCTGAACCTTTACATCTCCGAGTGCCGCAAGAAGATCCTGAACGCGCTCCACGACAACTTCGGCATCGACGTCTCCGACGACGCGCTTCGCAAGGCTGTAGAAAACTACAACAAAGTCTGCCGCGTCATCAACGAGATCGGCGACTATCGTAAAGAAGACAACCCCCGGATCACCGGCTATGAGTTCCACCTCATCACTATGGCGAGCCACGTGTGTCCGAAAGACCTGCTTCTTCCCTATCTGGAAGAAACTCTGGAAGACCTTAAGACGAGAGAACCCGATCCGAAACCGCCGTACAGAGCCCGTGTGGCCGTGGTCGGTTCCGAGATCGATGATATCGACATGATCAAGCTCATCGAAGAGTCCGGCGCACTCGTCGTCGCAGACCGGTTCTGCTACGGCTCTCTTCCCGGAAGAAAAGAGATCGAACTCAACGACGAAGAAGACGTCCTCACGCAGATCTGCCGTCATTACATGACGATCAGCCAGTGCCCGCGTCAGATGAACTACGAAAAAGTCCAGTCGAGAAAAGAATATGTCGCCAAGATTGCCAAAGAGTACAAGGCGGACGGCATCATCTACGAGCAGATGAAGTTCTGCGATCCCTGGGCCTATGAACGCGTCACCGGTTCCTACGACCTTCGCGAAAGATTCGACTACCCCGTCCTGACCATCGACCGTCCGTATGTCGTCGGTATCTCCGGCCAGCTGCGGACCCGTGTCCAGGCCTTCGTCGAAAGCGTCGAGATCAAGAAACTTCAGGGAGGGAAATAATATGGGAAAAGCTATCGGATCTGAACGCCTGGGCGATCTCTACTCTCCCGGCGGAAAAACAAAAAAACGCCGTGAATGGCGCGGTGTCGCAGACACGTTCTACGATTACACCCGCTGGCTCGGCATCATGAAAATGCTCGCGACCTATCTGGTCCGTCCGCATTTCCTGAAAGGCTTCCTGCGCTATCGCTGGATGCTGAACTACATCGCCGTTCCTCACATGATCGACAAACATACGGCCGGTCTTCGCGGCAACCACCTGAAGATCGCCCACGAAGAGTATGACCTCGTCGCGGAAGACGTCGCAAAGCTTCTGAACACCGCGTTCAAAGCCGACAAATACTGCGGCAACGATGAAGAGCTCTCCAAACGCATCGTCGTTCTCGACGAAAACGAGATGTTCACCATCATGTGCGGTTTCCGGAATCTGAAAGCCATCTCCTGGGAAACGGCTGCCGTTTACGTCTCCGTTCTCCTTCAGGGCGACGGCGTCACCCATTACCTCGACGTCATCCAGGAAATGGGTATGCCCGGTGACGTCTGCCCGATGCCCGCTGCCGAAGCCGGTGTCGTGGTCGACGACGATATCCCGATCTTCGGTGCCTGCGCCGTTCAGTGTAATACCACCTGTGACGGCTCCCTGATGGGTAACGGCATCATGGCCCGCCGCTATGAAGAAGAAGGCATCCCGACCTTCCAGATCGCCGCTCCTCTCCGTCATACGGAAGAAGGCGTCCAGGAGTACGCCGCGCAGGAGATCCGCAATGCCATCAAGTTCATCGAAGACAACACCGGTGAAAAATGGGATTGGGACTTCTACTTCGAAAACATCAAACGGTTCAACGAAGAGAACCGTCTTCGCTACAGCTGGATGGAAATGTCCAAGACCGATACCCCGCAGGTCATCGGCGCGAACCTTGCCCTCTATGCTGAGACCACCTACATGGCGATCGCCGGCCGTATCCAGGACTTCCTTGATGCCGACCGCCGCATCACCAAGTACGCTCAGGAATCCTTCGCAAACAAAGAGATGCTGGTCCCCGAGTACAGACATCGTGCCATCATCTGGGGCGTTCAGTCTCAGTACTACACGGACTTCCTTCCGTGGCTCCAGAACTGCTGGGGCATCCTGCCGCTCGTCGACATGCTGAGCCTTGTCTACTTCGATGAGGTCTCCGAAGACGACCCCGAGCAGGCCATCTACGACATCGCGAAACTGTATCAGGAAATGATCATGAGAAACCGTACCCACGGTGGTTACGAAGTCCTTCTCGACGACCTGTGGCGTTTCTGCGACTACTACAATGCCGACATGGTCATCCTTTGGGAGCACATCTCCTGCAAGGCCCTCGACGGTATGCACGGTCTGTTTGAGCAGAGAGCCCGCGAAAACGGCATCAAACTTGTCTGGGTCAACCACGACCTCATGGATCCGCGTGTCGTTCCGCGTCAGTCCATCCGTGACGACGTCAACCGTTACATGCGTGCAGTTCTTCAGGAAGAACCGCTCGATCCGTCTCTCGAAGTCCTCGACGACGAGAACATGTGGTAAGAATAGAAGGGAGTTAAACAATTATGAAATATTATGGTGGATGCGATGTAGGTTCCACCTACACGAAAGCAGTCATTTTAGATGAGACCGGCAAGATCGTCGGCAGCACGACCATCAAATCCAAGATCAACGCGGAGGAGTCCGCACGGATCGCCATGAAGGAAGTCCTCGGCCAGGCCGGACTGAATTCCGAGAGCGACCTTGCATACCTCATCGGTACCGGTTACGGCCGTAACAAGGTCCCGTTCGCGGACGAGAACATCTCCGAGATCTCCTGCCACGCCATGGGCGTCCATGTCACGAACCCCAGCGTCAAGGCGATCATCGACATCGGCGGTCAGGACGTCAAGGGCATCGCCATCGACACCGACGGTACTGTCAAGAACTTCGCGATGAACGACAAGTGCGCCGCCGGTACCGGCCGTTTCTTCGAAGCGATGGCCAGAAGCTTCGAGATGTCCCTGTCCGACTTCTCGAAACTGAGCCTCCAGGCGAAGAACATCATCCCGATCACCGCACAGTGCACCGTTTTCGCCGAGTCCGAAGTCATCACCCTGGTCGGTGAAGGCAAGGCGATGGACGAGATCGCAGCCGGCATCGAGATGTCCGTTGCGAAACGCTGCTTCGTCATGGCGAAGAAAGCCGGCGCCACCGACAGCATCACGCTGACCGGCGGCTGCGCGAAGAACGACGGTCTGAAGGACGCCATCGA
>JAFTZU010000135.1 GCA_017461005.1 Clostridia bacterium
AGGGAAGCCAGGAGAAAATTTCAGCTGGGGCGAGGAGGCGCCGCAGGTTCTGGACCAAGGGGCATGCGCCCCGACTCCATGAACCTCCGACGAAGCCCCGGCGTCGATCACATCGATAGATTTCAGTTTGTATAAGAGGCAAAGAAATAAGACCTGCTCACAGGGAGCAGGTCTTTGATGTTTTCGTTCAACCACATGATCCAGCCAAACATGTGGCGGTCAAAACAACTCAGTCTTTGCGGGAGTTCCACCAGGCGAGGGCCATGAGGTTCAGAATGGTGGTCATCGTGAGCATTTTGCCCTTGGTCATGGTGTTGGCGAAGAGCGCCATGGACTTCGAGACCTCGCCGGACTTCAGCATTTTGGTGGAGCAGAAGTTCTCGGTGTAGTCGAAGCACAGCATGAGGTACGGCAGCGCGGTCTTCCAGTCCGCCTTGCCGTTGAACTTCGTCAGGAACAGGGCGAAGAACGTGGAGTAGATGAGCGGGAACATGTTGTCGGTCTTCAGCAGCGTGTTCAGGTAGAGGTCGGTGCCCTTGTCGGACAGCGCGTCGAGGAACTCCTGCATCTTCTCCTGCGAATTCATGAAGGAGAGGTCGAAGATCATCTTCCCGTCCGCTTCCTTCTGGACTTTGGGGATGAGCACAAAGGTCTCGACCCCTTCGAACAGCATCGTCAAAGCGCCGCTCGCGTACAGTGCCAGTTTCCCGGCGTCACTTTTCGCGAAGTTTTCCAGCTTTTTCATTTTCAAGTCTCCTCTCGGATATCCAAACGCTCCTTTTTCTTTCTGTGCTTGCTTTTCTATGATAGAAGCCTCACTCGTTTCTCCAGCGAAGCCTATAGACTCCTTATACATCTTCCTCCCGGAAGTCGAGGGCCAGTTCGTCGTGGGTCGGGGTCATCTTGGTCATCTTGACGCCGGCGGCTTCGAACATGCGCTTCGACGCGACGTTCATGTCGGTGCCGTCGTACTTGTCGGACAGGTACACGACTTCCTTGATGCCGCTCTGGATGATCGCCTTCGCGCACTCGTTGCAGGGGAACAGCGCCACGTAGATCTTGCAGCCGGACAGGTTGCCGCCGGCGTGGTTCAGGATGGCGTTGAGTTCCGCATGGCAGACGAAGGGATACTTGGTCTCGAGAGCGGAGCCGGTGCGGGCCCAGGGGAAGTCGTTGTCGTCGCAGCCGATGGGCAGGCCGTTGTACCCGACGGACATGATCTTATTGTTCTGGTTCACGATGCACGCGCCCACCTGCGTGTTCGGGTCCTTCGACCGCATGGCAGACAGCAGCGCAATGCCCATGAAGTATTCGTCCCAGGAAATGTAGTCTTCTCTCTTCGGCATGCAAACGTTCCTTTCTGTGGGGCGATGTACGGGCCCCGTTTCGTAGGTTTCCAACAGAATTATAGCACGTGAAGCAGAGCGGGTCGAGACCCCGCCGCAAAACGAACACCCCGCCGGGCAGGCGCCAGAGCGGGGTGTTCTCGTTTTATAGTTTCTCAGTTCACCGCAGCGTTCCAGGCCGCGCGGTTCGCGGGGAGGTCAACAGAGATGACTTCCTTGCCGTTCACCCGCTTGTACTGGTACGTGCCTTCGACCGGCAGTGCGATGCTGGAGGTCTCATACTGGTCCATCGTCGCGAAGACGAGGATGAGGAACAGGAGTTCCGGAATGGTGAGGTCGGTCTTCACGCGCAGCATGTACTTCGCGACGACCTGGACCTGTCGGTCCACCGGCAGCGAGAGCAGCTGCTTCATGGACGCGCTCAGCACCTTGCGCTGGCGTTCGGTGCGGCCGAAGTCGAGGCCGACGTACCGGACCCGGGCATAGGCCAGGGCCTGCATGCCGTTGAACCGGTACGTGCCGCCCTTCACCGGCAGCGCGTCCGGGTTGTCTTTCCGGCCGTAGATTTCCTTGTTCTGGTCCGACGTGTACTTGTTGATGACCGGGACTTCCTTCTTCGACACTTTCATCTCGACACCGCCGATGTCGTTGACGAACTCGATGAGGTCACCGAAGTTCACGACCATGAAGGCGTCGATCTTGATGCCGTAGTTCTGAAGGATCGTCTTCTTCAGGAGCGACGCGCCGCCGTAGTTGTAGGCTTCGTTGAGCCGTTCCTTGCCGTGGCCGGGGATGTCCACGTAGCTGTCCCGCAGGAGCGACGTCATGACGAGCTTCTGCGACAGCGGGTTCACGGTGAGGACCATCATGGCGTCGGACCGGCCGGCGTAGTCGTTCTGCCGGGAGTCCACGCCCACGATGAGGACGTTGTAGAGTTTCGCATTCGTCAGGAGCGTTCCCACGTCCGCGGCCACGTCGCCGGTCATCGGGACATTCAGGAGGTCCGTCAGTTTTTCCGCATAGGCGGAGAGGTCAAAGCCGGCGGAGGCGGCAGTGTTTTCGGCGATCCGCGTCACACTCTTCGTACGCGTCCCGAGGGCAAAGGCGCCGGTCGCCGTCGTCGCCACCATGAGGCAGACGGCGAGGAGCGCCGCAAAGAATCGTTTCCAAAGCTTGAGTTTCATGATTCCAATCTCCTTTAAAGAGAAAAACTTGCAGAACGATCTTTAAAAGACCATACTGCCTGGGGCCATACGTGTGTCTTTCTACACATGACCCCTTTTCACAACAAACAGTTTACCACACCCGCCGCGAGACCCTCAACCACAAAGGTTACACAGCGCGCAGGCCGTGCCGAGTCCCTTCCGTAAATCGCCCCTTGTCATTTCGCACAAGGAAAACGGCAGGTTTTTGTTGACTTTGCTCGTTTCATTCTTTTTATCAAACGAGTAAAATTGAAGTGTAACTGGACAAAATGATAAAAGTGTTGAGCAAAAGTGGACAAGTATATTCGGGAAGCTGTTGGTCCGCGCTGAGACTGAGCGCATAGTTTGGAGAGGATGTGCAAAGATTCATGGGACACTTCAACAAGTACAGTGAGAAGAAAAACAGATGGATGCTCACCGGCGAGTTCGCAAAACATGGCTACGACTGGTGGTGGCATTCGCTGACCGCGATCGACGAGGAGACCGGCAAAGAGAAGCCGTTCTTCTTCGAATTCTTCACCTGCAGCCCGAAACGCGGCGGCAAGGAACCCGTCTTCGGCCAGCTGCCGGAGAACAAGAAAAAAGGCAAAAAACCGTCCTACCTCATGGTCAAGGCCGGTATGTGGGGCGCGCCCGACAAAATGCAGCTCCACCGGTTCTTCGGCTGGAAGGACGTCAAGATCACGAAGAAGGCTCCCTTCTTCGTTCAGGCAGACGACTGCTATTGCGATGAGCACCACATGAAGGGCTCCATCCACATCGACCCCGCAGACGCGAAAGCCCACCCCGAGTGGATGTGCGACGGCGGCGACCTCGAGTGGGACCTCGAGATCCTTCCGGAGATCGCCTGGAACGTCGGCTGGGGTACATCGCCCTTCTTCCTCGCCACCAAGGCCTATGACATGTACTGGCACGGCAACGGCATCAAGTGCGGGTACAGAGGCTGGATCAAAGCGAACGGCAAGAGTTACAAAGTCGAACCCGAGACCTGCTACGGCTACGAGGACAAGAACTGGGGCCGGGACTTCACGACGCCCTGGGTGTGGCTGTCTTCCAACAACCTGACCTCCAACATCACCGGCAAGAAACTCGAGAACTCCGTCTTCGAGATCGGCGGCGGCCGCCCGGTCGTCTACCACATCCCGCTCCCGAGACAGCTCCTCGGCTGCTTCTTCTATGAGGGCGAAGAGTACGAGTTCAACTTCTCGAAGTTCTGGGAACTCTCGACCACCAAATTCTCCTTCGACGAGGACGACGAGGAAGTCCACTGGCACGTTCGCCAGAGCACCAAGAAGGGCATCCTCATCACCGAACTCCACTGCAAGAAGGAAGACATGCTGCTCGTCAACTACGAGTCCCCGGACGGCGAGAAACGGTTCGGCACGCTCTGGAACGGCGGCAACGGCTATGGCGATTTGAAACTGTACCGCAGAAAGTTCTGGTTCTTCAAGAAACTGGTCGATGACGTCCACGCAACGAACATCGGCTGTGAATACGGAGAGTACGACTACTAAGCTCTCCCCTTGGCGCAAAAGCAAGTTTCTTCTTTCGAAACAACTCCAATGGGAAAACCCCGCTCCGGCCGGGCGGGGTTTTCTCGTGTATCGCAAAGGTCATACTATTTTAGCTCATAATAGTCTCAAGAAACCGTTCGTCCGAAGATATGAAACGACAGATGTTATTATCATAGTACCTGCTCTGCAGAAAAGTACGTGATTCTCGAGAACGCATTTCTTGTTCATAGCTTATTCTCTCACAGGTTACTATTTTTGGCAAGATAGCCTTTTCGAAAGCGACAGTTATCGTTTTATAAGTGGTAAGAGGCAGAGTTTGATCAAAGTATGTATACCCATGCATTGACATAAACCGCTTGCACACGCTGCGGAGATAAAGTATAGTATTTCATATAAATATGAGATTATAATATACTGTACTATATTTTACGGAGGGCATCATGACCAAAAAGACATCCGGCGTCTTGAGTTCCGCCGGGGAACAGATTCGGAAAGCCAGACTTCGAAGAAACTTAACCGTGAAAGAGGTGGCAGAGCGAGCTGGAACCACCGCAGTGACCGTCCTGAATGTGGAAAAAGGGCTCCCCTCTGTCTCTGTCGGAAAAGTGCTGAGTGTCTTGAACGTGTTAGGCTTAGAGCAAGATATACTCTTGATTGCAGCGGATGATCCACAGGGAAGAGAGCTCCAGGACGAAATCCTCCCGAAGCGTGCAAGAAGGACAAAAACCGATAGGAAAGCAACTCCAAGCAAGTCTAAAAAGAGGGTTATCGCTAAGCCCAAGAAGGCCCAATAGAGGCACATGTTCTATTTGTTGGTGCAAGTTGTACAAACGACGAAATAGAACTTTGTTTGAAACGCACAAAGTTTCTCTTTCCGAAAGAATTCCCTTGCAAACGTGCAGAAACCTGTGTGAAAATGTAAACGAATCGTGAATAACCGAGTTGCCTGAGAGTGTAGCGCAGACCCTTGTACTCTCTTTCAAGCAAATGTCCCCGCGAAAGAGAGAAACTCTATGTTGCATTATCAGTACGAAGACGCTCGTGAAACCAAGCTTTGGAAAAAAGTCATCGCTGTCATCCTGGCGGCCGTTTTGGTTGTTGGTGCTTTGGTGGAGCTCCTTTGCCAGACTTCCATGGTGAAAAACCGCCTGGAAGTTTCTGCCATGATGTCCGGCTACACAAGGGACATTGTTGATACCTCCAAAGCAGCATCCATCGACAAAGAGACGATGGCGGAAGATGACAAGATCCTTGCGGTCAAAAACCGCGACGGGTCCAATACAGCGTACCTCTTCTCTGAGCCCATCTACTATGAGGACGCCGATGGGCAGATACGAACCAAAGACATCTCTATACAGAAAGTCAAAGACAAGACTTTGTCTGAACTCGGATATACCTACGAGAACGGACAAAACGACATCCGAATCCATTTCTCAAAAGACCCAGCTGTCGGTACGAAAGTATCAAGTGACAGCTGGGCTTATTCCTTGTCTCCGGCGGGAAAGCAGCTCTCGAAGAACTTGGCCGAAAGCCTTGGCGAGAAAGTCCGGCTTTCCAACATGGACGAACTGTTCGACGTTTTCCAGTACAAGGACCTCTATGGCTCCGGTTCTGCACTGAACTTTTACCCGGAACTCAATGGTCTGAAGGACGAGATCGTCCTGTCTGCTACACCAGCTTCGCCTGTATTTGAGTTTACGCTTACTACAACAGGCGCTACCGCAGACCTTAACAAAGACGGCACCATCTCCATCATCGACAAGAAGACCAAAGAAGCCGTCCAGACCATGAACGCACCTTTTGCCTACGACTCGGAATACCTGGGCGATGATCCTGCAGACACCAAACACTATTCCCCTGCAACCTTTACTCTATCTTCTCCCGAAAAGAATGACGGGACCTATACTTATACGCTTCGTGTCGTTCTGAATGAAGAATGGCTCTCTGCGAAAACAACGAAGTACCCAATCACCATCGACCCTTCGTCATCGACCATCACCAACTACTTTGATACCGCGGTCTATTCTAGCAAAGCGTCCAACAATTACGGAACGTCTACGACCGCCTGCTTTGGTCGCTCCTCGACCTATGGCTACGGCCGTGTCCTCGTGTTCTTTGTGCTGCCCAGCACTATCACGACCGGCTGCACCATCAACTCCGCTTATTACTGGTTCCGGGAAACTACCGGTAGAACGACCAACACCTATCTGACACCTTATATGGTCGGTTCCACCTGGAATGAAACGACCGTCACCTGGAACAACAAACCTTCTTATTATGACTTCTCCGCTCAGCCGACCAAGTGTATCAACGGCGCGTCGACCGATTCGTCCTCCTCACCACATTGGTACAAGTTCGACATCCAAACAGCGGTCAATGCCTGGGCACAGGGCTGGGGCCAGAACTTAGGCCTCTGCTTTGTCTCCAACGAAGAAACGAACCACGCATACAACTGGCGTGCCTTTGCCACCAGAGACTATACGACCAGTAGCTACCGCCCCTATGCTGTCGTGAACTATTCGGACGACACAACTCCGCCTACCGCCACCGGCGTTTCCGGAAATGCCACCTACTGGACCAATCAGAATGTGACGCTGTCCGTCGACGGAGCACAGGACTCCGGCTCGGGCCTTGCCAGTGAAGCATATTCGTTCAGCACGGATGCCAACACCAATTATTGGCAGGCATCGAATACCAAGACTTTTGAAGAAAACTGCACTGTATATATCAAGGTAAGAGATAACGACGGCAACATTCTGGACCTCGGGTCTCAGACCATCCAGTATATCGACAAAGTCAAGCCGTCTTCGCCGGACATCACGGGCATCCCGACGTCCTGGACGAACCAGCCTTACACGCTCCATGCACATTCGACCGATGACGCCTCCGGCATGTGGGCCTACAGCTTCTCGAACATCGAGTTCCCGGGCGAGTGGACCTTCGGCGAAGACAAGCAGATGTCCGAAGGCGGCGTCTTCTACGTCTATGCCATCGACAACGCGGGCAATGTATCGCCTCCGACGGCGATCAACGTTTCCATGTTCGATAACGTGGCTCCGACTATCAACAGCATCGATGTTTCCGAAAGCACGTTGGAAGACAAAGTGAACTACACTGTCGATGCCACCGATGATAATTCCGGCATCGCTTCCTACAGCTTCGACGGCGGAACGAACTGGCAGCAAAACAACTATGCCGACGTGGACGCGGACTCCACCACCAATCAGGTGAAGGTCAAAGACAACGCCGGAAACATCGGAACGGAAACCGTCTCCTCGGGTGTCCCGCAGTTCTACATGGACGGCCAGTTGGTCGGCCTCGTGAACACGACGAGTAACACGGATGAAATCCAGTACAAAGTCGGCGCGGAAGGCACCTGGGAAGAGTACACCGGACCCTTTACGGTTCCTGCCTTTGAAACCACGACGGTTTATGCCAGACTGGGCGATGAAGGCGTCGTCATCCACAAAGACATCCCATCGGTTTCGAAGTACTATGGTTCCTACAGCGAGAGCAACACAGACTTCTCCCTGTCTTACCGAAACGTGAACTTCGACTTCACCAGAAGCTATAACTCCGCTGACCATGCCTGGTTCTTCGGGACAGACGCGAAGGTCAAAAAGCAAAACAGCAGTGTCTACAAAGTGACACTGCCGGATGCGACGGAACTGACCTTTGTGAAGGAAAGCGCCAACCTTTATAAGAATGAACTGAATGGTTATACCCTGACCATCAACAGAGACAATAACAACGATATCACCAGCTATCAGGTAGCGATCGACGACACCTCGTACTTCTATGGTTCGAATAAGAAACTGTCCCGCATCACATCGAAGTACGGAGACCAGATCACTTTTGACTGGAGCAGCAACGGTGTCGATATTTACGATGGCGCGACGAACGCAAGACACTACACCGTTGCCATCAATAGTGACGGAAACGTGACCTCTGTCACGGATCCCGCGAACAATACCATCACTTATACCTATGATAATAATGGCAACCTGACGGGGGTCGTGGACCAGGCTGGTGCGACGATTGGCTCTTACAGTTATATCGAAACGTCCACCGGATCCGGCATCTACACCCTGACCAAGTCGCTGGACAAGAACATCCAGTACAACAATGCCGGCCGTGTAACCAAGGAACTCTGGGACTCCGGGTTTTACACAAACTACACCTACGATGACGCGAACATCACCGTCTCGACCTACAGTTCGGACACGAACA
>JAFTZU010000021.1 GCA_017461005.1 Clostridia bacterium
CAACCGTGTCGTCGACCTCGCGAAGAAGAAGGTCACGCCGGAGTTCAAGAAGTAAACCTACCTTCGTAAAGACTTCCCCTGTCTTTCACTAAAGAAAGAGAACCGCTGCCCGTTCGGGTAGCGGTTCTCTGTTTTCTGTTGTTTTCTTTGTTGGTCAGCGGACCACGACGGCCTGGTTGCCAAGGAGTTCGAACTTGCTCTCGAAGGCGGTGCGGGTGAAAGTTTTGTAGCTGCCGCCGTTCGGGTCCATGATGTAGACGTTTTTCTCGTCGTAGCCGCGAAGGACCATGACATGGGTGCCTCTCGGGTAGGAGAAGTACTCGCCGGTCTCGTTGATGTACCAGGAGTTCTTGTACTCCGGTGTCGTCATGTTGTAGGTGGCCCAGATGACCATCGGATTCCCGTTGCGCAGGTTCCGGAAGAGGTCGGCGACGGTGGCGCCCGTAATGTTGAGTGCGACCTTGCTGCTCTCGTGTTTCGCGAGCACGTTGTTCATGGCCTTTGCCACGACCGGGGAGAACGCGCCGTAGCCGGGGTTGTTCGAGGTGTAGCCGCCGCGGGGGTCGCCCACGAACTTCTCCTCAATGGAGGGGCCGTACCGTTTGCCGTCCCGGAACTCGATGTTTTCGCGCGGGATGGCGTCGATCATCTCGTCCAGCGTGACGTCCAGGCCGTAGAACTGGAGCACCGCCGCCGCGGAAGCGCCTTCACAGCCGGTGGGGTACTTCGGCAGCTGGTTGACCTTCGGGACGTTCAGGAGCGCCGCGGTCACCTTGCCTTCGCTGAGGGTGAACGTGCCGCCTTCGGCCTTGTATTCCCCGGACTTCGAGCTGCGCATGCCACCTTCGTAGAGGTACACGATGCCGTCATCTTCGTAGAAGCCCTCCCGGGGGCCGGGTCTCAGTGCTGCGTATGCAGAGACGGAGAAATGGTACACCACGATCAGGACGAGCAGGAGCGCGAGTCCCGCTTTCGAGAGGGTGTTGGTCTTCTGGTTCAGCATAGGTTCTTCTCCGTTTCCGAGGGGTTATTTCACTTCATTTAGTATACACGAAATTGTCCTTCGTATGAACCCGAACGGCGGGAGAAAAGATGCAGAACTTCCGGCGTTATTTTAGACAATCTGCCAGTGCTGACTCTGCCGCGGCACATCGCCACCAAGAGAAAGAAAAAGGACGTCCAACCGGGCGTCCTTTTGTGGTATGGTAGAAGTGGTGAAACTCTTACGTGAAATTTGGAGTGGCTCACAGCGGCTCCGGACCTGGAAAGGAGAAGGCAACATGGCAAAGAAACGCAAACTCATCGACTACACCGAGTGGGTGAAGTTGAACGGAGACAAACAGAACATCCGCGTCTATACCTATGACAAGAACGCACCTGTGCTGCTGTTCCTGCACGGCGGCCCCGGCGTCTGCGACCGCCACTGGGTCATCCACTACCAGAAGAAACTCGCGGAGAACTACACCATGGTCCTCTGGGACCAGAGAGCTTCCGGCAAGAGCTACAAGTACTTCAGGTCGAAGAAGCAGGACCTCAGCGTGGACCTCTACACGGAAGACGCGAAGCAGATGATCGACTA
>JAFTZU010000136.1 GCA_017461005.1 Clostridia bacterium
GTGTAGAACTTGTCGCCTTCCCAGTCCTTCGGGAGCATGACGATCTTGTCGTCGGCGGTGACGTGCTGCTTGATCTCCACCGGGGTCTTCTGGCAGAGCTTCTGACCGAGCTTGACCGCGTTCTGCGGGCAGACCTCGACGCAACCGCCGCAGGCGACGCAGTTGTGCGGGTCGACATGGGCTCTGTAGTTCGAGGAGGACATGTTCGGGGTGGAGGTGTACCAGGAGGTCTTCAGCGCCATGCAGGTCTCCCAGTGACAGTTGCAGATGAACAGGCTTTCGTCGGGGCCGTCCACGTTGGACAGCTGGTGGACGCAACCGTGGTCCTCCGCCTTCTGGATGATGGCTTCCGCTTCCGCGCGGTCGATGCGCCGTGCCTTGCCGGTGCGGACGAGGTGGTCCGCGTACTTACCGAGGGAGATGCAGTACTCGTCGAGCAGGTCGTCCGAGCCCTTTTCCATCATCTCGCGGAGACGGCGGCACTCGCAGTACGCGACGGCGAGGTGTCCCTCGTTCTTGTCGAGCCACCAGGAGATCTCCTCACGGTTTGCTCTGTGCTCGTTTCCTTCGATGGAGCTCTCGACGGGGATGGCACGCATGATGGCGGTGCCCATCGGAGCGAAGCCGGTGATGAGCTTCTGCAGGTTCAGGATGTAGTTGATGAAGCCCGGTGCCGTTTCCGGGTACTTCGACGTGAGTTCGCCGGACATGGTGACGTTCTCCATGGAGCCCGGTGCAAAGATGGGCAGCAGGAACATGTCGACGCCCTGGTCGTCCGAGGTGTACTCGATGACGCCGATCTCCGCCATTTTCGCGGCGAGTTCGGCACAGGCTTCGACGCTCATGCCCTGGACCTTCGCAAGCTGCTCGATGTAGTACGGCTTGCGCAGCTTCATCTTCAGGACGAAGTCGACCATCTCATCGGTCAGCATGCGGTTCCAGAAGACGTACTCCCAGGAGTTCTCCGTGGGGAACGGGTTCAGGAAGTTGACATGCGTGATCATCTTCAGCAGGTTCTTCCGGACCGGCTGGTTCGTGGTTTCCTTGTAGTACTCTTCGAGACACTTCAGGTCGCCATGGTCAAGGTTCGTTGGAAATCTTTCTAACATAGTTTCCCTCCCATTATTCAAAATCAAAATACCTAACAGCTTCAGTATATATGAGGGGCTGCAGCCCGTGGGCGATTTATCGTGGAACAATATTTGCAATTTATTCCACGAAGGAATAAAATATAGATAATGTTTTGCGAAAGAAGAGGTTATCGTTATGGCCGAGCGGACGAACATGAAAGATCGCACCCAGGAAGCCATCCTGAATGCGTTCAACACACTCATCGAGAAGAACGACTTTGACAAGATCACCATCCAGATGATCATCGACGAAGCCGGCGTCGGCCGCACGACCTTCTACCGGTACTTCAAGGACAAGTATGACGTCATGAACTACAACTACATGCGCTACCTGCAGGAGTACCTCATGTCCGGCAAGGTCCAGACCTTCGAGGACTTCTTCCAGATCATGACCTCCGAGGGCACGGAGTTCTTCCGGCACATCCAGAAGATCTTCGACTCGAACGGCGCCAATTCCTTCCAGAACTACCTGTATGAAGCGTCGTTCTACGCCGTGCAGATGGTCTTCGCCATGCGCGGCCACCCGCAGCTGACGCCCGCCGAGTACCTCCAGTACTCCTTCCTCTGCCACGGCATCCCGCACCTCTACGAGTCCTGGATCAAGGGCGAGTACCATGGCCTCACCTCAGAGGAAGCCGCAAAGGCGATCTACGACATCCTCCCTGCACCCATCCAGGGCAACCTCTGGGAACTCAGAACATGACAAAAAGGACGACCGTTTTGGTCGTCCTTTATCATTTTACAAACTTGTTATGCGAGCCCTCGCGCCAGCGCGTACAACACCGCGAGGAACACGAGGTTCCAGAGTGTGAACTCGGCGAAGTACCGCCCCTTCAGCGCATGGGAATACGCGGCGTAGAGCCGGTACGTGATGAGGCTTGCCATGGAGGCGATGAGCGTCCCCAGTCCGCCGAGGTTCACACCGATCAGAAGGCCGGTGCCGTCCGTCGTGAACTTCGAGAGCAGCAGCGCGGCAGGGACGTTCGAAATGACCTGCGACGCCAGGATGCCGGTCTCCACTTCGCGGCCGCGCACGGCGTTCTCGAGGAACTCCCGCACGTCCGGAAGGCTCCCGACGTTGCCGATGAACACAAAGAAAAACACGAAGGTGAGCAGCAGCGAGTAGTCCACCATGCGGAGCAGCCGGTAGTTCTCGATGACCACGACGGCCAGCACCGCGACGAGCAGCACCCGCCAGTCGAGCACCCGTGCAACAGACAACAGGCACAACAGGAACAGCGCCGCGTAGACGAAGAACGTCTTTCGGTGGAACGAGTGGAAGGTACTGCCGTCCGCCAGCGCCGCCGCCCCGCCGGGCACCAGCACCAGGGTCAACACCACGAGCAGCACCAGGGACAGCGCCGTATACGGCGCCATGGTGCGGAAGAACGTGCCGAGGGAGAGGTCATACTGACTGTAAAGGTACAGGTTTTGCGGGTTGCCGATGGGCGTCAGCATACTGCCGAGGTTCGCGGCGAGTGTCTCTAACACCAGCGTGTGCACGAGCGCTTTCTCGCTTCCCGTCATCTGGCGGAATACGAGAAGGGTGAAGGGGACGAGGGTGATCAGCGTCACGTCATTTGTCAAAAACATACTGAACCCGAAGCAGAGCAGCACGAGCAGCAGCGCGATGACCCGCATGGAGCTCACCTTCCGCAGAAGGAACTCGGTCAGCACGCGGAACGTGCCCGCGGTCCGAAGCCCCGCCACGACGGCCATCAGGGAAAACAAAAGACCCAGCACCCGCCAGTCCACGTACGAGACATACGAAAGAGAGGGCGGTACCAGAAAGCATGACACCAGAGCCAGCACGGCCGACACCACAAGCACGGTCTGCGACCGCAGGAACTGGACCAGCGTCTGCACAGGGCACCCCTCCTCTCAAAAAACTTTCCCAATTATACCACACTGCCATTCCTGTGGCGATGCACCGTTTTGAGCAAAAGAATATAATTGCATAAGCAAAACTTAACAAATAATAGGGTAAACTCCAGAATTTCAATGTAAAATACTGGTTATCGAAATTTTTGGTTTGGAGAGGTACTCATGAAAGTGACATTTTTTGGAACGACGATGCTGCTGTTTGACGACGGGAAGGACCAGATCCTCTTTGACGCGAACGTCACCAGGCCGTCCCTCTGGAAATATGTCGTCGGTGCCAGAGTGAAGACGAACAAGAAGGCTGTGGACAAACTCATGAAGAA
>JAFTZU010000137.1 GCA_017461005.1 Clostridia bacterium
GGATATTATGGTTAACGGTCACTCACCCTCAAAAATGTCTTAAATTAGGCTGAAAAAGTTGACCGAACATTCAGTTATGCGGCAGAAACCCGGGATCCTGACAGGACCCCGGGTCTTGCTGTTTCTTTGCCTTTTTAACAAATGTTAAAAATAGGAACTTACTTGTTGACGTTGGCCTCGAGGAAGTCCGCGATGCACTCGTTGTACTCGAGGGCATAGAGGTAGCAGGACTGGGAGTGGCCGGCGAGCGGGAAGGTCTGCATGGCCTTGACGCCGCGTTTCGCGTTGTACAGTTTCTTCACGTTCTTCGGGGCGATGTACGTGTCCGACTCACCATGCAGGAACAGAGCGGGAACGCTCGGGTCGAGCGCCCTGATGGACTTGATTGGTTTGACGGAGTCGTAGTTCACATCGCCGACGGTGGCGTAGCGGTTGGCCGCTTCATAGAAGTTGTCGAAGTCGATGAACTTCAGGTAGGAGCCGGCGATGTCCTTCATGGTGGCCTTGAGGTCGGCGTAGCCGCAGTCCTCGATGAGCCAGCCGAGGTTTTTCACCTGAGAGGAGGCCATCATGACGGTGGCAGCACCCATGGACTGGCCGTAAAGGCCGATGACGACGTCCTTGCCGTACTTGGCGCGGACCCATTTGACGAGCTCGAGGCAGTCCTTGGACTCGTTGGCACCCATGGTGCACTTGACCTGGTCCGAGTCGCCGGCCTGGCGCTGGTCCCAGGTGAGGACGTCATAGCCGAGGTCCGCGAACAGCGGGACCTGAGGCATGGCGGCGAGCTGGTTGACCTGGAAGCCGTGCGCGCAGATGGCGACGTGCTTCTTGCCGTCCCACTCGCAGCCCTTCGGGCTCGTGAAGTGGGTGACCTTCAGGTTCGTGCCGTCGAAGGACTTGAAGTTGAACTGCTTCATCTTGTAAGCCTTGCCGATGGCCTGGAACGGGGCGGAGCGGATGACGGTCCGGCTCAGTTCCGGGAACAGGTTCTGCGGGTTGTTGGTCGTGGCGAACGCGATGACATGCGCCATGGCGTCGTCGGTCATGCCCTGCAGGTCATCGTGCTGGATGCGCTCGATGAGCGAGTCGGAGTCCGCGTTGCCTTTCGCGAAGGCGGGGACCGCGCAGACGCACAGCATGACGAGAGCCACGAGCAGTGTCACGACACGTTTGAGAATGTTCTGTTTCATTTCGTTTCCTCCTTGTGTTTTCCCGGGGCGATTTACCCCGAACAATTACAACAAATAGTATACATAAAAAGATACGGCATTTCCAAGAATGGAAATGCCGTATGCCTTACATAATACGCAAAGTGTACGGAAACGTTCGATTGCGCCGGGGCACATCGCCCACGTGTTCGTCAGACGCCTTTGAGGTTGTCGAGACGCTTGAAGATCTCATAGAAGAAGACACCGAAGTCCTCCTTCGTCTCCTTGGAACCCATGTAGCTCATGTGGTCCTTGTCCTCGATGGGCATGTCGTACCAGATGCCCGGTTTCAGGTCGTTGTCGTTGACGTACGGGGTCCAGGGTTTGGTGCGCGGTGCGCGGCCGGACATGACGTTGACGAGACCGTCGTTCTCCTGCCACTCTTTGGTGACTTCCGCATGGTTCGCGTCGGCGGGGTTGCCCTGGTAGCGGCCGACGATGTACGAGAAGCCCTTCATGAGGATGATCATGTCCTTCTTCGGCAGGTGGACGCCGTTCTTCTCGTAGGACTTCGTCGCATAGTACGCGAAGTAGTAGGTGTTCGGGTGGCAGGTCCAGGACTCGCTGGTCTTCCGGAACTTGTGGATGGTCAGGTCGTCGAGGACGCAGTCGCCGTCGGAGTAGTAATAGTCGCGAAGGCGTTTCTTCCAGTCCTTGGCACGCGGCTCGCCGGTCTGCGTGTTCATCGTGATGCCCCACTCGTCGAGCTCGGGGTCATAGAACTTCGCGGCCGGCTTGAAGGCGCCGATCCAGGACAGGGCGGAGAGGACTGCCAGAGCGATCTTGTCTTTCGGCTTCTCGATCGCGTACAGGAAGGAGATGCCGTCGTTGGCGCCTGCCAGCGTGGTGCAGGAGGCGATCCAGTCTTCATGGCCGCCTTCGAAGAGACCGGAGAGTTCGCCGGCCGGTGTGACCGCGCGTTCCTCTTCGCTGCCGGCCGCCATCATGTGCACGAAGCAGCGGACGGTCGGGCCGCCGTAGCTGTGGCCCATGACGTGGATCTTCTTGAGTTTCCCGTCGGCATCCAGTTTGCCCCAGTCCGGGACGCAGCCCTTGTAGGTGCGGCCATAGCGCTTGTGGCCGTACTTCTCGGAATGGGCCTTGCCATAGTCGACGGTGCCGCCGACGATCTGTGCGTACATTTCGCAGCAGCGGTCCCACATGCTGGAGAACCCGGAGATGGACGGAACATAGAATTCCTTGTCATACTTCGCCGCATACTTTTTGATGTTGATATTGTTGTACCAGCCGAAGTACGGGACGAATTTGTTCATGAGCTCGTCTTCACCGAAGCCCGCGAAACCGTGGAAGACCACGATGGGGTAGTTGTGGAGCCGCTCATACGGATTGTTTTTTTGCATTGGTTTCTACACTCCCTTTTCTCATATATCGAGGACATACGTCCCGCGCCATTTTTGTCCGCACACCACATTGTACGAACAACGTTCACTTATCATTATACACGACTTGTAAAAGCCTTGCCTTAACTTAGTCTGAAATCAGACGTTGCCACCACGAATCATACATCACTCTCACGAAGCATCCGTTAATGGCTCCCAGCATAACGACCGCTCGTCGAACGGATCCCTCTCTCAGGCGCCGCAGCAGGTCGACCTTGCCTGCTATAGTGACCGCTCGTCGAACGAGCCGCCCCTCTCTCCGGTGCCCCTGCAGGTCTTCCTTGCCTGCCATGGTGACCGCTCGTCGAACGATTCCAGGTCCATAACGACCGTTCGCAGGGTAAAAATCAGACCATAACGACCGTTCGCTTGAAATTTCAGACCTTTCATCAAGAACCCCTTCCCATACCCTGTTTCGATGTGCTATAAGCATGGAAACAGGAACTACTTCTACGTTCGGCACTTTCCACTGTGTTCTTTCACTATCCACAGTGTTTCGGTGAACGACCAGAGGCTCCCGTTCAGCTAAAACAAAGAACAAGCAAAGGATAGCTGACGAAAATACGGTGGTTTGTTTGGAAAGCCTCTATATTTCAGCTGAAAGCCTTTTCTGCATCCCTTTTAGCTGAGCAATTTGATGTCTGTTCACCTGCGCAAGGCATAAAGTTCAGCTAAAGCTACCAAAACAAAAAGAAAAGGCTGAAGATCACGGCCTTTTTCTTTGCCCTCGGACCTTTTCGCTCAGCTAAAAGTATCGGTTTCGGGTTGTACTAGCTGAACAATCTGCTGGTCTGACATAACAATTCGTCGATTCCTTCTGCTAAGAAGGAAGAATGGGCTACCTTTAGCTGAAATTAGAGATGAACACCGGGGAAATTAAGTGTAAGTGTAAGCTAAAACGTAGAGACGAGGCTTTCTTAGCTGAACTTGATATTGAATCTCAAACAGGAATGGATATTGGTTCTCAAACAGGAATGGATAGCGGTTCTCAAGCGGGATCGCATATGGAGGGGAAAACGTTGACACAGGACTTCTCAACACGGGA
>JAFTZU010000138.1 GCA_017461005.1 Clostridia bacterium
AGTCAAGTCCAAAAAGTGGTGTAAATTCCCATTCAGTGTCAGCGCCGGTTAGGCACTAATCAAATCGGAGATAAAGAGGTCGCGCTTCACATAATATTCTTTCATGGAGAACACGCGGTGCATGGTGGACCAGGTGTCATGGTGGTCCAATAATACTGCTCCCATCAGTCTCATGGCAGACTCTTCATTCGGGAATATCTTAATCGCTTTCTCGCGCTTGCGGAGTTCCTCATTCTCTCTCTCTAGCAAGTTAGATGTCCTCAAGGATTGCCGGTATTTTTGCGGGAGAGCCATAACTGTCATGGAGTCAAAGAACCCCTCATCCAATATTGCCATCGCTTTCTCGGCACAATCACTATACTCATCCATTATCTTGTTTCTAAGAGCGATAGCATCTTCTAAAGTATTTGCATGAAACATCTCTCGCAATGCAGGAGCCAGCATCTTTTGGTACCGGTTTGGTGTGGCATCCAGGATGTTTCGGGTGAAATGGAACTGGCATCGCTGCCACCCAATGTCCATAAAGGTTTTGCGGATAGCAGCAACCAACCCGGCATGGCTATCCGAAGTAATCATATCGACGCCATGCAGGCCTCTGTTCTTCAAACTTCGCAAAAACCTTTCCCACCCAAGCTCGGTTTCTGTCTCGCAAATGTCGAATCCAATGATTTCTTTTCGGCCATCTTCTGTGATCCCAAGAGCAACCAAAAGCGCCTTGCTACGTACTCTGTAGTCTTCCCGCACCTTAAGGTACATGGCATCTACCATAACAAAAGGGTATGCCTTCTCAAGAGGTCTATCTTTGAACTCATGAACAACAGAATCTAAGTTCTTACAGAGGTTGGAAATCGTTGATTTAGAGAACTTAGTGCCGCAAAGTTCTTCTGTCACTTTTTCTATGTTTCTGGTGGCTACTCCCTGGATCACCATTTCAATCATGGTGGTAATAAGAGCTTGCTCACAGCGCTGGTAATTGTTCAACAGGGTAGAATGAAAAGGCTCGTTTCTATGTCTGGGGACAGCAATCACTATTTTCCCAATCCTGGTAGTAATGGTTCGTTCTCGTGTCCCGTTCCTATAGTCTTGACGATCTTCGGAACGTTCATAGTTTCCCACGCGAAGAACTTCTTCCGATTCGGCTTGAAGGAACTGGTTTAACAAGCACTCCATCAGCGCAGCAAAAGCATCCTCTTTAGATAATTTAAAAAGGTCTACGAAAAAATCCTTTTCCAGTGTAAAATATAAGTGCTGAGCCATTGTGCTTCATCCTTTCAAAATGTTTGGTGGTACTTACATTTTAACTGAATGGAGAGCCTTTGGCTCTGCTTTTTTTATTTTGCGAATTTACACCATTATATGGACTTAATCCTACAGAGCCAAGGTGTCAGATTGCATTTGTGGGTTTTTCTTGAGGATTTTACCTCTTATTTCCTACAACTCGTGTCTCAGAGATTATGTTTGTGGGGGTGTAGGTTTGAAAGAGGGCACAGAATCCCCACATATAAAATCAGGCAGACAAGTTATGTGGGAAAGATGGGTGAAAAGTTCAGGGGCGCAGAAGGTGACTGCCAAAGGGGCTGGCATCGGAGCTCTGTAGCGCAGATGCCATGCACCGGTCACGGCCCTGCGCCCCGCCAAAAAAGCAAACGTTTTAAGAAACTGTTTTTGGGGAAGGGGAAGCCAAAGAGCGTGGGAGAAAGGCACCTTCCCCTTCCCCAAGCCCCATCCCTTTCCGCCTTTCTCGCTGACAACAAGAGAAAGTATGCAGATTATCTAATAGACAAAGGAGCCGTGAAATCAGTGCGTAAGTTTTTGATGAATGTGGGTGTTGAATTATGAAATACAAAAATTATATTGCGCATATTGAGTTTGACGAGGAGAACAAAGTGTTTTCCGGCAATGTCATCAATACGAGAGCAGTTATAACATTTCATGGAGAGTCAGTAACAGAACTGGAAAAAGAGTTTGCGAATTCTGTAGAGGAGTACCTGGCATGGTGCAAAGAAGATGGTGTTGAACCAGAACGCCCATACTCCGGACGTTTCAATGTTCGGTTTTCTCCGGAATTACACCGAGACTCTGCTGCCGGCGCTGCCATGCTGGGCCTGTCTTTGAACAGTTTTATTGAAAAATCTGTAAGAGATGAGTTACTGTCCCTTGGAAACGCTGAGTTATTTACCATCGAAACAGGGCTTTCGTGAGTTCCCTGAAGTGGATCTAAATAAGAAAAAGCCTTCGGAAGAAGATTCTTCCGAAGGCTTTTGTTGTGTTTTTTACTTCGTGCGGGCTGCGAGGGCGGCCTGGGCGCGTTCGGCGTCTTCCTTCATGGCGACGGCGGCTTCTTTGCAGAATGCTGCATAGTCGAAGTCTTCGCCTTCCTGCTCCTTGAGGTAGTCGATGAACTCCTGGCGGGTGACGCGGTCGTACCCGCTCTCCTGCTGATCGCTCAGCGGGTCGATGGCGGTGCCATAAGTGAGGTCGATCATCTTCCGCACGCGGTTGCGGCAGAAGGCGCCCTGGCAGAAGCCCATGCCAGCGCGGGTCCGGCGCTTCACGCCATCGACGGTCATGACCGGGAACTCCCGGGTCAGAGCGTCTTTCACTTCGCCCGCCGTGACCTGTTCGCAACGGCAGATGAACTTGTTCGGGTCATCGTAGGGAAGGTCGAGATGACGGTGGACATAGTCCGCCGGTTTCATCTCGGTCTTGCGCCGGATGATGGCCTTGCGGTACGGGTCGTAAGACTCGTCCGGTACCAGTGCGAGGCCTTCTTCTTCCAGCATCTCCGTGATGAGGTCGGCGATGCCGGGGGCGGACGTGAGGCCGGGGGACTGGATGCCCGCGACGTTCAGGAAGCCCTTGGTGGCCGACGGCCCGATGACGAAGTCGTCCGTCGAGGAGACGGCGCGGAGACCGCAGAACGAACGGATGAATTTCGAGGGGTCTACGTGCGCGTAAGACGCGAGGCCCTGCTTGTAGATCTTGTAAAGACGGTCCACGTTGGTCTTCTTCGTGGCGGTCGCGGCGTCTTCGTCGATGGCGTCGGGCCCGAGGAGAAGGTTGTCGTGGAAGGTGGACGTGACCAGGATGCCCTTACCCATCTTGGTAGGCATGGCGAACACGACGGTGTTCAGTACGTGGCCCGTCCCCCGGCCGAGCAGGATGTACTCGCCGGAACGCGGGGTGATCGTGAATGTCGGTTCGTTGACCATCTGGTCGACCTTGTCGGAGTAGAGGCCCGCCGCGTTCACGACGAACCGGGACGTGAAGTCCGCGCCGTCGGTGTGGACGACGAACGTGCCGTCGTTCGCCACATCGATGCCGGTGACCGCGGAGTTCAGGAACAGTTCCGCTCCGTTGTGGATCGCGTTCTCGGCGAGCGCGACCGTCATCTCATAGGGGGAGCAGACGCCGGCGCCCTTGCAGTAAAGGGCATACTTGACGTCCGGGTTGACGTTCGGCTCGATGGCGAGGATCTCGTCGTGCTCGAGGATCTCGAGGTCCGGCAGTCCGTTCTTTTCGCCGTTCTCTTTGATGGCTTCCAGTCGGGGCAGGTCCGCCTCGTCCATGGTGATGACGAGGGACCCGGTCTCACGGAACCCGAAGTTCAGTTCCTTATCGAGCTGCGCGTACTGGCGCCGGCCCTGGTAGCAGACCCGGCCTTTCAGTTTCGCGTTGGCTTCGGCATAACCGCCGTGGACGATGGCGGAGTTGGCTTTGGAGGAGCCCATCGCCACATCGTTTTCCGCCTCCAGAATGGCGATCTTCAATTGATATCGGGAGAGTCTGCGCGCGATCGCGGTGCCGACGACGCCGGCGCCGATGATCAATACATCATACATGAGTTTACCTCCTGTGGATCACTGATCCTCTTCCTTGTCGCTCGAGAAGCTCGTGTCAAGGTACGTACGGAAATTGGCTTTGTAGCTCGGGAAGAGCTTGGGCGATACGACGCCGGTGTCCACCCACGCATCCGCAAGTTCCTGTTCGAAAGCAGCCACGTGGTCCATGTTCAGCTTGCCGACATGGTCGACTTCCTTCGCGCGGGCAGCGGCCTGGCGGCCGGACTCACGTCCGAAGACGATGACGTCGAGGAGCGAGTTGCCCATGAGACGGTTGCGGCCGTGGATGCCGCCGACGACTTCGCCGGCTGCGTACAGGTTCTTCGTGTTCGCGACTTCACATTTTTCGTTGATCTCGATGCCGCCGTTCTGATAGTGCAGCGTCGGATAGATGAGGATGGGTTCCTTGCGCATGTCGATGCCGTACTTGTTGAACATCTTGAACATGCCGGGGATCTTGGAGACGATGGTGCCTTCGCCGTGGATCTTCTCGATCATCGGGGTGTCGAGCCAGACTGCCTGGCCGCCGCCCGGGATGTCGATGCCCTTGCCGCGCTCGGAGCACTCGCGGATGACGGCGGCCGCCGCCACGTCACGGGTCTCGAGGGGGTGCATGAAGACTTCACCGTCTGCGTTGACCAGCTTGGCGCCGAGGCCGCGGACTTTCTCCGTGACGAGCGCGCCGAGGATCTGCTCGGGGTACGCGGCGCCGGTCGGATGGTACTGCATGGTGTCGGCGAACAGAAGAGGAGCGCCGACACGGTATGCGAGGACGAGACCGTCCGCCGTGGCACCGTGGTGGTTGGATGTCGGGAAGCCCTGGATGTGCAGTCGGCCCGAACCACCGGTCGTGATGATGGTGGTCTTGGCGCGGACGACCTTGAGCTCCTTCGTGTTGGTGTTGATGAGCACGGCACCGCCGATGTTCCCGCTCTCGTCACGGAGCAGCTCGATGCAGGCCGCGTAGTTGAGGCACGGGATCCGTCTGCAGCGGGTCTCGTCGCGGAGGGTCCGCATGATCTCGGCGCCGGTGTAGTCCTTCGCCGCATGCATACGTTTCCGGGACGTGCCGCCGCCGTGGATGGCGATCAGCGTGCCGTCTTCTTCTTTGTCGAACTCGACGCCCATGTCGCTGAGCCACTGGAAGCAGTCCGGAGCCTCGGTGACGAGCTTGTAGACAAGCTCCTTCTTGCCGAGGTAGTGGCCGCCGCCGTACGCGTCGAGGAAGTGCTGGGCGGGGGAGTCGTTCGGCTTGGTCGCACCCTGGATGCCGCCTTCCGCCATCATCGTGTTCGCGTCGCCGAGGCGGAGCTTGGTCGCCATGAGCACGGAAGCTCCGGCGTTGTCCGCTTCGATGGCGGCGGCACAACCGGCACCGCCGGCGCCGATGATCAGCACGTCTACGTCATAGTCGATGTGGGACAGGTCTACATCGCCCTCATGGATGCGGCTCTTGCCCATGAGGGTCTCGGCGAGCTCCGTGTTGACTTTGTCGCCCTTGTTGGCCCCGGCCCGCAGCTCCGTGTACTGGTCCGTGCGGTAGTCCGGGTGGAAGCCCTTCAGAAGGACGTCCTTTTCTTCCGCGGTCATGCGTTCCGGCTGCAGCGCCGTGTTCGCTTCGCGGTGTTCTGCTACTTTCTCGAGGGAAAGCTGTAAATACTCTGGATACATGTCACGCCCTCCTTACTTCTCGATCTCGCGGGTGTTGTACAGCTCGCGGATCTCGGCATCGGACTTCGCCATCAGAGCGCGGACATCGTCGAGCAGGGTGCCCGTTTTGACCTCTTCCACACGCTCCGTGAGGTGTTTGGCTTCGGGGGCGATGTACTTCCCGTTGAGTCTCCGGGCGAGCATCGCCACTTCGGGGTGGGAGATGCCGGCGGGACAGCGGCTCGCGCAGCAGTTGCACATGATGCAGTCGAAGGACTTCTCGGCACAGGCCTTGAAGTCGCCGCGCTGCGCGTCGTGGATGTAACCCATGACGTCGAGGCCCTGGGTACAGGTCGCGGTGCAGGTGTTGCAGCTGACGCAGGAGTAGATCTCCGGGTACAGATGCTGGATCATGTCCGCGGTGGGCTCGATCTCATTGAGGTCATACGCCTGCTTCTCCAGCGGGAAGTAGGAGATGGTGGAAATATACATCATATCCTGTACGCGGGTCTCGCAGCCGAGGCAGTAGTGCAGCTGACGCTCGCCCTTGATGCGGTAGACCATGGCGCAGGCGCCGCAGAAACCGTGCCGGCAGCCGATGCCCCGGGTGGGGGCATAGCCGCAGTATTCCAGTGCTTTCAGCATGGTCATGTTGTCCGGGACACGGTACCGTTTGCCGTACAGGTTGATCGTGATCATTTTCGGTGCCACTTTTTCCGGCATAGGAACAGATCCTCCTTTACAAAATCTGGCGAATCGCCCTTAGATCATCTCTTCCGGATGGAAGACTTCGTCGAACTTCTCAGCGGTCAGGAAGCCGAGACGGACGCAGGCCTCTTTGAGGGAGATGTTCTCCTCGAAGGCGAGGTGAGAGGTCTTGGCGGCGTTCTCATAACCGATGTACGGGTTGAGGGCGGTGACCAGCATGAGGGAGTTGTGCAGGTTGTCGTGCATCTTCTCCTTGTTGGCGGTGATGCCGTAGACGCACTTGGTGCGGAAGGAGACGATGGACTCGGCGAGCAGTCTCGCGGACTGCAGGAAGTTGTATGCCATAACGGGCATGAAGACGTTCAGTTCGAAATTGCCCTGGGAAGCGCCCATGCCGACAGCGACGTCGTTGCCGATGACCTGGACCGCAACCATGGTGACCTGCTCGCACTGGGTCGGGTTGACTTTGCCGGGCATGATGGAGGAGCCGGGCTCGTTGGCCGGGATGACGATCTCGCCGAGGCCGACGCGGGGGCCGGAAGCCAGCCAGCGGACGTCGTTGGCGATCTTCATCATGTCGCATGCCATCGCTTTGACAGCGCCGTGGGCGACAACGATCTCATCCTTGGAAGTCAGAGCGTGGAACTTGTTCTCTGCGGTCACGAAGTTCTTGCCGGTGAGGGCAGAGACTTTCTCGGCGACCTTGACGTCGAAGCCTTCCGGAGCGTTGAGGCCGGTGCCGACAGCGGTGCCGCCGAGGGCCAGAGCCTTGAGGGGTTCGACGGTGAGCTTCAGGAGCTCGACGTCCTTCTCCAGGGAGGAGCGCCAGCCGGAGATCTCCTGGGAGAAGCTGATCGGGACGGCGTCCTGCAGGTGGGTGCGGCCGGACTTGACGATGCCCTCGTTCTCTTTCTCGAGGCGCTTGAACTCGGCGATGAGCTCTTCGGCAGCGGGGATGAGTTTGTCTTCGACCGCCAGGACAGCGGCGATGTGCATCGCGGTCGGGAAGGTGTCGTTGGAGGACTGGGACATGTTGATGTCATCGTTCGGATGGCAGAGTTTCTCGACACCGGCGATGGCGTTTGCTCTGTTCGCGATGACCTCGTTGGTGTTCATGTTGGACTGGGTGCCCGAACCGGTCTGCCAGACGACCAGCGGGAAGTTGTCGTTGAGCTCGCCGGCGATGACTTCGTCACAGGCCTTGGTGATGGCGGCCAGTTTCTCGTCGGTCATCTTGGCGGGGTTCAGCTCGTTGTTGGCCTGCGCGGCGGCCTTTTTCAGGATGCCGAACGCATGGGTGATCTCGCGGGGCATGGTCTCGATGCCGACGCCGATCTCAAAATTCTCGTGAGAACGCTGAGTCTGGGCAGCCCAGTATTTGTCTGCCGGGACTTTCATCTCGCCGAGAGAGTCATGTTCGATTCTGTACTTCTGTTCGCTCATGTTGATACAACTCCTTTTCCTATTTAAGGATATAGATTAACAGATATATTGTGCCATTTTTGCGTGCATCGCGTCAACTGATATTGTCCATCATTTAACAAATTTTGCCGAAAATTTTTCTTTACAGTTCCGTGGGCGATTTACGGACCCGATTTCTTTACCCTTGACAAATCGCCCCATGCATACAATAATAAGAACTCAAAGGCGGAATTCGCCTAAAATAGTATGTTATCTATTATATTAAAGGAAATCACGTAATACAGGAGTAACTGCATGTCGAATCTCATCATTGTCGAGTCCCCGACCAAGATCCGCACCATCAAGTCCGTCCTCGGATCGGACTACGATGTCACGGCCAGCATGGGCCACGTGCGCGACCTGCCGGCAGCGAGACTCAACGTCGACGTCAAAAACAACTTTGAACCGAAGTACGCGGTCATCAAGGGCAAGGAGAAACTGGTCAAGGAACTGCAGGACGACGCGAAGAAGTATGACCACATCTACCTCGCGACCGACCCTGACCGGGAAGGGGAAGCCATCGCATGGCACCTCGCCACCGTCATGGGTCTGGACATGAAGGACCAGAACCGTGTCACGTTCAACGAGATCACGAAGAGCGGTATCGAAGCGGGCATGAAGCACCCGCGGGCCATCAACCAGGACCTCGTCGACGCGCAGCAGGCGCGCCGCATCCTGGACCGTCTCGTCGGCTACCGCATCTCGCCCTTCGTCTCCCAGAAGATCCGCCGCGGTCTCTCCGCCGGCCGGGTCCAGTCCGTGGCCCTGCGCCTCATCGTGGACCGGGAGAAGAAGATCCGGGACTTCAAACCGGAAGAGTACTGGAGCATCGACGCGAAGTTCTCGCCGCCCGGCTCCCGCCGTGTCTTCCCGGCCGCCCTCACCGGTGACGAGAAGGGCAAAGTCGAGATCAAGGACAAGGAGACCTCCGACAAGTACCTCGGCCGGCTCGAGAACGCGGTCTACGTCGTGGACTCCGTGAAGAAGGGCACCCGCCGCAAACAGCCGGCGCCGCCGTTCATCACTTCCACCCTGCAGCAGGACGCGTCCCGCCGCCTCGGCTTCCAGGCCCGCCGCACCATGAAGGTGGCCCAGGAGCTGTACGAAGGTGTCAACATCAAGGGCACCCAGGTCGGCCTCATCACCTACATGAGAACGGACTCGCTCCGTGTCTCCGACGAGGCCCGTGCTGCGGCGATGAACTACATCAAGTCCGCCTACGGCGCCCAGTATGTCCCGGACAAGCCCCGTTACTTCAAGCAGCGCAACAACGCGCAGGACGGCCATGAGGCCATCCGCCCGACGAACATCGCGCTCACCCCGGACGAAGTCCGCGGTTCCCTCAGCTCCGACCAGTATAAACTGTACCGTCTCATCTGGCAGCGGTTCATCGCCTCCATGATGGCGGCCTCCGTCCAGAACACGATGAAAGTGGAGATCAAAGCGGCCGACCCGAACGGCAACGCGAACGAGTACTGCATGTTCTCCGCCTCCGGCTACAGCGTCAAGTTCGACGGCTTCACCACCGTCTACAACGTCGACGACGAGAAGGCCGGCTCCATGCTCCCGGACCTGTCCGTGGGCGACATCCTGAAACTCCGCGAGCTGCTCGGCAACCAGCACTTCACCCAGCCGCCGGCACGCTACACCGAGGCGTCCCTCATCAAGACCCTGGAGGAGAACGGCATCGGCCGTCCGTCCACCTACGC
>JAFTZU010000139.1 GCA_017461005.1 Clostridia bacterium
ACCAATGAGATCGGCGTCTTCGAAATGATGGACCAGGGCCTGCGACAGGTCGAGAACCCCTCGAAAATGATGCTGGAAGGCCGTCCGGCAAACTCCAGCGGTTCCTGTGTGGCCTGTGTCATGGAGGGCATGCGGCCCATCCTGGCGGAAGTCCAGGGCCTTGCCACGTCGAGCAACTTCGGCAACCCGCGCCGCATGGCCAACGGGTACGACTTCAACCGGCTCAACGTCATCCTGGCGGTCCTCGAAAAGAGGGGAGGGTACTACTTCTCCAACATGGATGTGTACCTCAACGTCATCGGCGGCATCAAGCTGTTCGAACCGGCTGCGGACCTGTCCGTCGCCCTGTCTCTCGTCTCGTCCCTGAAGGAGGCCGTCGTCCCGGACGATGTCCTCGCCTTCGGTGAGATCGGCCTCGCCGGCGAAGTCCGGTCCGTCGGTTTCTGCGAACAGAGAGTCAAAGAGGCCATCCGCCTCGGCTTCCATAAGATCATCGTCCCGAAAGACAACCTGCGCCATCTCTCGAAAGAGACCATGGCCCAGGCGGAGATCATCGGGGTCCAGTATATTTCGCAGGCGTTCCAGGCTGCGCTGTAAATCGCCACAGGAGGAAAGCTATGTATACACGTGAAGATGTTTTAACGTTTGTCGAAGAGGAGGACGTCAAGTTCATCCGTCTCGCATTCGTCGATATTTTTGGAAAACAGAAGAACATCGCCATCATGCCGGGTGAGCTGAAGCGGGCCTTCGAGGAGGGCATCCCGTTCTCTTCGAGCAACATCGACGGTTTCAAGGAGTATGTCCTGTCGGACCTTTACCTGCACCCGGACCCGTCGACCCTCTCTATTTTGCCCTGGAGACCCTCTAACGGCCGCGTTGTGCGTATGTTCTGCAACGTGACTTACCCGGACGGAACGCCTTTTGAGGGCGATTCACGGTCCATTCTGCAGGCCGCCATCGAGTATGCGAACGAGAGCGGCGTCAACTGCACCTTCGGCAACGAAAGCGAATTCTATCTGTTCAAGACCGACGACGAGGGGAGACCCACGAAGGAGCCCTTCGATGAGGCCGGTTACCTCGACATCGCGCCCGAAGACAAGGGCGAGAACGTCCGTCGGGAGATCTGCTTCACGCTCTCTGACATGGGCATCGTTCCGGAGTCTTCTCACCATGAAGCAGGCCCCGGGCAGAACGAGGTCGACTTCCGTTATTCCGACCCGCTGACCGCGGCAGAGGACGCCATCACGCTGCGTTCCGTCATCAAGACGATCGCCATGCGCAACGGCCTCTATGCCGACTTCTCTCCGAAACCCCTCGAAGAGCACAGCGGCAACGGCATGCACATCAACATCATGGTGCACGCGATGGACGGCGAGGACAAGCTCCGCGCGTTCATGGCCGGCATCATCAAACATATCGAGGAGATCACCTTCTTCCTGAACCCGACGGAGGAGTCCTACCGCCGGTTCGGCGAGAAGAAGGCACCGGTCTACATCACCTGGTCCTCCGAGAACCGCAACCAGCTCATCATGATCCCGGAATGCTCCAAAGACCGCCGGCATCTGAAGCTGCGTTCGCCGGACTCGGGCTCGAACCCGTACATCGCGTACGCTCTGCTCATTTACGCAGGCCTCGACGGTGTCCGCAACAATATGGACCCGGGCGAGCCGACCAACCTTGACCTCGTCGGCAGCGGCGAAGCCCACAGCGACCTCAAGAAACTGCCGCTGACCCTCAGCGCCGCCCGCGAGAAAGCGCTGAACTCCGACTTCGTCCGGAACATCCTCGGCGACGATTATTTGAAACTGTTCTAAATTGCTTCACACGGCCTGTGTGAGCATATACACGTAACCCTTTGAAAGGAGGTGAGCTCATGAAACAGGAACAGACGGCAAGTGTCATGATCGTCTCGACGACGGACAAGGCCCTAGGGTTCTTTCAGAAAATACTGCCCAAAGATCAGTTTGACCCGTTGACATGGGCTCACTCCGCAGGGGAAGCACAAAGAGAGCTCGTCAACAAAAGTGCCGACATCGTCGTCATCAACGCGCCGCTGAAAGATGAGATGGGGACCGAACTCGCCATCGAGCTCGCCCAGAACAACAGCTGCGGCGTCATGATGATGGTCAAGAACGACATCTATGAGCAGGTCTCCTATAAAGTCGAAGAGTACGGCGTCCTGACGCTCCCGCGGCCCTGTACCGCACAGCAGGCCTTCCAGACCATGAAGCTGCTCCTGGCCACCCGTCAGCGGCTGAAAGCGCTCGAGCAGAAGACCGCGACCCTGGAGCAGAAGATGAAGGAGATCCGCCTAGTGAATCGCGCCAAAGGGCTCCTCATGGAGAACCTCAAGTTCACGGAACAGGAAGCCCACCGGTACATCGAAAAGGCCGCGATGGACAACTGTAAGAAGAAAGCGGAGATCGCCCAGAACATCATCAACACCTACGGCAAGTACTGAGCAGGAGGGAGGGCCCCATGCATTACCTCATCTTTTTAGATGTCGACGGCGTCCTCAACTCCATGTCTTTCTACCATACGGTAGAAAGTATTTCGGAAAACCCCGTGGACCCGGCCGCCGTGAAGAGAGTGAAGAAGCTCATCGAGTTGACCGAACAACTTGACGGCTCCGGAAAAACGAGTCAGCAGGAGAGGGGAGGCGCCCCTCGCAACAGCGTGAACGTCATCCTGACCTCGTCCTGGCGCGTCGGCTGGAACAAAGACCCGAAGTTGCAGGACACGGCAGGCCGCATGCTCGACAACGCGTGCGCGATGAACGGGGTACGCATCTATGACAAAACAGGCGTGTCACAGATCGGCGACCGGCCGGGAGAAGTCCTGGAGTTCTTACGAAAGTATCCGTACCGAGTCGACGGCTTCGTCATCCTGGACGACGCGAACTTCTTCTGGGAAAAGTACCGACTGTCCGAGTGGTGGGTGCAGACCAGTTTCAAGGAAGACGGTTTTCAGGAAAGCATGATCGAACCCGCGCTGAGCATGCTCGCAAGCCCGCCGTGGTGGCTGAAACTCTTCAATATTGGTAAAAAGAAACACACTTAAAGAACGTTGATGGTTCTCTAAGTGTGCTTTTTTTGGCGATTTACGGCGGGGGACTGTGCGAAAATCTCTGTTTTAAGACCCTGAAAATTTTCCATATAATTATACAAAATAAATGTTTTGTATAATTTAGGGGAGGAATTTCAGGAAATATGGACCTGGACAGGCATTTCCCGGAAACCCAGTATCTACGGGCTTTTTGAGCTCTTCTATATTATATAGTTATATTGATTTGTTTTCTACTTCTGTTTTTGCAGTTGCACTTTTTCTATTTCACTTTTTATCTGCAGTTTTCTTTTCGATGATTCCTTCATTTTAATTTTTCTATTCGATCC
>JAFTZU010000022.1 GCA_017461005.1 Clostridia bacterium
CGCTTTTCCATAAATTAGTATATAATAAATTAGTTAAACTGCTCCCGGCGGCGCGGCCCCGGCAGCCGATGCCGGCTCCGGCAATGCTTCCACCGCCGGTGCATCGCCCCTGCAGAACGCCGTCCTCAAAGGCCTGAAGACCGAGGGCGCCGGCGCGACGAGAGCGCTGCTCGAAACGGAAGACCCGCTCTCTATCGTCAACGGCGAACTCATCCCGGCCCTCGACAAAGTGGGCGCGGACTTCGAAGCGGGGAAGATCTTCCTGCCGCAGCTCATCCAGAGCGCCAACGCGGCACAGGAGTGCTTCGCCGTCATCAAGGAGGAGATCGCCCGCACCGGGTCTGACAGTGTCAGCAAGGGCAAGGTCATCCTCGCCACCGTCAAGGGCGACATCCACGACATCGGCAAGAACATCGTCAAAGTCCTGCTCGACAATTATGGTTACACGGTCATCGACCTCGGCAGAGACGTCGACCCGAAGGTCATCGTCGAGACGGCGATGAAGGAGGATATCGAGGCCGTCGGCCTGTCCGCGCTGATGACGACGACCCTCTCCAGCATGGAAGAGACCATCGCCCTCCTCCGAAAGGAACCTGCCCTGCAGAACGAGGACGGCACCAGCAAGGTGAACGTCATGGTGGGCGGCGCGGTCGTCACCCCGGACTACGCCGAGCGCATCGGCGCCGATTTCTACTGCCGGGACGCCAAGGCAACGGTCGACGCCTGCAAATCGGTATTTAAGAATTGAGCAAAAACCGGAAACGGATTAAACTAGACTTAAAGTTGATATCCTAAAGTTTAGAAGACGTACATCGCCAGTTCGGTCTGGCCAATGGAGGAACTCATGAGATTACTGCTTGCAGAAGACGAGAAGATGCTGTCTGACGCCCTCGTCACCATGCTGACCCACAACAACTATTCCGTCGACGCTGTGTACAACGGCCAGGACGCCCTCGACTACCTCGAGACCGGGGACTACGACGGCGCCATCCTCGACATCATGATGCCGAAGATGGACGGCCTCACCGTCCTGCGGAAGATCCGCGAAGAGGGTCTCACCCTGCCGGTCATCATGCTGACCGCCAAGTCCGAAGTGGATGACCGGGTCGAAGGCCTCGACGCCGGTGCCGATGACTATCTCACGAAACCCTTTGCCATCAAGGAACTGCTGGCGCGCATCCGGTCCATGACCCGCCGTCAGCCGGAGCTCTCGGACTCCGTCCTGAAGTTCGGCAACCTGTCCCTCGACCGCTCCGACTATGAGCTGGCCGGACCGGACGGGTCCACCAAACTGGCGAACAAAGAATTCCAGATCATGGAGATGCTCATGACGAACCCGGGACAGGTCATCTCGACGGAACGGTTCCTCGAGAAGATCTGGGGCTATGACACCGACGCGGAAGTCAACGTCGTCTGGGTCTATATCTCCACCCTTCGAAAGAAACTCGCGAGCCTCGGCACCTCGGTCCAGATCAAAGCGGCCAGAGGCGTCGGCTATTCCCTGGAGGACAAAGCATGATCGAACGGATCCGCAAACGGTTCATCCATGTGACGATCCTCTCCGTTCTGGTGGCACTGCTGCTCATCATGGGCACGTTCAACTTCGTGGCCTTCCGCAGTGTGCAGACCAACGCCGACCTCATCCTCGACCTCATGGCGAACAACGGAGGAGACTTCCCGGACCGTATCCCGGACGAGTACAAGGGCATCATCGAAGGGTTCGGCAATGCAGCGGTCTACATCGACGATGACTTCGACGGAGATGCGGACGATCTCGACCCGGATGAGCAGAACCGCTATTTCAACAACGATGCTCTTCAGAGAGAACGTCACCACACGTTTTCCGCCGTCACAGACGAGACCCCTTATGAGACCCGCTATTTCAGCGTCGTCCTCGATGACCAGGGCACCGCGCTTTCGGTCAACACGGGGCGTATCGCCTCGGTCAACGCGGAAGATGCCACCCGGTATGCCAGAAGCCTGCAGCACATCGGCGCCACCGAGACCGGCTTCCTCGGCGTCTACCGCTACCGGGTCCAGAAGGTCGCCAACGGGACCATGTACCTGTTCCTCGACTGCTCGTCGGACCTCTACAATTCCATCTATATGCTCATCCTGAGCCTGATGATCTCGGGGGCCGCGCTGCTCCTCATCTCCATGCTCGTCATCCTCTTCTCGAAGCGGGCCATCCGCCCCATCCAGGAGAGCTATGACAAACAGCGGAAGTTCATCACCAACGCCGGGCATGAGCTCAAGACCCCGCTCGCCATCATCGACTCCTGTACGGAAGTCCTCGAGATGACGGAAGGGGAGAACAAGTGGACGGAAGGCATCCATGAACAGGTCGGGCGACTGACCACGATGACCGGCGAACTCATCAGCATGGCCAAGATGGCGGAGAGCGATCTCGAACTCAACAAACGGGACCTCGACCTCTCCGAACTGTGCCGCGAGACCCTCGAGCCCTTCGGCCTCATGGCGGAAGAGCAGGGCCTCGGCTATGTGATGGACATCACACCGGACATCCCGTTCTTCGGCAATGAACAGACCCTGAAAACGCTCTGTTCCATCCTCGCCGACAACGCGGTCAAGTATGCCTCGCCCGGCACGACCATCTACATGACCCTCAAGAAGCGGGGCCGCCGGATCCACCTCTCGAGCGACAACGTGGCAGAGGGCATCAAAAAGGGCAACCGCAACGAACTCTTCGAACGGTTCTACCGGGGCGACACGTCCCACAGCCAGGAGAAGAAGGGCTACGGCATCGGACTCTCCATGGCCGAGACCATCACGGAACTCCACAACGGGCGCATCTCCGCCAACAGTGAAGACGGCGAACGACTCAAGATCACCGCGTCCTTCCCCGAACGGGGCGGCAGCGCGAGAGCCATCCGCAAGGTCACGAAGCAGCAGGAGAAGTACCACAAAAAGAACGCCCAGGAGCAGGGAAACCGGATCGCGAAGGCGTAAAAACGAATGTAAAAAGCATCCCCGAAAACGGTCCAAAACGGAACGCTTTCGGGGATCTTTTATGCTCTGAGGATGATTTTTAAGTTATTTTTAACTAAAAACTGAGTTTCGTTTTAGGTAAGATGCCTAAACTGTTTGCTGTAAGGAAACAACAGGAGGACACTGCTATGGGAGTTACCAATGTGTTCGCCCGAAAGGAACTGAAATACCGGCTGACAGCGTCGCAGGACCGCTTCCTGCGGGAGGCACTCGCCCCCTATGTCAGACCGGACCGGTACGGCGAGAGCACCATCTGCAACATCTATTACGACACCCCGGACTTCCGGCTCATCCGGAAGTCGATCGAGAAACCGGTCTACAAAGAAAAACTCCGGCTTCGCAGCTACGGCCCGGCGGGCCCGGACGACAACACGTTTCTCGAACTCAAAAAGAAATACAAAGGCATCGTCTATAAACGGCGCATCTGTCTTTCGGAGCGGGACGCGATGAACTACCTGAACGGTACATCGCCCCTGCCGGAGGACAGCCAGATCGCGAAGGAACTCGACTGGTTCCTCGCCTCTTACGGCAACCTGCAGCCGGCGGTCTACCTCGATTATGACCGGACGGCCTTTTACGCGAAGGACGACCCGGACCTGCGGATCACCTTCGACCGGAACATCCATTTCCGGACCGATGACCTCTCTCTGCAGAGCCTGCCCGGCGGGCGATTCGTCATCCGTCCCGGGGAGAGCATCATGGAGATCAAAGCGGACGGCGCCATGCCCCTGTGGCTCACCGCGCTGCTCACCCAGGCGAACGCGCAGAGAACGCCGTTTTCGAAATACGGCACCGCATACAACATCCTGCTGGAGGAAAGCACTCAGCAGTCTTATCGATCGGGAGGGATCTTAAGTGCTTGAAGAATTGTTCACCAGTGTCATTGCCACGGAAGGCATCGCCGTGTCCAGCTTTCTGACCTGTCTCGCAGGTTCGCTGGTCCTCGGCGCCATCCTCGCCTTCGTGTTCACCTATAAAAGCAAGACCGATTATACCAAGAGTTTCGTGGGCACCCTGCTCATCCTGCCGGCCGTCGTCGCCATCGTCATCATGATGGTCAGCGGCAGCATCGGGACGGGCATCGCGGTCGCCGGTACCTTCTCGCTGGTCCGGTTCCGCTCCATCCCGGGGACCGCCCGGGAGATCGGTGCCATCTTCCTCGCCATGGCCGTCGGCCTCGCCTGCGGCATGGGGTACCTGGGCTTCGCGGCCATCTTCACGCTGGTCATGGGCCTCGTCACGCTGGTCTACAACCTCACGAGCCTCGGGGAACACAGCAGCGACAGCCTCGACAAGCTGCTCCGCATCACGGTCCCTGAAGACCTCGAATACGGCGCCGCCTTTGGCGATTTATTCGACCAGTACACGACGGAAGCGAAACTCGTCGGGGTCAAGACGACGAACCTCGGCAGCCTCAACCGGCTGTCCTATCATATCCGGCTGAAAGAGGCCGGCACGGAAAAGGCGCTGATCGACGATCTGCGCGTCCGCAACGGCAACCTCGAGATCAACATGATGGTCCGGGGGACCGGGGAAGGAGAGACCCTCTGATGAAATTTTTGAAAACGAAACTCATCGCCGTCCTGGTGGCACTGGCCATGGTCCTGGTCCTCGCCGCCTGCGGCTCCAAAACGACGACCTCGGACGCCCAGGGCGGCCAGATGGTCGAGACCGAAGTGACGGAGGACAGTGCTCCGAAGTCCACCAACACCGACATGTTCACCGACCGGGACCTCGACCCCTCCTATGAGGATGCCACCACCATGGACCTCTCGAAGGAGTCCGCGTCCAAAGTGACCATCTCCAAAGCCGGCACCTACATCCTGACCGGCACCTACAACGGCCAGGTCGTCGTCAACGTCGGCAGCGAAGACAAAGTCCAGCTGGTCCTCGACGATGTGACCCTCGCCAACAACAGCAGCGCCGCCATCTATGTCCAGTCCGGAGACAAGGTCTTCGTGACCCTGAAAGACGGCACGACCAACAAGATCTCGTCGAGCGCGTCCTTCTCCTCGGCTGACACCGACACCGGCGACAACATCGACGGCGCCATCTGGTCCAAGGCGACTCTGGTCTTCAACGGCTCCGGGAAACTGTCGGTCTCCTGCGCGAACGGCCACGGCATCGTCTCGAAGGATGACCTCAAAGTGACCGGCGGCACCATCACCGTGAATGCCGGGAAGAAGGCCCTCGCCGGCAAGGACAGCGTCCGCATCCATGACGGTGTCCTGGACCTCACGGCCGGCGACGACGCCATCCACACGAGCAACGATGAGGACGAGGACAAGGGCTTCGTCTACATCGAAGGCGGCACCGTCACCATCGACTCCGGTGACGACGGCATCCACGCCGAAACAGACCTCACCATCGCGGGCGGCGTCATCAACATCACGAAGTCCTACGAAGGCCTGGAGGGCCAGGACATCGCGATCAGCGGCGGAAAGATCGATATCGTCGCATCGGATGACGGCATCAACGCCTCCGAGGGCGGCAACGGCAAGGACAACACCACCGACTTCGGCGGTTTCGGCGGTGGCGGCGGGTTCGCCGACAACCAGAACGCCACACTGACCATCTCCGGCGGCACGATCAACGTCGACGCGGGCGGTGACGGCCTCGACTCCAACGGCTCCATGACGGTGTCCGGCGGCACGACGTACGTCAGCGGTCCCACCAACGGCGGCAACGGTTCCATCGACTGTGACAACGCCAGCATCACCGGCGGTACGGTCGTCGCGACGGGTGCTGCAGGCATGGCAGTGAACTTCGGTTCGAACTCGACCCAGTGCTCCATGCTGGTCGCCTTTGACGGCAACGTCTCCGGCGGCACGGAAGTCACGCTGAAAGACAGCTCCGGCAAGACGATCCTGTCCTATACGCCGAACAAGGATTACCAGACGGTGGTCCTGAGCTCCCCCGACATCAAGACCGGCGAGACCTATACCGTGGAAGCCGGTTCCCAGTCCCAGACCGTCGAGATGACCGACACCATCTACGGCTCCGGCGGCATGATGGGCGGCCACGGCGGCATGGGTCAGCAGGGCGGCATGGGCCAGCAGGGCGGCTTCGGCGGTCAGCAGGGCGGACACGGCGGCCGCGGCAGCTTCGACATGGAGCGCGCCCAGAGCGGCAACGCTCCCGACGCCCAGAGCTCCGCGACGGTGGACTCCCAGAGTTCCGCGACGATGTAACGGGACCGGTATCAAAATTAGGGCTTGAGAAAGCCTGAAAATAGGCGTACAATAGCGTCCTGTCAGTTGAACTGACAGGATGCTTTTTTTATAATTGTTTTACTGAAAGAAAACAGGGAAGGAGGGCATACGGTGAAATCGTTCTTTTTGAACCTGTGGGAAGACATCAAAAACTTCTTCGGCCACTTCCGGGTCTACCTCAAATGGCTCGCTCTGGCACTGGCGATGGGCGTGGTCCTGGGTCTGGTCGGCGCCGGGTTCTACTACACGCTGTTCTATGCCGCGGAACTCCGCAGGCAGCAGCCCTGGCTCATCTGGCTCCTGCCGGTGGCCGGTCTCGTCATCGCCGCCCTCTATTACTTCTTCGATAAAAAGCCGCAGACGGAAGAGAACAAGGGGACCAACATGGTCCTGGCGGCCGTCAACGGCGGGGAAGAGATCCCCTTCCGGATGATGCCCCTCATCTTCGTCTCCAGCGCCATCTCCCACCTGTTCGGCGCGTCCGTCGGCCGTGAGGGCGCCGCGCTCCAGATGGGCGCCAGTCTCGGCTCCACGGTCTCACGGCTCCTGAAGTTCAACGAGAACGACCACAAGGTCCTCATCATGACCGGCATGAGCGCCGCCTTCGCCGCCATCTTCGGCTCGCCCCTGACGGCCGCTGTTTTCTCGATGGAGGTCATCTCGGTCGGTGTCATGTATTATGCGGCGCTGGTGCCCTGCACCGTGGCCGCACTGACAGCGCTGTACATCGCGAAACTCCTCGGCGTGCAGTATGCGCAGTACCACTTCGACCTCGTCCCGTCCTTCGGCCCTCTGAATGCCGGCAAGGTCATGCTGCTCGGCATCCTCTGCGCCGTCCTCAGCATCATCATCTGCTACACCCTCATCATCGCCGAGAAGGGGATGGCGAACGTCTTTGACAACCCCTTCATCAAGATCTTCGTCGCCGGTACGGTCGTCGCGCTCCTGACCCTGCTCGTCGGGAACCAGGACTACAACGGCCTTGGTACAGGCGTCATCCTGCAGGCGGCTGCCGGCCACGCGGTCTGGTACGCCTTCCTTTTGAAGCTGGTCTTTACGGCCGTCTCTCTCGCCGGCGGATACCGGGGCGGTGAGATCGTCCCGTCGTTGTTCATCGGCGCCACCTTCGGCTGCTTCGCGGCCGGGTTCCTGGGACTGCCGCCCGCCGTGGGCGCGGCCCTCGGCATGATCGCCGTCTTCTGCGGCGTCACCAATTCGCCGATCGCTTCATTCATCATGGGCCTCGAACTCTTCGGAGGACAGGGCATGTGGATGTTCGGCCTCGTCGTCGCGGTCAGCTATATGCTGTCCGGCTACTACGGCCTTTATAAGAGCCAGCTCATCATCTACTCGAAATACCGTTCTGTTTATGTGCACCGAAAGGCGCATCGCTAAAAGGAGGAACTTCAAATGGCAGACAAGTATTACATCGCGATCAGCCGTCAGAGCGGCTGCGGCGGACGCCTCGTCGGCAAAGAGCTCGCCGACCGCCTCGGGATCGCGTACTACGATAAAGACAACATCATCGACCTCGTCGCGGAGGACTGCGGTCTGGCCCGTCAGAGCGTCGTCGAACTCATGGAACGCAAGACCTCGAGCCTCCTTTACGAGATGGCCACCTTCGCGCACACGAACCCCCTCGAGGAACAGGTCTTCCTGTCGAAGAACCGGGTCGTGAACGCGCTGGCCGATGAGGGTTCCTTCGTCATCGTCGGCAGCTGCGGCGACTACATCCTGCGGGAGCGGGAAAACCTCCTGAAGGTCTTCCTGTACGGCAGTGTCGAGCAGCGGATCGACCGCATCGTGAACGTCTATCAGGACGTCGCCAGCCTGACGCCCCAGAAGCTGAAGAACATGGACAAGAGCCGTGCCGACTACTACCGGTTCTTCACGTCCTACAAGTGGGGCGACTGGACCAACTACGACATCCTCTTCAACACCGACCTCGGTCTCGGACCCGTGACCGACATGCTCGAGCACATCGCCAACGTGCGGTTTGGAGGTGAGGCATAAATGGCAGAAACTGCAGCAAAACACCTTCCCCCGAACCGGATGGGCACCGAGCCGATCCAGCCTCTGCTCATCAAGACCTCGATCCCGATGGTCATCTCCATGCTGGTGCAGGCGCTCTACAACATCGTCGACAGCCTGTTCGTCGCCCGCATCGAGGAAGATGCCCTGACGGCCGTCTCGCTGGCGTTCTCCATGCAGAACCTGATGATCGCCGTCGCCATCGGCACCGGTGTCGGTTTCTCGGCCCTGGTCTCCAAGAGTCTCGGCGAGCGGAACTTCGACATGGCGAACCGGGCTGCGAACAACGCGATCCCGCTCTACGCTCTGACCTATCTGCTGTTCCTCGTCGCGGCCTTCACCCTGACCGAGCCCTTCTTCCACGCACAGCACGCGTCCGAGAAGATCACCCAGTACGGTATCGACTACATGAAGACCGTCCTCATCTTCTCCTTCGGCATGCTGATGCAGGTCTGTCTCGAACGGATGCTTCTGGCCACCGGCAAGACCTTCTACAGCATGATCACCCAGGCCACCGGCGCCATCATCAACTGCATCGCCGACCCCATCCTCATCTTCGGCCTGCTCGGCGCTCCGAAACTGGGCGTCAAGGGCGCCGCCATCGCGACCATCTTCGGTCAGATCGTCGCCGCATCCCTCGCGCTGTTCTTCAACATGAAGTACAACAAGGAGATCACCCTGAGCTTCAAGTATATGAGACTCAAGGCGGAGGTCGTCCGCCGCATCTACGCGGTCGGTCTGCCGTCCATCATCATGTCGGCCATCGGCTCCGTCATGGTCTTCGGGTTCAACCGCATCCTCATGGCGTTCACATCGACCGCGGCCGCCGTCTTCGGCGCGTACTTCAAGCTCCAGAGCTTCATCTTCATGCCCATCTTCGGCATCAACAACGGCATGGTCCCCATCGTCGCCTACAACTACGGCGCGCGGAACAAGTCGAGAGTCCTCGAGACCATCAAGTATGCCGCCATCTATGCGATCGGCATCATGCTCATCGGCCTCGTCCTCTTCGAGACCATCCCGGGCCCGCTGCTGAAGTTCTATGACGCATCGCCCGCCATGCTCGAGATCGGCATCCCGGCGCTCCGCATCATCGCGACGCACTTCCTCATCGCCGGCGCCGCCATCATGATGTCCTCGTCCTTCCAGGCCCTCGGCAACGGCGTCTACAGCATGATCGTCTCCATCCTTCGTCAGATGGTCGCTCTGCTGCCCGCCGCTTACCTCCTGTCCCTTTCGGGCAACCTCAACATGGTCTGGTGGGCGTTCCCCATCGCCGAGGTCGTCTCGTTCATCACCTGTTGCTTCTTCATGCGGAAGATCGTCCGGGACAAGCTCAACTTTGAAGATGCACCGGTCCCGCAGGAGACGCAAGCACAGGAGGGTTGACCCATGCGTTATCGCTATTGCCCGGAATGCGGCACGAAACTGGTGCCCGGCGTCGCCGGAGATGACGGGGAAGTCCCGTACTGCACCCAATGTGAAAAACTCTGGTTCGACGGTTTTTCGGACTGCGTCTTAGTCCTCGTCTGCAACGAAGAGGATGAGGTAGCGCTCTCGAGCCAGTGGTACCTGCCAAAAGACCTCAAGTCCTTTACGACCGGCTTCATGAAACCGGGAGAGACTGCCGAAGAGGCGGCGGCCCGGGAAGTCAAAGAGGAACTCGGCCTCGACCTTCGGTCGGTCGAGTACGCCGGCACCTACTGGTTCGACTACAACAGCCAGCTCATGCACGGGTTCATCGGCGTTGCCGAGAAAGCCCCGCTGGTCCTGTCGACAGAGATCCAGTCCGCAAGCTGGGTCCCCGCCGCGGACGTCCCGAAAGCTATGCTGCCGGATTTCCCCGGCAATGCCGCCATGACGGTCTTCCGTCAGTATATCGAGTCACGCAGCCTTCCCATGCCGGAGATCCCGCAGATGACCAAAGAGCAGCAGGAAATGATGCTGCGCTCCATGGAATGAAAAAGGCACCCTGCCGTCTGACAGGGTGCTTGTTTTTTGCCTTACTTGTGATGGTGGTGCAGGTCCACACCGGCCTGTTTGTCGAGTTTTTCCATCGCCTCTTCGTACTGGTCCTTCGGGACCTGGCCGCTGTTCTTGCTGCCCTTGCCCCAGAGGCGGGACTCTTCGCCGTGGGCGAGCCGGACGAGGTTCGACCGGTGGCGCCAGAAGGACATGGCGGGGTAGCAGAAGGCCGCCAGCAGGATGCCGTAGTAGAAGTCCATGTGGAAGCAGAGGATGGCGAGGCCGACGAAACAGAGCGTTTCGAAGGACAGGGAGGCCACGCTCATGATGCGTCCGATGACGAGGATGAGCAGGGCCGGGATGCCGGCGATGAGGAACAGTCTCCAGTCGACCATCAGCAGGATGCCGATGGAGGCGGCGACGCCTTTTCCTCCGCGGAAATGCATGTAGAAGGGGTAGTTGTGGCCGAGGATGACGCAGAGGCCGCAGCAGAGCTGCAGGAGGATGGCGGCGCCTTCACTGCCGACCACATCGGGGCCGAGGAACAGTTTGACGAGCAGGACCGCCAGAAGGCCTTTCAGGGCGTCGATGAGCAGGCAGACCATGCCGAACTTGAAACCGAAGACGCGGATGGCGTTCGTGGCGCCGGAGTTGCCGCTGCCGTAGTCCCGGATGTCGACATGTTTGATCGCCTTGCCGAGCAGGTAGGAGGGCTGGAGACAGCCGACCACATAGGAGCCCAGCAACGCTAAAATGATATAGAGGATAACAGTTGTTGACATATGTGCCTCCGTGTTAAAATGGTGTGCAAGTTTTAATACGCTTCCTGATTCTCCCACGAGTCTGCCAGGATGGCATTGACCGTGAACCGCTCCGTCTTGGTGCGGGACGTGCAGGTGGAGAGGGTCAGGACCTGTTCCATACCCGTGATGGCCACGGTGCCCGATTTCACTTCACTCTTCGTGATGAGCTTTGCGAGCCAGTTCTGGAAGTCCGAGTTTTTCGCGAAGGTCAGGATGTAAACGTCGTCCGAGGTCTGCGCGGTGAAGCAGGAGACGATCTTGTACTGGTACGTCCGGTCTCCCATGATGAGGTAGATGTACGGGTGGGAGTCGAAGTACGCCTGCTCCTTGTACTTCTTGAGACCGCCGAACATGGCGCCGTTCTTGGTGTTGTGCCCGTAGATGAGCGTGTGCATGTCGGTGAGGTCCGGGTTGCTCAGTTCCGAGAAGAAGATGCTGCCGAACACACTGTACTCTTTCGTATAGGTGTGACGCAGATAGGTGTCATCGCTCTTCGACCAGAGCAGCGGGTAGGAGACTTCGGTGTCGGGGATGTAGATCCATCCTTTGACGTCGGGGTTCACCTGCTGGATCTTGGAAAGGTCGACGCGGAACCCGAGACGGGACTTTTCGGTCTCGGGCGATGTATCATCAGCCACCAGATATGTGTCCTGGGAATCTTCATAGAACGAATCGCCTTTATGGTAATCGTAGAGGATCTTCCCGGCCTGGAACAGGGCAAAGAGGAAGATGCACAGGAAGAGGACTTCGAGGGCCGTCAGAACGATGTTCCGGCGCTGTTTCTTCTTACTGCTCATGTGACACCTCCTTGTTGGCGTACAGACATTATAACACTAAACCCTGAAATCGAAAGATGTTTTTTAAAAAAATACAACTATGATACTCAACATCAGCAACCTGTCGAAGTCCTTCGGGGACCGGCTCCTCTTTGAAAAAGCGAATCTCTCCGTCGAAAAAGGCGACATCATCGGCCTCATCGGGGCCAACGGCACCGGAAAAACGACACTCTTCCACCTCATCACCGGGGCGGAGGAGGCGGACGACGGCGCCGTCATCCGCTCGCCCTTCACGACCCTCGGCTACCTCGAACAGCACGTCTGTGCCGACTCGGACCGCACGACCTATGAAGAGACGCTCCTCGTCTTCTCCCACCTTTTCGAGATGGAGAAGGAACTCGCGGAACTCCGGGAAGCCCTTTCCGGAGCGCATGCGGGAGACCCGGCGCTCATCGCGAGACAGGAGGAAGTCCTGACCGCCTATGAGGCGGGCGATGGACTGACCTATCGAAACCTCACCCGGGCCGTCCTCACCGGCCTCGGGTTCACGGACGAGGAACAGAGCCTGCCGGTGCGGAGCCTCTCCGGCGGACAGAAGTCCAAGATCGGACTGGCCAAACTTCTTTTGCAGAAGCCGGACCTCATGCTCCTCGACGAGCCGACGAACCACCTCGACATCTCCTCGGTGGACTGGCTCGAGAATTTCATCCAGTCGAGCAGCATCACGACCATCGTCATCTCCCATGACCGGTACTTCCTCAACAAGGTCTGCAACCGCATCGCGGAGATCTCTCTGCGGAAGCTCTATGTGACCGACGGCAACTATGACCGGCACATGGCTCTGAAAGCGGAGCGGGACCTGAGCCTGCAGCGCAACTATGACAACACCATGGCGGAAGTCCACCGCATCGAAGGCATCATCGAACAGCAGAAGCGCTGGAACCGGGAGCGGAACATCCGCACAGCGGAGAGTAAGCAGAAGCAGATCGACCGCCTCACGAAGGACCTCGAAAAGCCGGAGTACGAGCGGTATGACTTCTCCTTCTTCTTCGACCCGGACAGCGTCAGCGGGGAAGAGGTCCTCGATGTGGACAAGCTCTCGATGGAGTTCCCCGGCAAGGTCCTTTACAAGGACGTCAGCCTGAACATCCGGCGCGGGGAGCGAGTCTTCATCATCGGCGAGAACGGCGTCGGCAAGACGACCCTCGTCAAACAGATCCTGAAGCGGGTGAGAGGGGTGCGCTTCGGTGTCGGTGTCACGGTCGGGTACTTCGACCAGCACCAGATGAATCTCTCCATGACGAAGGCCGTCATCGACGAGGTCCACGACATGTACCCCCGGATGACTGAGACGGAAGTCCGGTCGGCCCTCGCCATCTTTGGATTCAAGGGGGACAAGGTCTTCGAGACCATCGGGACCCTGAGCGGCGGTGAGCGGGCCAAGGTGGCTCTCTGCCGGCTCATGCTGCGCCACTGCAATTTCCTCATCCTGGACGAGCCCACGAACCACCTCGACCTCTACTCGATGCAGGCCCTCGAGGAGGCGCTGTCCGGCTATGAGGGCACGCTCCTCATCATCTCCCACGACCGTTACTTCATCAACGCCCTCGCGGACAAGGTCGTCGAGCTGCGCCCGGACGGCGCGGAGACCTTCGTCGGGAATTTCGACGAGTACCGTGCCGAGAAAGAACGTCGGGGGACCACAGGCGGTCCATCGCCACAGAAAGCGGAAAAGCAGATGGGTGCCGGCGGGCTCTCCTATCAGGAACAGAAGCGGCTGCGGTCCGAGCGGACGAAGAAAAAAACGGCGCTGCGGCGGGCCGAAGAGCGGATCACGGAACTGGAAGCGGAGATCGAGTCTCTGACAGAGCAGATGAACGACGGGTCCATCGCCACCGACTTCGAGAAAATGACGGACCTCACTGAACAGATGGCCGCCCGGAACAGCGAACTGGAGACCACCATGGAAGAATGGGAACGGCTCGCGGAAGAAGTGGCTAATTTTGGGTAATGCAAGCGCGGATCGCATTGTCTATAATAAGAACGGATAAAGGTTAATGGATATTTCCCAAGGAGGATGGATATGAACAACTACACGCTGAACGCCAAACTGACCTGTGCCGGCGTTGACATCGGAACGTCTGACTTTGAAAACGAGTGGTTCGACCTCGCCCTCGAGCAGACCGACACGACTCTGAAAGCGGTCCTGACGGCAAAGAAGGACCTCACGCTGAACGACTTCATGCTGACTACCGGCCGGACGTTCCGGGACAACGACCTCTTCTTCTCGAACGGCTTCCAGTCCTGGTCCACGACCGAAGAGCACGGCCGCAACGATGTGACCGAAGGCCTGCCGAAAGTCATCACCTTCAACAACTTCGTGAAGACCCAGGCGGGGCAGATGGGCGACTACTCCTACACGGAGTACGGCGTGCCCGGCTGTTTCCACTCCTTCACGTTCACCTATTTCCGCAAAAAGGGCAGCCACTTCATCGAACTGTGGGGCTCCAAGGCGGACCGGAACGGTTTTACCATTTTTGACGTCGACATGCCCCGCGGCCGGTTCACCCTCCGCCGGGAAGTGGACGGCACCGAACTGAAGGCCGGAGACACGTTCCTCATGTACGACCTCCTCATCTGCGAGGCTGAGTATGAGCAGGCATTCGACACCTATTTCTTCGACTTCCTCGGGGTAAAGAAACCGCGTGTAGAACGGCTCGCCGGCTACACTTCCTGGTACAACTACTTCAGCAAGATCAATGAGGAGATCATCTATCGAGACCTCAATGCGCTGGATTTCGCACAGGACCAGACCCAGATCTTCCAGATCGACGACGGCTACCAGGAACACACCGGAGACTGGCTCCTCACCGACAAAGAAAAATTCCCGCACGGCATGAAAGCCTGTGCGGACGCCATCCACGCGAAGGGCTACAAAGCCGGCATCTGGCTCGCGCCCTTCTGTGCCGCCACCAAGTCCAAAGTGGCAAAAGAGCACCCGGACTGGTTTATCAAGAATGAAAAAGGCCGCCGCATCCTCGCACACTTCGGCTGGGGCTTTGCCTATGCCTTTGACATCTACAACCCCGGCGCCAGAGAGTACATCAAGCACTTCTTCGATGTCATTCTGAACGAGTGGGGCTATGACCTCGTCAAGCTCGACTTCCTCTACAGCATCTGCGAGTACCCGCGTCTCGGCAAGAACCGTGGACAGCTGATGGCCGACGGCATCGACCTTCTGCGGGAAGCCTGTGGAGACAAACTCATCCTCGGCTGCGGCGTCCCGCTCGGCTCCTGCATGGGCATCTTCGACGCCTGCCGCATCGGCCCCGACGCTAACAAGAACTACTCGGGAGACCTCCTCAACAAGCTGCAGCTGACCCGGGAGATCCCGTCTTCGCGGAACGCGATGGTCAACACCATCTTCCGCCGCTGCCTCGACGGCCGCGCCTTCGCGAACGACCCGGACGTCTTCTTCCTGCGGGATGACAACATCTCCTACAGCATCACTCAGAAACTCCTGCTCGCGAAAGTCAACGACATCATGGGCAGCATCATCTTCATGTCGGACAACGCCGCCACCTATGACCAGAGAGCGGCCGAGTACCTCAAGTACTTCTTCACCGAAAAGGACTATTCCATCCAGATGGCGGAATATGAGTCCGAGGACATCATCCGCATCGATTACACCGAAAACGGCACAGCCAAAACGCTGCGCTTCAATTTGAAAGACGGCTACAGCAACGTCATGGAGAACGTATAAATGACCTATCAGGAAGCGATCGCTTACATCGAAGACTATACCTGGAGCACCACGCGGCTCGGCCTCGACCGGACCGTGGAACTCCTGCACCGTCTCGGAGACCCCCAGAAGGACCTGAAATTCGTCCATGTGGCGGGCAGCAACGGCAAGGGGAGCACCTGTGCCATGCTGGCCTCTGTCCTCCGGGAAGCGGGGTACAGGACCGGGCTCTATACATCGCCCCACGTCCTCTGCTTTGAGGAACGGCTGCAGGTGAACGGACGGTACATCCTCCGGGAAGACCTCGCCGCCGTCACGGAGCGGGTGAAGGTGGAGGCCGACGCCATGGAGGACCACCCGAGCCAGTTCGAACTGGTGACGGCCATCGGCATGCTGTACTTCAAAGAGCAGGGCTGCGACATCGTGGTCCTCGAAGTCGGCATGGGCGGCGCCCTCGACAGCACCAACGTCATCGACGCGCCGGAAGTGGCGGTCATCACGAACATCGGCCTCGAGCACACAGAGTTCCTCGGAAACACCCTCGAGGAGATCGCCCTGACCAAGGGCGGCATCATCAAGAAGGGCTGCGACGTGGTCTGCTATGACAGCGCGCCCGAAGTGGTGAGCGTCATCCGTCAGCTCTCCGGTGTCTGGGACGCGAACTTCCACCTCGTGGACTTCGGCTCCGTGACCCCGGTGGCCCATGACCTCTCCGGCGAGACCTTCGAGTGGAACGGCCTCACCCTGAATGTGCCGCTCCTCGGCGACTACCAGCTCCACAACGCGGCGACGGCCCTGACGGCCATCTCGGCCCTGCGGGACAGAGGCTGGGAGATCCCGGACGACGCGGTCGTCACCGGCCTCGCGAAGACCCGCTGGCCGGCCCGCTTCGAAGTCCTCGGACGGGAACCGCTCTTCCTGCTCGACGGCGGCCACAACCCCCAGTGTGCGGAAGTAGTGGCGGAGAACCTCACGAAATACCTCGGCGACGAGAAGCTGGTCCTTCTGACCGGTGTCCTCTCCGATAAGGACTACAAAGCGATGATCGCCAGCGTCCTGCCCCACGCGGAGCAGTTCCTCTGTGTGACTCCGGACAGCCCCCGGGCCCTGGACGCACTGGACCTTCGGGACTACCTGCGGAGCCTCGGCTGTTCGGCGGATGCCTATGAGGACATCCCGTCGGCGGTCCATGCGGCCCTCCTCACCGGGAAGCCGGTCCTCGCCTTCGGCTCTCTCTACATGGCCGGCGATGTGCGCTCCTCTTACTACAAGGAGAAGAAGACCGCGCAGCGGAAGTTCTGCACGAACGCCCGCCGCATGCTGACCCCGGAACAGAGAGTGGAATACAGCGCGGAACTGTCCATGCGGCTCACGAAACTGCCGGAAGTGCAGGCGGCCACCCACATCTTCTCCTACATGGCCATGCAGGACGAGGTCGACCTCTCGGTCTTCCACGACTGGGCGGAGCGAAACGGAAAAGTCCTGTCGTTCCCCATCTCCATGCAGAACGGCCATATGGAGGCCTATACACTGGCAGAGGAGCCCGTCTGGAACTATGGCAAGTACGGCATCCGGGAACCGGACCCCGAGCACTCGGAACTCCGCAAACCGGAGGACTTCGACGTCATCCTGGTCCCCTGTGTCGGGTTCGACGAGGACGGCGGCCGCATCGGCCACGGGGCCGGGTACTACGACCGGTACATCGACCGGGCGCCGGACGCCTGCCGCGTGTGCATCGCCTTCGAGGCCCAGAAACTCGAGAAGGTCGTTGAGGAAGACACGGACATGCCGATGGACTATGTCGTGACGGAAAAACAGGTCTTGCAATTCTAAGACCGGTTCTATATAATATAAAAGCGCTTCCGAGCGAAGCGCTTACATATGCTGGAATGGCACAGTCGGTAGCGCAATTGATTCGTAATCAATAGGTCGTGGGTTCGATTCCCTCTTCCAGCACCACGGGGCACCCTTCCAGGGTGCCCTTTATAATTGACTTTATAAAGGCTCTATGGTACGATAAACACTGCAATTTTAGCGCAAATCGAAACTCTGACTAGGAGACGAGATCCATGAAGAACATGAAAAAGTACATCGCCATCGTCCTCGCGGTCCTCATGTTCGCGGTCTGCTTCGCAGCCTGCAACAAGGACGAAGACAAGGCAACCAAATCCAACAGCGAGATCCCGGCGGCTTTCGAAGGCCGACTGATGGAGCCGTACATCGACCTCATCCTGTCCAAGGCATACACCTTTGAGACCACCCCGAAAACGGAGACCCCCATCACCTTCGTCCAGTACGGAGATGACCAGAAGATGCTCTCCCTGAACGTCGAACTGGAAGGTCAGCCGACCGCCATCACCTACATGCTGAAAGACGGCACCTACTACCTTCTGACCGCAGCGGACAAGAACTACACCGAACTTTCCGCGTCCCAGGTCAAGAAGCTGAAGGTCGACGAACTCTTCAACAACGCAAGCCTTGAAAAGTTCCCGAACGCCTCCTATGTGGGCACCGGCACGTCCACCATCTCCGGCGTGGAGTACACCTACGAAGACTATTACAACCCGCTCGTCCAGGTCAAGAACCGTTACTACTTCAACGAAGACGGTCAGCTCACCTACATGGCCCGCATCAACGACAAGGGCAAAGTAGGTCAGAAGATCCCCGTCAGCGTCCTCGAGACCAATCCGACGGTCTTTGACGTCCTGAACGAGTACAGCTACATCGAGCAGGCTCCGGTCACCAAGAAGGCCAACGGCGCCACCACGACCCGCAAAGCTTCGTAACAGAACACGAACCATTCGCACTCCGCCCACATTCCCGGCGGAGTGCTTTTTCAAAACCTCGAAAGGAGGCCGCTATGAACGCAGTCATCACCGGCGCGTCCGGCGACATCGGTCAGGCCATCGCCAGGGCCTATGCGCAGAAGGGCTACAAGGTGGCCCTCTGTTTCCACGAAAACAAAGAGGCGGCAGAAGCGCTGGCCTATGAGATCACCCGCGGCGGCGGGATGGCCTCCGCTTTCTCCGCAGACCTCACCTCGGAACAGCACGTCATGCTCCTCGAACGGGAAGTCATCGAACGCATCGGCGAACCGGACGTCCTCGTCAACAACGCCGGCGTCTCCTCCCAGATGCTCTTTGGCGATGTATCCCTCGATGAGTACGACCGCGTCATGGACACGAACGTGAAGAGTACCTTCCTCACGACCCGCGCGTTCCTGCCGTATATGATCCGCAACAAGTCGGGCAGCATCATCAACATCTCGTCGATGTGGGGACAGGTCGGCGGCTCCTGCGAAGTCGTCTACTCCGCCTCCAAGGCAGCCATCATCGGCATGACGAAGGCCCTCGCCAAGGAAGTCGGCCCCTCCAATATCCGGGTCAACTGCATCGCCCCTGGTGTCATCGACACGAAGATGAACGCCATGCACTCGGAAGAGACCATGCAGGAGCTCATCGACGAAACGCCCCTCATGCGCCTCGGCACGCCCCGGGACATCGCGAACGTCGCGGTCTTCCTCGCCGGACCCCGGTCCACCTTCATGACCGGTCAGGTCCTCGGCGTCAACGGCGGCATCGTCATCTGAATCAACGCACGAAAGAAAACCACCTGAGTCTTGCGACTCAGGTGGCTTTTTGTTTATTCTTCGTAGGCAATGTCCCGGACGGTCAGTTCCTTGCCCTGGATGATCTCCTTGTCGGTGTCCCCGCATTCGGGGCATTTGTCATCGGTCTGTGTCGGGTCATACATGTTCCCGCAACCGCGGCAGAATGCCTCTGCTTCGAGGTAGTTGATATCCAGTTCGGACCCTTCGAGCCGGGTGCCTTCGCAGACTTCGTCGTAGTACATACGGACATATTTGGGTATGACACCGGTCAGGGCGCCGACATTCAGCGTGACGCGTTTGACCTGCTTGATGCCACGCTGCGCGGCAGCCTGATCAGTCGTTCCGACGAAGTGCTGAACGATCGTCAGTTCATGCATCGGGGCTTTCCTTTCCGAGGCGCTCCATGACACTGGTCTTGGCGATGTTGACGCCTCTCTTGGCAACGTTCTTGACAAGACGGCCGTACCACTGCTTCATATCGGTCGCGGACGGTGTGTCGTCCACACGGGTGAGCTTGATGGCGTCGAACTCACAGCGATGGATGCAGACACCGCAGCCGATGCACTTGTCCATATCGACGACGGAGCGTCCGCAGTGCAGACAGCGTCCGGACTCGGCGGCGATCTGCTCTTCGGTCAGGCCCTCACGAAGGTCGTTCCAGGTCTGGATGGCCTTGGCGTGGTCGACTTCCGGCGCATACTGACGCGGGGTCAGGTCGATGCGGTTGATGTTGACGTTGACGCGGTCGAGCTTGATGGACTTGTACTCGTAGTTCCTGCCGTTGGTCAGATGACGGCCGGTGAGGTAACGGAAGATGGAATGGGCGCCTTCCTTGCCGGACGCGATGGCATCGATCGCGAACAGCGGTCCGGTGACGACGTCGCCGCCGGCGAAGATGTCTTCTTCCGCGGTCTGGAAAGAAAGAGGCGTGACGACGGCGGCATTGCCGCGGCCGGTCTCGACCTTCGTGCCCTCGAGCAGGCCGCCCCAGTCGATGCGCTGGCCGATGGCCAGGATGATCGTCTGAGCGTCGACCTTTTCCGTGACGGACTCGTCATAAGACGGATTGAACTTGCCGTTTTCGTCGATGACGGAGGTGCACTGCTTGAACGTGATGCCGGTGGCTTCCTTGCCGTCGTTCTCGATGACCATGGGGCCCCAGCCGTTGTGGATGGTGATGCCTTCGTCTTTGGCTTCGATCTGCTCGTCAGCTGCGGCGGGCATCTCTTCCTTGGACTCAAGGCAGTACAGTTTGACGGACTTCGCGCCCTTGCGGATGGCCGTACGCGCGACGTCGATGGCAACGTTGCCGCCGCCGACGACGATGACGTCGCCCTTCGTACCGGTGTCTTTTCCGGCATTGGCGAGGGACAGGTAGTCGACACCGTTCATGACGTTCGGGAACTCTTCACCGGCGAGGCCGAGGGACGAGCCCTTCTGTGCACCGATGGCAAGGTAGAAGGCCTTGTAGCCTTCGTCACGAAGCTGCTGGATGGTGATGTCTTTGCCGACTTCGACACCGCACTTGAATTCGATGCCCATTGCCTTGAAGACTTCGATCTCAGAGGCGATGACTTCTTTTTCGAGACGGAAGGCGGGGATGCCGTATTCGAGCATGCCGCCGGGCTTCTCGTTCTTATCGAACACGGTGACCTGGAAGCCTTCGATCGCCAGATAGTAGGCGGCGGTCAGGCCGGCAGGACCGGCACCGATGATCGCGACTTTTTCGTCATAGTGGTCTTTGATCTCCGGAATGAACCGATGCGCGGCATCGTTTTCTTTTTCGGCGATGAACATCTTGATGGCGTCGATCGCCAGCGACTGGTCGAGGGTGTTTCTCGTACAGGCCGACTCACAGGGATGCGGGCAGATCTTGCCGCAGACGGCGGGCAGGGGATTGTCCTTCTTGATGATCTCGAGGGCTTCCATGAATTTGCCTTCGGCGGCTTTCTGGATGTAGCCCTGGACCGCCACGTGGGACGGGCAGGCGACGATACACGGAGCGGTACCGTCCTTCGCGACCATGTGACGCTCGTTGATGAAGTTCTCGTGGGTGTCTTCCTTCGTCATCCGGTGGTCTTTGGCGGTCTTCCAGTAAGGCTGCTGCTCGGCATCGGTCTTCGAAAGAAGGTTCGTGCCGAGGGTGATGGCGTTGACCGGGCAGATCTTGACGCATTCGCCGCAGGCGACACAGTTGTCCTCGTCGATCTTCGCGCGGAAGTTGGAGTGGGACATCGGGTTCGCGTCGAGGCGGTTGATCTGGCGAAGGCCCGCGCAGGAGCATCCGCAGCAGTTGCAGATGAAGGTCGTGTAGTCCTGACCTTCGACCTGGAACGCGCAGTGGACCAGGCCCGCTTCCTCGACTTCTTTTAGTTTGGCGATGGCCTCTTCCTTCGTGAGGTAGTGGCCGCGGCCGGTGCGGACATAATAGTCTGCCGTTTCATCGAACTGCATGCAGGTGTCTTTGTACGGGTGGTCGCAGCCGACACCGGTCAGGCGGCCGGCGGTACGGCAGGCGCAGTCCGCGATGGAATAGCGCTCCGCATTGTTGATGAACGTCAGGATGTCTTCGTACTGCAGGATCTTCTGCTCGGCGTTGATCTCGTTCATGATGGGAGTGACCTTCATGAGGCCGCCGCCCTGGACGTCTGCGAAACGAAGCAGGGGGCCCAGCTCCCGGTCGAGCGCATTGCGGAACAACTGCGCGACCTGCGGGTTCTGGATGGTGTCCGGGTCCGTCATGACGAACTCATAGAACCCCGGGATGAACGGGGGAACGTGGTAGAAGAACTTGCCGTCTTTGGTGGCATGCTCGAAGAGCAGGCCTTTCTGAGACATATGTTTCAGCATCGGTGCCGCTTTTTCGACGGAGATGCCTGCAGACTTCGCGACTTCTTCGACGGAAGTGGGTTTGTTTTTGACATGGAGCCCAAGCAGGGCTTCCTCCTCCGGAACGAGGAGCTTGAACATTTTTGTAAAGTTGCTGTTTTCGCCGATGGGGCCCAAGAACAGGCCTCCGACCATCGACATATGGGTGGCATATCTGGCCCACCCGGTTTTGGCGATACCCCAAGGCATATTATCCTTATCAGGCATGGAGACTCTCCTTTCTATGATCATAAAATACCTAAATCCAAAGTCCGTGAATCACCAAAGGATTCTTGGACATGTCCAATTTTATGTTAAATCTGTAACAGACAGATGTCAAGTACAAAAGTTGGACATGTCCTAATTGCGCTCGTAGAAAATCTGTGCTAAAATTAGTGCATTATGACAAAGAATCTACGCGAAACGATCTTCCGGGAGTCGGTCCGGCTCTGGGGAGAAAAAGGTTATGAAAACGTAAGTATGCGAGATATAGCTGCTGCCTGCAACATCGGCACCGGCAACCTTACCTATTACTTCCCGAAGAAAGATGACATCCTCATGTTCTACCATGACAAGGTCATGGATTACGCCGAGGACATGATCGCTGAAATGGGCGATGAACTGACCGGCCTTCCCGGCTACTTTGCAGTCGAATACACGTTCATGTATTACATCGTGTTCTTCGTCAATGAGCTTTACAAACAGGTCATCAACGTTCCGGCGTTGCGGCGGCGTTATTATGCTCAGCACCACAAGCTGTACAGGCAGTTTACCGGAAAAGAGCTGGGCCGGGCCGACTGGGCTGCGACCGTGGCCATGTGCAACATGGAGTACGGGCTGACTGACGTCGATCTTCTGGAAGGGGAATTCGACACCTGCATGGAAAAGATCCTCGAGACCCGGTTCATTATGGACAAACGGAAACCGGCCGGCTGGAAAGAGGAGTTGAAAAAGGGAATGGCGCTTGGCAAAGACCTTGTGACACAGATCAAAAAGGACCCGCCGGTCATCAGCTGAAGACAGTAAAAAACACCTGAGTCTTGCGACTCAGGTGTTTTCTGTTTTCTGTGAGACAGGACGGGCGATTTAGTCGTTCATCTTGTCGAGTGCTTCCTGGGACATGAGGCCCTTGGAGGCTTTGTCAGGATCGAACTCCTTCTTGCCGATGGTGCCCTTCAGGACGAAGAGGGTGGCGATGGTCAGAAGGATGGCGATCGGAAGGCTGAACCAGACATTCTTGATGTAACCCGAAATGATGAAGGAAACGAACGAGATGCCGGCAACGGTCAGCGCGTAGGGCAGCTGCGTGTTGACGTGGTTCAGGTGGTCAGACTCCGCACCGGCCGAGGACATGATGGTCGTATCGGAGATGGGGGAGCAGTGGTCACCGCAGACGGCGCCGGCCAGACAGGCGGAGATGCCCATGATGAACAGCGGGTTGGTCGGGTCATGGAAGACCGTGGTGACGATGGGGATGAGGATACCGAAGGTACCCCAGGACGTACCGGTCGCGAACGCGATGAACACGGCGACGACGAAGATGATGGCGGGCAGCAGGGACTGCAGGCCGGCGGCGACGCCGCTCATGGCACCTTCGACGAAGGCGGAAGCGTTGAGGATCTCCTCGCCGGTGGTCAGGTTCTTCAGAGAAGTGGCCAGGGTCAGGATGATGATGGGAGCGATCATGGCGATGAAGCCTTCGGGAACGCTCTTCATGGCATCCTTGAAGGAGATGAGGCCGCGGGCGATCAGGTAGATGATGGTGAACACCAGAGCGATGATGGCGCCCCAGGGAAGGGCGACGGTCGCGTCGGTGTCAGAGAATGCGGTGATGAAGTCCACGCCGTCGAAGAAACCGCCGACGTAGATCATGGCGAATGCGCAGCAGAAGATGAGGACGACGACCGGGAGGACCAGGTCGGAGATCCGGCTCTTCTCGTTGAATTTGACTTCGACACTTTCGGCACGCTCGCCTTCGGTGAAGAGGTCGTTCTTGTTGATGGCGTTCCACTCATGGCGTCTCATCGGACCGTAGTCGAACTTCATCAGGCAGATGGCGATGATGAAGACGAGAGACAGGAGAGAGTAGAAGTTGTAGGGGATGGCCATGCAGAAGAGCTTGATGCCCGACATGCCGGCGGTCTCCGGGTCGACGGAACCGGAAACGGCAGCCGCCCAGGAGGAGATGGGTGCGATCATGCAGATGGGCGCCGCGGTGGCGTCGATGAGGTAGGCAAGTTTCGCACGGGAGACTTTATGGGAGTCTGTGACGGGACGCATGACGGCACCGACGGTCAGGCAGTTGAAGTAGTCATCGATGAAGATGAGTACGCCGAGCGCGAAGGTGGCGAGCATGGCACCGACTCTCGTTTTGATGTGTTCCTGCGCCCAGCGGCCGAATGCGGCGGAACCGCCCGACTTGTTGAGCAGGGAGACGATGATGCCGAGGAAGACCAGGAACAGGAAGATACCTGCAGTACCGGAGACCGCGGAGATCATCGCGTCGTTGATCAGGTAGTCCATGGTGGCGGCGGGGCTGAACTTGGCAGCCAGCAGAGCACCGACGAGAGTACCGATCAGCAGGGACGAATAGACTTCTTTCGTGATGAGGGCGAGGCCGATGGCGACGACCGGCGGGAACAGAGCCCACAGGGTGCCGGAAGCGGCCGTGATGGGAGACATGACTGCGCAGATGATGGCAAAGAGCACCACGAAGCAGATGGCCCCGATCTGGATCCCGTTCAGTTTGAACTTCTTTTTCGGCTGAGCGGGTTCCTTGGCGGGTGACGGTTCGGGAGTCGGCTGGGTTGAAGTCGAGCCGATGTTGACCTTCACCGAGACTTTCTGACTCATAAAGATACCTCCAAAAGTTTCTCAAAACTTTGTGTATGACTTTACTATTTTAACACAGAAAAGCGTGTCCGTACAACTGTTAAGGATAATTTACTGCTTCCCGGTGGAACCGAAGCCGCCGCGGTCCTCTCCGTCGAGGTGTTCGACAAGCTCGAAATCGATCTGCGGCTGGTTCTTCATGATGCGGAACTGACAGATGCGGTCATTGACATGGATCTCCGTGTCGCGCATCGCCAGAACGGGCATGAACCACTGGTCGTTGTCACCGCAGTAGGAGGCGTCGATGACGCCCATCGAGTTGACCTGCAGGATGCCGAAGTTCTTGAAGGTCGAGGAGCGGGGGACGACATGGGCCTCGTAACCGGCCGGCAGCTGCATGGCGACGCCGAGGGGCACGAGCTTGAACTCGCCCTGCTTCAGGGTGATGTCCTCCGCGGCACGCAGGTCGATCCAGTCGGATTTTCCGTCGATGTACCGCAGTTTTTCGATCTGGTCGGTGAAATACTTGATGCGGATGGTCTCACTCATTTATAAAACTCCTTTTTGGTAAAGTCCTCTGGTGAATTCGGTCCCGGCCGGCGCGCTCGTCTCATAGGCACGCAGGATGCGGGTGACGTCCTCTGCCGTCTCGGTCGTGAACCAGTAGAGCCGGAACAGGTCCCCCGGAACGTTGTTGCTGTCTGCGAGGTACAGCGGCCGGGAGTTCAGCAGCTCGTATGCGTCGCCGTTTTTCGTAACGGGGAAGCGGATGCCTTTCCGGTCCGTGAGTTCCGGCGGTGACGCCGGGTCGTCGAAGTCCTTCGGGTGGAGCCCGTCGGGAGCATTGCGGGTCAGCATGAGGGGCGAGCGCCCGTACACGAGCAGTCCGTTCCCCTGTGGCGATGTACCCCTTCTCTGCAGCACGTCCATCTGGCGGAAGGTCATCTCCTGGGACAGCACCAGCCGTTGTACCCCCAGTCGCTCGTACTCGGCGCGGGCCACATGGTTGAAGACGTTCGTCGTGAAGCTCCCGAGGACCGGGAGCCCCGCCTGCTTCGCCAGCTCGATGCTGTCGAGCGTGGCGGCGAGGGCAAAGGACGCGCCGTGCGCGGAGGCATCCTTCAGTTGTTTTTTATATCGATCGGTGTGTTCGTAGAGTCCCCGGGGGACTTCCACACCGAAGCGTATATCCTGTTCCTGCAGCCGGTCGAAGACGGCCGGCGGAGTGTCGAGGGGAAGGACCCAGGCAAGGTCTTCCGGCGTCTCGTTCCCGGTGGGGAGCTGGTCGGCGGTCCGCAGACGGACGAACCGACGGAAGCCTGTCAGCGGTCCGTTCACGGCGGTGCCCGTTGCCGAAGACGCATTCTTCAAAACGTCCTCCGCGGCTTCCCGGTCAAAGTTCTTCTGCCCGGACTTCGCGATGGTTTTTGTCAGCGCGTCCAGCGCCGAACGCCGCAGTTTGTTGATGACGGAGACCGGGATATTGATGCCGTCGTCCATGTGGATCGTGATATCAGCCTCGTCGGCAGAGAATCCGGTGCCGCCGGTCTTCTGCAGCTGTCCGAGAATTTTGTCCGCGGAGGTCGCCACGTTCTGCGCGGCCTGGACTTCGTAGTCCCCGGCGGTGTCGACGGTGACGGTCTTCGTCTGTCCGCCGGCCGGGTCTGTCCATGCGGCGGTCAGCTGCAGCGGCGCGCCGAGCCGGGCGGTGAAGTCCAGGGAGACCGGGGTCGACCGGGTCTCTCTGACGTAGAGCTGTTCGAGGTCTTTCAGGATGGGAGCTGCGGCGACGACATCGTCTTTCCGGCGGGTGCCGAACATGTCGTGGCCGAGCTGCCCTTTGAGGTAGCCGTCCGTATGGCCGGAGCGAGAGAAGACCGCGTCGAGGTCCCGGGTCAGCTTGTCGTCCCGAGTGCCGGCGACCGCGTTGCGGCAGGCCGTGACCGCGGCGGCCACATACTCGGGCCGCTTCATCCGGCCTTCGATCTTGAAGGACAGGACCCCGGCCTCGTACAGGACCGGGATGGCTTCGACCGCGGAGAGGTCCCGGAGGGACAGCGCGTGGTCGGAGCGGCGTCCGCCGTCGGCGGCAAAGCGCAGGCGGCAGGGCTGGGCACAGAGCCCCCGGTTCCCGCTGCGTCCGCCCATCGTGGCACTGAGGTAGCACTGACCGGAGACGCACATGCAGAGCGCTCCGTGGATGAACATCTCGAGTTCGAGGCCGGTGTCCTCCGTGGCCTCCCGGATGGCGAGGATCTCCTCGAAGGACAGTTCCCGCGGCAGGACCGCCCGGGTGAACCCGAGGTCCGCGAGGGCCCGGAACCCTTCCGGCGTCATGACCGCCATCTGGGTCGAGGCGTGGAGTTCCATCTCCGGTGCAGCGGCCCGGACCAGAGCGGCCACGCCGAGGTCCTGGACGATCAGCGCGTCGACACCGATGGAGCATGCGGTCTTTATGAGGTCGATCGCCAGAGGGAGTTCCTCGTCGGAGACCAGCGTGTTCAGGGTCAGGTGCACTTTGACGCCCCGTACGTGGCAGTATTCGATTGCTTCCGCCAGCTCCTCGTCCGAGAAGTTCCTGGCATTTCGTCGGGCATTGAAGTGGCCGGCGCCCAGATAGACGGCGTCGGCACCACATTCCACAGCTGCCCGCAGAGCCTCCATGCTCCCGGCAGGGGCAAGGATCTCAGGACCTCTGTTCATATTCGTTTGGCTCCTTTACAGGAATCTCCTTCAAAACGGTTTTGCTTTCGCGTTCTTGAGTTCTCTCTGCAGACGTTCGACGTCCCGGCGGGCGACTTCCGCTTCCATCTTATAGCGGGCGGAGTCTTCCAGGTACTCTTTGATCTGACCGCGGAGGTTGTCGGCGGCTTCGGACTCCTTGGCCGCTTTGTCGGCATAATCGAGGGCAGCCAGGATGGCGGCCTGTGTCATGGAGAGGCGTCGGTTGGCACCGACGATCTCGGTGATGTCCTTGTCCAGCGTCTCGGCAAGGGCTTCGACGTATGCCGGATCCTCTTCCGTGAGGATGGTGTATTCACTGCCGGCAATATGGATGACAACGTTCTTTTTTTCCATGATGATGCTCCTGTTCGTGTGTGTGAAAATTGCGTTCGTAGTACGCTTTTCAGTATAGCATAGCCACGTTTTGAAAAAAAGTATATAATAAAGGAAATTCATAAGAAACCAAGTGGAGGAAGCACTATGAAACAGAAGATCGGCTTCATCTTTGCAGATGAAATGGAGTTCCAGCCCTTTACCGAGATCGCCCTCGAACACGGCGGCTCCTGGCTCTCGAAACGCCCCATGAACACCATCCGCTATGAGACGGAGAACGCGGAGATCATTGCGGTGGAATGCGGCATCGGTAAGGTGAACGCGGCCTTCGCCGCGACGGTCCTCATCCTGGACCACCAGGTGGACTGCGTCCTGAACGCCGGACTCTCCGGCGCCATCCAGCATCTTCGCAAGGGCGATGTAGTGGCCGGCACTTCTTACATCGAGTGCGACTTCGACCTCTCCGCGTTCGGATATCCCCTTGGCGAGAAACCGGGCAACGTCCGTTACCACACCGCGTCCGAGACCCTTCTGGAAGCGGCGAAGACAATCGACGGCGTCGGCACAGCCAGACTCGGCACCGGAGACTTCTTCCTCGCCGACCCCGTCAAGAAGGAGGAGTACAAAGAGGCCTTCGACATCGAGGCCTTCGACATGGAAACGGCCGCCATCGCGAGCGTCTGCGACCGTCTCGAGACCCCGTTCCTCTCCATCCGGAAGATCTCCGATGACGCCGATGACAGCGCCACCGGCTCCTACCGGGAACTGAACGATCTCGCCGAGAAAGCGCTCTCCGAAGTGCTCCTCGCGCTGGTCAAAGCACTTGGGTGAATCGCCCGCTGAATTGCCAAAATTGCAAAAATGCAAAATCCCGTCTGAGCGGTTCTGTCAAACCGAACAGGCGGGTCCTTTTTCTTTGTGCAATGTGCTGTGGCACACTGTTTATTGTTTGTGACATTCTGACGAAATTCCCCCTCTTCGTATGGTTAGACCAAGGTAACTCGGGCATCTTGTTATATAATGTTTATGTTAGAGTAATAGGCGGGGACCGTTCTGGTCAGACCAGAAAGAAGAGCCCCGTCAGGTTAGGGAGGTATATTATGAAACTTATGCTCAAAAACGTTCTGATCGTTGACGGCAGTGGCTGGTTCCCGTTTTGGGGAGATGTCGTCTGTGAAGATGGCGTCGTCACCTACATCGCCCACGGCGAGAACACCATCATGGATCAGGAAGCATCCATGGACAAGATCGTCGACTACAAAGAAGGCGACTACACCCTGGCGCAGGGCTGGAAAGCCTATCTTGTCCCCGGCATCGACGCCCCGATGGATATGGCAAAGTTCGAGAAACAGCTCGACAAGATCATCGCCGACGAGAAGGCCGGCAAGCCGATCGAAAAGTCTGTCCGCGAGATGACCGGTTTCGGCTATGACAAGATCGAGTTCCTGAAAGTCGGAAGCCCCGCTACCTTCATGCTGGTGGACCGCAAGCCGGTCACCAAGATCCTGGCAGCGTACGTTGACGGCAAGGAACTGTAAGGGAAGGGAGAACGAACATGGCAAATCTGAAAACCAAGAAATATTTCTATACTCCGCAGGAGGCCCTCGGCGGACGCATCGGCGACCACACCAAGCATCAGTTTGGTAACTACGGTACCGACAATCCGAGACCGAACCTCATGAAAGCGGCACACATCCCGACCGACCGTATGTTCAAGAAACTCGACGGTCGTGCACCGGACTACTATGGTCTGGAACCCGTTGTCGATGAAGACGGCGCCAAGATCATGCTTGCAATGGAACTTCGTAAGCCGAAGACCTTTGAAGAGATCCAGGCCAAGACCGGTTTCGATAAGGACTACCTCAACTACAAACTCGAAGAGCTTGGCTACTACGGCGTCGTCGAGTGGGACTGGGAAAATCCCCAGGGCGTCAAAAAGTACTCTGTCAAGAACTTCGTTCCCGGCAGTGCCGAGATCCTGAACGAGCATCCCGAGTGGTATGAAGATCATCCGGAATTCGCCGAGATGTTCGAACTGTCCACCTACCTTCCGTTCGAAGGCTTCGGCCCGGTCGGTCTGACTCAGATGATCCCCGAAGGCGGCGCAGGCTCCGGCATGCACGTCATCCCCGTCGAGAAGGCCATCGAGACCGAGAACAAGTCGGTCGACATCGAGCACATCTCCTACTGGATCGAGAAATACGACGGTCACTACGGCGTCGGCCCCTGCACCTGCCGTCTTGAGCGCGCAGAGCGCGGCGTCGGCTGCACCGACGACCCGAACCACTGGTGTATTTCCATGGGCGACTTCGCAGACTACTGCTGCGAGTCCAAGACCTCCGGTTCCCACCACATCACCAAAGAAGAAGTTTACCGCATCCTGGAGCAGGCCGAGAAGAACGGTTTCGTCCATCAGGTCACGAACGTTGACGGTAAGGACAAGATCTTCGCCATCTGCAACTGCGACGTCAAGATCTGCAACGCCATGCGTACCGCCATGCTGTTCAACACCCCGAACATGGAAGCTTCCGCTTACCGTGCCAAGGTCGACCCGAACAACTGCGTCGCCTGCGGCCGCTGCGTCCAGTACTGCCCGGCCGGCGCTGTCCGTCTCGGTCAGAAACTGAAATGCAAAGACGGTTCCGAGCAGACCTACGATTTCCGTGAGAATCCTGCAGAGCACATCTGGCTCAAGAACCGCTGGAACGCCGACTACAGAGACACCAACCGCGAAGAGTGCTACGAGACCGGTACCGCTCCCTGTAAGTCCGCCTGCCCGGCTCACATCGCCATCCAGGGTTACCTGCAGATGGCCAAGGAAGGCCGCTACGACGAGGCTCTCGAACTCATCAAGAGAGAGAACCCGTTCCCGGCAGTCTGCGGTCGTGTCTGTAACCGCAAGTGCGAAGAAGCCTGTACCCGCGGCACCATCGACGAAGCCGTCGCCATCGATGAAG
>JAFTZU010000140.1 GCA_017461005.1 Clostridia bacterium
AACGGAAAAGTTGGCTGGCAGATGGAGTTTTGAGGGGAAATGGGCGGGAAACTCCAACTGTGGGAAGAAATCTGGTTTTCAGATGGAGAAAACTCCAGCTGAAACGGAAAAGTTGGCTGGCAGATGGAGTTTTGAGGGGAAATAGGCGGGAAACTCCAGCTGTGGGAAGAAAACTGATTATCAGATGGAGAAAACTCCAGCTGAAACGGAAAAGTTGGCTGGCAGATGGAGTTTTGCGGGGAAATAGGCAAGAAACTCCAGCTGTGGGAAGAAAACTGGTTTTCAGATGGAGAAAACTCCAGCTGAAACGGAAAAGTTGGCTGGCAGATGGAGTTTTCTGAGACATGAGCCAAGAAAACCTGTGGGCGTCTTCTGGCAAGAGACGGAAAGGCAAAAAGGTCTTCTCTCAGAGCATGGTAGCACAGATCAAAATTGCACTCAAGATGAAGCAAAGATGCGTATTCTGGCGGTAGAATAATAACCGTGGCGAACCCGCCACCCGCCCCACTCACCAGAAAACCAAAACCCCTCGGCTGAGAACAGTCGAGGGGTTTCGATGTATATAATGCAATTGTGTTGGAAACGCAAGGTTAAAGCGGGCGAACTGTGAGCAAGGCCGGTACCCAGGCAAGGCGGTTCGCAAAGCCGGGCCGGTCGAGACTCAGTTGTAGTACCGCATGGAGGCGACGACGCGGCCGAGGATGGCGACTTCATCGCAGATGATGGGTTCCATGTAGTCGTTCTCCGGCTGCAGGCGGAACTCGTCATTCTCTTTGTAGAACGTCTTGACGGTGGCTTCGTCTTCAATGAGCGCGATGACCTTGTCCCCGTTGCGGGCTTCGGGGGTGCGCTCCGCGATGATGATGTCTCCGTCCAGAATGCCGGCGTTGATCATACTCTCGCCTTTGACGCGCAGGGCGAAGTAGGTTTTGTCGGAAGACATGGCGCCGTTGAAGGGGACATAGCCTTCGATCTCTTCGACGGCGAGGATGGGCTGACCGGCGGTGACGGTGCCGAGGAGCGGGACCTGAGTGGTCTTGGTCTCCGGCAGGCCGACGTTCAGGTGGATGTTGCGCTTGAGGCCGGGGTCTCTCGTGATGTAACCGGCTTTTTCCAGTGCGTCCAGGTTGCCCTGAACGGAGGACGTGGACTTGAGGCCGACGGCGGTGCCGATCTCGCGGACGGTCGGGGGGACGACAGATGCCTGTGCCCGCTCGAGCAGGTACGCATAGATGCGCTCCTGAGTCTTGTTGAGTTTATCCATATGGCAGACCTCCTAAAGTCTGTGGCGATACACCGGCAAAGCGCCGGGCTTCTCGCGTGAAAGCGCAGCCGCAAACGCCTCTGCGCACAAATGTTCGTAATTATGATAGCACAGGGGCGGAGAAAATGCAAACATTTGTTTGAAAAGGGAGTCGAGAGGCTTTCCCGCCGCTAAACCGGGGAGCAGAAAAGTGTTCGACTCGGACTTGGGGTCCCAATTGCTTCAGCAATTGTGGGGTTCGGTTGGCAAGGCCCGAGGCGGACCTTTTCTGCGGAACCCATAGGAAAGCCTTCCCTTTTATTTTAAAACCTTGTAAAATAAGACCTTGGAAAAAGTGATACTTGCGAGCCCCGCCTGCGGGGCGCTGGAGGAATGAAACCCATGGCATATATGAAAACCGGAGCGGTGCGCGAGGTGCGGACCCGCACCAAGGTGATCATCGCCGTCGTGCTGGCGGTGCTGCTGCTCGTGCTGGCGTGTGTCCTGTTCGCGGTGAAGAACCCGCGGGCGGCCACGCAGCTCGTCCTGTCCGATCAGGACTACTCGAGCTATGTCCTTTTGAAGAATGTTCAGAAAAAAGGGGAGGTGTATCGCCCCTACCTCACGAGGCTGACGGAAAACCACGCGTATGACAGCGTCGGCGCGGGGTCGGTCGAACTGTCGAAGGACATGGAGGACCTCGTGAACTCGGAAGGGGTGCTCGAGACGGCGCAGCGGTACGTCGAGCAGCTGAGCTTCACCATGAACACGCAGACCCGGGGGCTCCAGTTCTCCAACGAACTCAAACTGAATGACAACCGGCAGACCATCTTCACCCACGACCTTGCGTACCTCGCGAGCGGCGTCTACTCGACGGTGCCGGAGTACGGCTACGGCTGGACCCATCTTTTTGGCGATGCACCTCAGCAGACTGACGAGCAGCTCTACCGCCAGCGCGTCCTTCAGGCGGCGCTGTCCTCGGGCGATGAGACCATCCAGAAGGCGCTCACCAAAGCGGGCAAAGCCGCGTATAAAGCGGTGAAAAAAGATGTCGAAGTGACCATCGACAAGGACCAGCAGCTGGACTTCCAGGACAAACACGCGACCGGCGAGCGGGTGAACATCCTCGTGGACCGGGCGGACGCGCAGGCGTTCCTCGACGTGTTCTTCGACAAACTCCAGAAGTCGAAGGGCCTCATGGACGCGGTCAACGGCCAGCTCGACACGGAAGACCAGTTCGGTTCCGATGAGACTTTCTCGGCATTCCTTTCGGCGATGCAAAACCAGTATAAAAACGCATTCCGTGACACGGGCATCTCCCGCGTGTCCTTCGACATGCTCGTCGACCAACAGAACGTCATCCACGCGTTCGACGCCCTGGTGAAACGGCAGGACGGGGACATCATCGTGAACGCCATGCTCGACGATGACGATCGCCGCGGCCCCGCCTTCCACCTGCGGGTGGGCGGCGACACCCTCGTGAAGTTCAACGTCGAGAAGAAGACGAAGACCGCGGGCACCGTGGACTTTACCTTCGGAAACTTTGAGAACTCCGTTTCCTACAGCAACTTCGCCACGGCGGACGGCCTCGTCTACGGCACCTTCGAGTTCGCACCGATGGACGTCTCCTGGTCGAGCGACCTCGGCAAGTTCGGTCTGTTCCTGCAGACCTCGCCGAACGCCGCGACCGACGGCAGCGCCGCCGGGTTCCACCTGCTGGCCCAGACCGGGTTCTCGACCCTCGGCACCGCGACCATCGAAGCGGACGTCAGGGACGCGGAGTACACCGGCATGGTGACCGACGAGGACATCGTCATCCATGAAGAATATAAGAGCAAGGAAAAGCAGGCGAGACGGATCCAGTACTGGATCTCCGACCTGCCGTCGTCCGATCCTCTCTACAAGAGCGCGCTGCGGCAGATCGTCCAGACCATCGTGAACGAAACGGTGTCTGCAGCGAAAGCGGCGAGTGCCACAGCAGATGAAACGCTGAGCACCGGAGCGACGAAGTAAATCGTGCAGAGAAACTCTCTGGATGGGCGCTTGGGGTCCCTCGCAGAGGGGGTTCGGCTGGCAAGCGACCAGACAGAAGTTTTCTGCACAGGAACCAGGAGGCACCTATGAACATTATCGACATCTCTTCTGACCTGCTGCGGGCGGAAGTTTACCCCGGCGACCCGGAACCGCGGGTCCACGCCATTCAGCGCCTCGACAACGACGACGAGTTCGACGTGACCGCGCTGTACGCGTGCCTGCACTCCGGCACGCATGTCGACGCGCCGTCGCACGTCTTCAGCCAGATGGAGGACCCGGACTTTTACAAGACGGTGACGGACCTGCCGCTCGAGAAGTTCATCGGACCGGTCACGGTCGTGGACATCCCGCCGGGACCGCTCACGGGTCGCGAGATCGAACGGTACTTCCCGCGCTTCTCGGACCGCGTCATCCTGCGCTGCCACGGAGACTTCGAATTCTTCGCCGGAGCCGCCGACGATGTCGCCGCGCTCGGCTACCAGCTCCTCGGCTACGAGGGCCTGGCCCACGGCGGCAAGAACGAGGCCGCGTTCCACCGCGCGCTCCTCGGTGCCGGCACCGCGCTCCTTGAAGGCCTCGACCTCTCCGCTCTGAACCGCGGGGGAGACTACTTCCTCTTCGCGCCGCCGGTGAAGCTGGACGGCCTCGAAGCCGCCCCGGCCCGCGCCATCCTCATTGAGGACCACATCATCTGGCGGAAGTGAAGATTAATAAATACTAAGACCAGACTGTTCCAAGCAGGGAGCGGTCTGTTTTTTTGTTCATTACTAAGTGATTTTTCGTCAAGCTATACAAGTAAAGATATTTGTGTTTGTACAGCCTTTACGAAATTGGTTCCGTACAAAAGAAAGGGTCTTGACGGAGGTTCGGAATTATGGGACGATAGATTCG
>JAFTZU010000141.1 GCA_017461005.1 Clostridia bacterium
CCGATGGCGATGCCGCCCGCCGCCTCCATGGCTTTCGTGAATTCAGAATCGACGGGGTCTTCCCAAATGAGAGACTTCACTCCGCCGTGGGAATGGGTCCAGCCTTTTTTCGAAGGCAGGAAATCTTTCAGCGCGAAGGGCACGCCGGCAAAGGGGCCGACGTCTTCGCCTGCCGCGAGACGCGCTTCCAGTTCTTTGGCAGCTTCTTCCGCATATTCGAATTTCGTGTAAACGAACGCATTCAGGTCCCGGTTCTGTGCTTCGATGCGCTCTTCGAAATACCGGACCACTTCCGTGGGAGAAATGTGACCGGCTTTCACTTCTCGTCCGATCTCTGCGGCTGAGAGGTATTCGAGGTGTTTCATCGGTACATCGCCTCAGCTTTCGAGAACGCCGTTCGGGCAGTACTTGTCGAGGTATTCTTGTCCGACGTTCTTTTCTTTCCACTTCTGTGCCACATAGTAGCCGAGGGGCGAGAAAATGACTTCGGAAAGCAGTTCAAAGGCCGCGCAGAGGACCGAGGCACCCACACACTGAGCGACCGTCCAGCGGACCGGCAGCGCACCCGGCAGGTTCGGGAACACCACGAATGCCAGGAAGACGAACAGGAAGTTGTCGACGCACTGGGACAGGAAGGTCGAGATGTAGGAGCGGAACGCGAAGGCCTTTCTGCCGTCCGGGTTCCGGCGGAAGAACCGTCTTCCGATGAAGACGTTCGTATAGTTGTTGGTCAGGGCCGCGACGACATAGGCGATGGTGCTCGCGAGCAGGATGGACCACTGTCCGCCGACGACCATGTCGAGGGCCGGCCGGTCAAAGATACGGCTCAGGATGACGCAGACAAAGCACACCACCAGGTTGACGGCGATGGCGACGATGGACAGCATGTTGGCCGCCTTCGCACCGAAGTGGCGGGTGACGATGTCGACAAATAAAAAAGACATCCAGGAAACAGTGATGCCGGCGTTCAGAGCGAGCCAGGGCAATGACACGAGCGTGATGCGCGCGAGGAAGTTCATCAGAACGACCGCGAGTATAAAAATGAGAGTCATGGCCACCGGCACAGAGCGAAGCAGCGCTGCTACCATGGTAGTCTTTCGTTTTAAGGTATTCATGATGTGTTCTCCTTGGTTTTCGTTTCTATAGCGAAGGATTTAGAGGCCGAACTCCGCTGATTTGTTTTGGTGCTGTGTATTATAGCACTTCCCTTTAAAAAAGCAACCTTATTTCAGGGGTTTGCCGCACTTCGGGCAGTAGTCGAAGTCGTCGACGATGGGGTAACCGCAATGAGGGCAGTACCGGACATCGGCGCCGTTCGAAGCATTGTTCTGCGAATCGCCAAAGAAGAAGTCTTTGATGCTGCCGCCAAAGCCGCCGTTTGCATAGTAGTCTGCCGTGCTCGACTGGAAGCAGTCCTTCTCCGTGATGTCCACGTCTCTTCCCCGCTCCACGGCGTGGCCGACGTCCGCGTTCAGTTCGAACACTTCGCCGTTCGGCAGCTGGACATAGTAGTGCTTGTTCCACTTGAAGGTGGGGATGAAGAACAGGAGGAGCTGCGTGAAGGTCACGAAGACCGTCACGTTCACGGCTCTCCCGAGGTGGGTGAAGTAGACGAGTTTTTCGTAGTAGAGGGCAGTCTGCCCGTCGTTGACGCCGATCATCAGGAACATGGTCAGTCCTCCTTGTTTTCTTCCATCAGGAATTCTTTGTAGCGGTCCGCCATCCGTGCGCTGCAGATGACCTCGATGACGAGCCCGTCTTCCGTGTAGTGCTCTTCGATGACCGCGCTGTCGTCCCGCAAGATGGAGGCCTGGGACAGTTCCTCGAAGGGGAACCGGAACCGGGCGCGGACCCGCTGCTCCGGGAATGCCTTTTCGAGGGCTTCCAGCAGGAGGGTGAGGCCGGAGCCGTTGCGGGCGGAGATGTAGATGCTCTTTCCGGCGATGTGCGGCTGCTCGAAGATGAGGTCGCATTTATTCATGACCTGCAGGGTCGGGATGCCTTCGGCACCGAGGTCCTTCAGGACCTCTTCCGTCACCCGCAGGTGGTCTTCGTACTCGGGCGATGACGCGTCGCAGATGTTCAGGATGACGTCCGCGGCCGCCGCCTCTTCCAGAGTCGAATGGAACGCCTCGACGAGCTGGTGGGGCAGGTTTCGGACGAGGCCGACGGTGTCGACCAGCATGACCTGGCGGCCGGAGGGCAGACGGAGCGCCCGGGACGTCGGGTCCAGTGTTGCGAAGAGCTTGTCCTCGGCGAGGACGCCGGCTTTCGTCAGGGCGTTCATCAGCGTGGACTTGCCGGCGTTGGTGTAGCCCACCAGCGCGACGGTCTCGACGCCGGTCTTCTCCCGGCGGGCGCGAAGCATGTTGCGTCGTTTCTCGACGTTCTTCAGTTCCTGGCGGATAGCTCTTATGCGACGTTCGATGTGCCGGCGGTCCGTCTCGAGTTTCGTCTCACCGGGTCCCCTCGTACCGATGCCGGCGCCGAGCCGAGAAAGGCTCGTGCCCTGTCCGGCGAGCCTCGGCAGGCGGTACTGGAGCTGCGCGAGTTCGACCTGAAGGCGGCCCTCTCTCGAGCGCGCCCGCTGGGCGAAGATGTCGAGGATGAGGGTCGTGCGGTCGATGACTCTGGCACCCGTCGCCTTCTCGATGTTGCGAAGCTGGGTCGGCGAGAGTTCGCCGTCGAAGATGAGGAGGTCGCAGAGGTCCGCGTCCACCATCCCTTTGAGTTCTTCGATCTTACCGGTGCCGAGGTACAAGGCGGCATCCGCCGACGGGCGCGCCTGCAGGACCGTCCCGACGACATCTGCGCCGGCGGTCTTCGCCAGTTCTCTCAGTTCTTCGAGGGACACTTCGGCTTCGGTCCTCGCCCAGCCCGTCGCGCTGACAGCCGCCGTGATGGCTTCCGCTTCGGTCAGCGTCTGCCGACAGGTGTCGAGGGCACAGAGGACCGCCCGTTCCTGTTGCTGTTCTGTCATGTGTTCTCCATATGTAACAGGGCCCGCGGGATGTGGCAGTACCCGTTCGGATGCTTGTCGAGGTATTTCTGGTGGTACTCTTCCGCCGACCAGAAGTTGTCGAGGGGACCGAACTCCACCGCCAGCGGCCGGCCGACTTTTTCAGCCACCTCGTCCATGACGGTCTTGATGCTGTTCAACGTCGCCCGGTTCTCGTCCGGCACATCGCTCACGTCGAACCAGATGCCGGTGCGGTACTGGGTCCCGATGTCGTTCCCCTGCCGGTTCACCGACGTCGGGTCGATCGTCATGAAGTAATAGCGCAGGAGGTCTTCGGTCGAGAGCTGTGTGTCATCGTAGACGACCCGGACCGTCTCGGCATGGCCGGTGTCCCGGTAGCAGACGTCCTCATAGCTCGGCGCTTCCGTCCGGCCGTTGGCGTACCCGACTTCCGTCTCTTTCACCGCGTCGAACTGGTCGAGGAACTTCTGTGTCCCCCAGAAACAGCCCCCGGCGAGGTAAAGTGTTTTCATGTTCAGGCCCCCTGGATCTGGCAGGAACGCATGGTCTCGAGCGCCGCGTCATGTTTCTCCGGGGTGACTCCGGCACAGCAGGCCGGGTCGATCGAGATAACTGCCTCCGGCATGGTCGCTTTCAGGAGTAGCGCGTTGGACGCCACACAGATATCGGTGCAAAGGCCGACGAGTTCGAAGGTGACATCGCCATCTGCCTCTTCATACTTTGCCTTCATAGCAGCCGCCAGTTCGGTGGACCCGAACGTCGGCTTGTTGAAGACATGGTCCTCGGGAATGAGCGCCGCGATCTCCGGGCGGATCTGCCAGCCCTCCGTCCCTTCGATGCAATGCTCCACCGGAAGATTCTTCCCCTCCTGTGTCTGCAGGTAGTCCGGCTGATGGGTATCCCTGGTCGCATAGACATCCCCATTCGGATCGGCGATATACGCCTCCACCTTTTTGACGACATCATCCACGATGGCGACCGCCTCCGGCGTGCCCAGAGCGCCATCGATAAAATCATTCTGCATATCGATCACAAGCAGGTACTTTTTCATGTCCTACGCCTCCTGATCACTAATCTTTATTCTCTGCCCCTTAGTTTACCATAAAACAATAGAATCTCAACAAACCCGCTGTCTGCAAATTCGGGGTTGACTTTTAGCGGGAAATTCAGATACAATACGGGGCGAATTGAGTTGCTGCAAAGCGTAAGTCCGGATTCTTCCGGGCTTGCGCTTTTTCTTTTGCAGCCGGGTCCGGCACCCCGCAGGCAGAAGCTGCCGTGCCGAAATCACCAAAAGGAGCAAACGAATCTTGAGTAAACAACAACGTAAAACGCTGATGATCAGCATCCTGTCCCTCTCTCTGCTCACCGTCATGGCCGGCGCAGCCGTGGCGCCGGCGCTGGGTGTCATCAAAGAGGCGTTCCCGAACGCGTCCCAGCTTTCCATCCAGCTGATCATCTCCATGCCCGCCCTCTTCATCTTCCTGACCAACATGATCTTCCCGCGGCTGTCCGCGAAGTTCGGCTCGAAGACCCTGGTCCTCGCCGGCCTGTTCCTGTACACCGTCGGCGGCGTCGCGGCGGGCCTCTTTTCGAACATCACGCTCCTGCTCTGCATGCGGGCGCTGGTCGGCATCGGTGTCGGCATCATCATGCCGCTGTCCACCGGCCTTCTCGCCTACTACTATCCGCCCGAAGCCCAGTCGAAGCTCTCCGGTTATTCGTCCGCGATGAACCAGATCGGCGGTGTCATCGCCACGCTGCTCGCCGGCGTCCTGTCCGCCGTCAACTGGCGCGCGAGTTTCCTCGTCTACCTGCTCGGCCTCATCTCCGTCGTCCTCTGCGCTCTGTTCCTGCCGAATGACCGACTGGGCGGCAGCCGGGAGACGGAGGAACAAGCGGACGAAACCGCGGACGCAAAGCCCGAAAAGGTCAGCGTCATCACGTCCATCAAAACGTATTACAAGTACATCATCGCCATGTTCCTCCTGATGTCCTGCTTCTTCCTGTACCCCGCGAACTACGCGATGGAGACCCTGCGGTTCGATACGATGGTCCCAGCGTCTCTCATCTCGGTCATCATGGCGTTCGCCGATGTCGTCGCGGCCGTCGGCGGGTTCCTGTTCTTCCGCATCATGAAGACCGCGAAGGGCATGACGAAGATCGTCTCCCCGCTCATCTTCCTCGCGGGCTTCGTCTGCCTGTGGTTCGGCGGCTGGGTCGGCACGCTCCTCGGCTCCGCCCTCGTCGGCTTTGCCAACGGCGCCGGTGTCCCCTTCGTCATCTCGCAGGGTTCCATGAAAGCCGGCAAGGCAGCCGCCAGCACGGTCATGCCGCTGGTCTCGGCCGCCCTGTACTTGAGCCAGTTCGTCTCCCCGTTCCTCATGTCCGGCGCCACCGCCGTACTCGGGAACTTCCGTCATCCGGCCTACCTCTTTGGCATGGTCCTGTCCGTCCTGTTCCTCCTCTGGTCCCTGACCATCCAGGTCATCGTGCCGAAGCCGCTCGAACTGGCCGCCGAGCTCGAAGAGCAGAAAGCGTCTCGTTCCTGAGACAGGACCGGTTTTGTAAAGAGCCTGCCGATTGAATTCTTTCATGGCATGTGGTAGTATGTCACCGGCGTACATCGCCACAGTAAAACCGCATACCCACCTGGGGGTGCTCGTGCAACGGGCTGAGATGAGGGTGAGACCCGAAGACCCCAAGACCTGATCAGGGTAATGCCTGCGTAGGAAAGGAAGTAATTCTATGGCAACCAAAAATCGAATCGACATCCACAACCGGACCTTCCAGATGGTCTTCAGTGCCGTCATGGTCGCGCTCGCTACCGTGCTGAGCGTCATTCCGGTCATGCAGCTCCCCTTCGGCGGCAGCGTGACACTGTTCAGCCAGGTGCCCATCCTCACGGTCAGCTGGCTCCTCGGCGTCCCCTGGGGCCTCGCCTCCGGTCTCGCCTATGCGATCCTGCAGATCCTCGTCGGCGGCATCGGCAACTTCAGCTACGTTCAGGGCATCCTCGCCTACATCATCCTGGTGTTCGCGGACTACCTCGTGCCCTTCACGTTCCTCGGGTTCGGCGGCATGTTCAAGAGAGTCATCAAGAACCCGTACGTGGCTGCGTCCGTCGGCACGCTCCTCGTCTGCTTCGTCCGTTTCATCAGCCACTTCGTCAGCGGTGCCACCATTTGGACCGAGTACGCACCGGACACCGCCGTCAAGGCAGTCCTCGCCTACTCCGCAAGCTACAATGCAAGCTACATGATCCCGGAGACCATCATCTCCGTCGTCGGCATCTGTGCCGTCATCGCGCTTCTGAACAGACTGGTACCGAAGCAGTCGAACGAAGAAGCACCCGAAGAAAAAACGGCGGAATAAGTTTTCCGCAGCCGTCCACAGACAATTTACCGCTTTTCAGCCGCCTTTTCCGCAGAAAGGGCGGTTTCTTTGTGTAGATTGCATAAAGGGCGATTTATCTCCCTTGTTGAACATCCACAAACATTTGCTCTTGTCAATTGCGGAAAAAGCTATTATATTATTAAGCGGAGAAAAGAAAGGAGCACTTCATGAAAAAAGGTCATTTCAAGAAATTGCTTGCATCCATCTTCGCTGCAGCCATGCTGGTCTGCGTTCTCCTCGTTCCCGGTTTTGCCAAGACAGACGCCGAGAAAGAACTCGAGGCCGCGAACGCTCAGGTCACCGCGCTGGAGCAGAAAGTCGCCGATTGCCAGGCCGCTATGACAGAGGCACAGGCTCAGAACCGTCGGGGGTCCTACGGATTTTTCCAGTGGGCAGGTTCCAAGTCCGCCATGGAAGCGCTTGACAACGCGAAGTACAAAAACCTCATCGCCTACGGCACCGCCGGAGACGCCACCTCGCTCGACAACCTGATGGCCGCGCTCGACCTCGTCGACAAAGTCAACGAGAAGCGCAAGGCAGACGGTCTGAAAGAGCTGGTCGTCACCGACACCATGATGGCCATGGCAGAAGCAGACGCTGACGCGTACTACGATCTCAACACGGCACCGAAGCAGTTCACGGTGAACGGTGCGAAGATCGCCGAGAACCTCGGCACCTTCGCTGACGCCGCCAAAGCAGCAGACAGCTGGTATGCCGAAAAGAAGGTCGCGGACGAGCACCCGGACTACATGAGCTATTCGAGCCCGAACTGGTCCCAGGTCGGCCACTACTTCAACATGAGCAGCAAGAAGTACACCATCACCGGCGTCGGCGCCAACAGCCGTCCCCGCGCAGGCACCAAGTTCTGCCAGGTCTACTTCAGCAGCGCTAACGGTGAGAAAACGTACACCACGAAAGAGTACCGCGAGCGCATCGCCGAGTACCGCGTCTTCTACGACGACAGAAAAGAGGACCTGCAGGAAGCTCAGGCTGCCCTTCAGGAAGCCAAAGTCCGTCAGGCCACCGCGCAGCGGATCGTCAACGCGGAGCAGCAGGCTGCCGCCACCACAACGACGACTGCAAAAGCATAAACCCCGAACAGCAGAAAACCCTTCGACCGTATGGCCGAAGGGTCTTTTTATATGCAGAGGCGATTTACGGTGCCTCTTCCCGTACTTCTTCCACGTCATCGGTGATATCGATGACCGTGCCTTCCGGTTCTTTGCGACCGGAGTCCGCTTTCTGGCCGAAGCCCCGGTCAAAGTACCCGGTGGTACCTCTGCCGGCGAGTTCCGGATGCATGGTGCGGTAGACCTTCTTGCCGACGATGTAGACGACGGGTCCTAAGATGAGACCGAGGCCGTTGCCGCCCATGAGGGCGAAGCCGGCGACAC
>JAFTZU010000142.1 GCA_017461005.1 Clostridia bacterium
CGTCTCTGTTCCTGAAACTTATCCCGGTGTTACCGTTTTTCGATGAGATCATCCTGAACGTCATCTTCGGCGGGTTCCTCTACGGCTTCGGCATCGTCATCGCGCTGCGGGGCGGCGCCTCTTCCGGCGGGACCGACTTCATCTCGCTGTACGTCGCGAACAAGTCCGGCAAGGAGATCTGGTCGCAGATCTTCGTCTTCAACTGCGTGCTCCTGACCATCTTCGGGTTCCTGTCCGGTTTCGACAAGGCCGGGTACTCGATCCTGTTCCAGTTCCTCTGCACGCGGACCATCTCGAACTTCCACAACCGGTACAAGCGTATCACGCTGCAGATCTTCACGAAGCGCCCCGACGAGGTCATCGCTGAGTACATCGCCACCTTCGAGCACGGCATCACGGCCCTCGACGGCACCGGCGGCTATTCTGGCACACCGACCTGTCTCTGCGTGGCCATCATCTCGAGCTACCAGCTCCATGAGGCCACCGACGCCATCCTGAAGGCCGACCCCGACGCCATCATCAACGTCATGAAGTCGGAAAACTACGTCGGCAAGTTCGTCCAGCCGAAGATCTGAGACGGAAAACTTCATCAAAAACAAGGCGCCCTCGCAAGGAGGGCGCTTTTTGTATGCCGTTTGGCGATTCAGTTGTTGTCGTTCCCGCGGCTGCCCCGGCAGGAGACCCGGTTGCGTCCCCGCCGTTTCGCGCGGTACAGCTGCGTGTCCGCTTCGCGGATGAGGTCGTCTGCCGTCATCCCGGGGCGGTACATGACGACCCCGCAGCTGAGGGTGACCGGCTCCCGGAGGTCCGGCACGAGGTTCGTCTCCGAGACCTTCGCGCGGATCTGCTCCGCCCGTCGGACAGCGGTATAGTCGGAGGCGCCCCGCAGGACGCAGATGAACTCCTCGCCGCCGTAGCGGATGAGGGCGTCGTTCTCCCGCAGGTTCTCCTTGACGAGGTGGCCGAGCTCCCGGATGCAGGCGTCTCCCATGAGGTGCCCGTAATGGTCGTTGATCTGCTTGAAGTGGTCGAGGTCGAACATGAGGACCGAGAAGACCGGCAGGTCGCCCGCCTCCGCGAGGCGGATGCTCTCGTCGAGATAGTCGAGGAGGAAGCGGCGGTCGAAGGCGCCGGACAGCGGGTCGACGAGGGAGGTCGTCTTGAGCTGCTGCATGAGTTCCTCGGAGAACTTTCGGTTCTCCTGGTAGTTCCGGTACAGCATCCGCATGATGCGGCTCAGCGTGACACCGACGAAGATGATGGTGGCCAGTGTATAGAAGTGGGAGAGGTCGCCGAGTTCCGTGAACCCGCTCACGACGCCGACGTGGCCGAGGTCGAGCCCGATGACGGCGGCGAAGACGGCGATGAGCAGTCCGAGGGTGATGCCGGCGGCGGGACCGTTCATCAGGAGCGTGATGGGGGTAGCGTGCAGGATGAACAGCACCGGCACCCCGCTGGCGAGTCCGCCGCAGAAGAGGTACATCTCCGGCAGGAACACAAACAGAGAGCTGAAGATGTAGAAGAGGTACAGCCGGGTCATGGTCCCGGGACTGTGGGTCCCCCGCAGGAACCGGTACACGATGAAGAGCGCGATGCCGGTCACGCTGTAGCCGAGGAACGCCGGGATGGAGCGGCTCAGGAACAGGGTCAGAAGGAGCCAGAGCCCGATGCCGTACAGGCACTGCTGGACGAGCAGCAGGAACACTTCCTGCTTGGAGCCGGGGTCCTCGACCGCGGAGCGTTTCCGCTTCTGCTCCGGAGGCCGCGTGAGCTGCGGTCCTTCTGCCGCGGTGTCCGGCGCCGGCAATGCTTCCGGCAGAGGGCCTTCTCCTGCGCAGACCCGGTCCCGACCGGATTCCTTCGCTTCATACATGCGTTTGTCCGCGAGGTCGATGAGCGCGGCGGCATCCATGCCGTCCTCCCACTGGGCGACCCCGGCGCTGACTGTCAGGGAGAAGGGGGTGCCGTGGTCATCGAAGACTTTCTCCGCGACCCGCTGCCGGCTGATGTCCGCCCGTGCCGCGGCACCGGCCAGAGGCGTGCCGGGCAGGACCAGGACGAATTCCTCCCCGCCGTAGCGGGCGGCGAGCTCGGTGCCCCGGACCCGGTCCCGCAGCATCTGCGAGAGGGTGGCGATGCATTCATCGCCCACCGCGTGACCGTGCGCGTCGTTGATATCCTTGAACTCGTCGAGGTCGAAGAGGATGATGGACAACGGCGTTCCCGTGCGCCGGGCGTGCCGGATGCGGGCGGACAGCTCCCGGTAAAGGGATGTCCGGTCGTAAAGCCCGGTGAGGCTGTCGAGCTCGGAGCGGTGGATCGCCTCCTGGATGGCCGCCTCCGTCAGGCGGCTCTCCTGCTGGAAGGTCGCGAACACGGCGCGGCTCAACAGACAGATGAACAGCCCGACGAGCAGGATGTTCAGGAGGATGGCGAAGAAGATCTGGACGGGGTCGATGCCGTTCTGGGCGATGAAGTGGAAGACGAGGCTGAAGTACAGGACTTCGAGCGCCGTGAACACGATGCCCGCCCGGCCCTTGAAAAGCAGGAGGGTGATGTCCATGGCGCGTTTGTGGAACCGGTCCGCCATTGTGCGGAACCAGTTTTCCCGGCTGATGCGCGGTGTGTCCGCGCCGGTCCGACGGTCGTTCTGCGTGCTGTCGTGCATCGCCACAGGGCATCCCTCCTTTTTACAAATGTCTATACGATAAAGAAATCTACTAAAAGCGTAACAAAAAACAGGCGGAAAGGGAAGAACATTCGAGGGGAACCTGTTTTTTGACGCAAAAAGACCCTGCCGCCGAAAGCAGCAGGGCCTTGTGGTTTTTATGTGTGCCGGGTGATTTATACCTCGCCGTTCTGGATGTCTTCCATCATGTGGCACTTCTTGTACTTCTTGCCGGAACCGCACCAGCAGGGGTCGTTCGGGCCGGGCTTCTTCTGTTTGATGACCGGCTTCTTGACCTCGGCCTTCTCAGCCTGGTCCCCGCCACCGGAGGTGCCGGTGACCTTCGCCACGGCCTTTCTCTTGATGGGGGTCTGCTTGCGGACACGGACGGTGAGCATGTCGCGGACCGTGTTCTCGCGGATGGCTTCGGTCATCTCGTTGAAGACCTCGGACGCTTCATACTTGAAGGCGACGACCGGGTTCTGCTGTGCGTATGCGCGCAGGCCGATGCCGCGTTCGAGCTGTTCCATCGCGTCGATGTGGTCCATCCACAGGGAGTCGACGTTGCGGAGAAGGATCATGCGCTCGAGGTTTCTCGTGACTTCCGGAGAGAACTCGAACTCACGCTCGTCGTAACGGGTGTGGCCCTTGTTCTTCAGGAACTCTTCGATCTCGTCGCGGGTCATCTCTTCCCGGAGGTCGTCCGGAGAGGTGATCCAGCCCATGAAGTGCTCGCGCAGGGCCTTGATGTCCCAGTCTTCCCAGCTGTCGCCGACGCAGAAGTGTTCGACCGCAGCTTCGACGCACTCGTCGAGCATCTCGAGGATGTTCTCCTTGAGGTCGACTTCGTCGAGGACCTTGTCGCGCTCTTTGTAGATGATCTCACGCTGCTGGTTCATGACGTCGTCGTACTGGAGGACGTGTTTACGGGTGGCGTAGTGCTGACCTTCGACCTTCTTCTGGGCGTTCTCGATGGTCTTGGAGAGGGCGCGCATCTCGATCGGGACGTTCTCGTCGACTTTGAGGGTGTCCATGATGCGGGTCATTCTCTGACCGCCGAACAGACGGATGAGGTCGTCTTCCATGGAGAGGAAGAAGCGGGATTCACCCGGGTCGCCCTGACGGCCGGAACGTCCGCGAAGCTGGTTGTCGATACGGCGGGACTCGTGGCGCTCGGTACCGATGATCATGAGACCGCCGGCCTGGCGTACTTTTTCGGCTTCGGGAGCGATCTGAGCTTTGTATTTCTCAAGGAGCTTCGCGTACTCTTCGCGGGCCTTGATGACGTCTTTGTTGTCGGTCTCCGCATAGCCCATCGCCTCGACGACGATGTCGTTCGGGAAGGACTTTCTGAGTTCGCCGCGGGCGAGGAACTCGGGGTTACCGCCGAGCATGATGTCGGTACCACGACCGGCCATGTTGGTGGAGATGGTGATGGCGCCGAACTTACCGGCCTGGGCGATGATCTCCGCCTCGCGCTCGTTGTTCTTCGCGTTCAGGACTTCGTGCTTGATGCCCTTTTCCTTGAGGAGCTTCGAGAGCTTTTCGGACTTTTCGATGGAGACCGTACCGACGAGGACCGGCTGGCCCTTCGCGTGAGCTTCGGTGATCTGATCGATGATGGCATAGTACTTGCCGTTCTCAGTCTTGTAGACGACGTCGTCGTTGTCGACACGGATCATCGGCTCGTTGGTCGGGATCTCGACCGGGTACAGGTTGTAGATCTCGGAGAACTCGTCTGCTTCGGTCATGGCGGTACCGGTCATACCGGACAGCTTCTTGTACAGACGGAAGTAGTTCTGGAAGGTGATGGAGGCAAGGGTCTTGCTCTCGCGCTGGACGTTGACGTGTTCCTTCGCCTCGATGGCCTGGTGGAGACCTTCGTTGTAGCGACGGCCGTGCATGATACGACCGGTGAACTCATCGACGATGAGGACTTCGCCGTCACGGACGATGTAGTCGATGTCCTTGTGCATGATGCCGTGGGCGCGGATGGCCTGGTTGATGTTGTGGAACAGCTGGGTGTTCTCGGCATCGGTCAGGTTCTCGACGTTGAAGAACGCTTCCGCCTTCTTGACACCGCTCTGGGCGAGGGTCGCGGTCTTGTTCTTCTCGTCGACGATGTAGTCGCCTTCGACGACATCTTCGTATTCCTGCTTGGACTCGACTTCCTTGACTTTACCCATGGTCAGGGTGCAGACGAACTGGTCGGCCAGCTGGTAGAGGTCGGTGGACTCGGTGCCCTGACCGGAGATGATGAGCGGGGTACGCGCTTCGTCGATCAGGATGGAGTCGACTTCGTCGACGATGGCATAGGCATGGCCGCGCTGAACTTTCTCAGACTTGTACTGGACCATGTTGTCACGCAGGTAGTCGAAACCGAACTCGTTGTTGGTACCGTAGGTGATGTCCGCCGCGTAGGCTTCGCGTCTCTGGTCGTTGTCGAGGCCGTTGACGATGAGGCCGACGGTCAGGCCGAGGTAGCGGTAGACCTTGCCCATCCACTCGGAGTCACGACGTGCGAGGTAATCGTTGACGGTGACGATGTGGACGCCTTCGCCGGTGAGGGCGTTGAGGTAGGCGGGGAGGGTCGCGACAAGGGTCTTACCTTCACCGGTCTTCATCTCTGCGATACCGCCGTTGTGGAGAACGATACCACCGAGGACCTGGACCGGGTAAGGCTTCAGGCCGACTGCGCGGACGGATGCTTCACGGCAGGCCGCGAACGCGTCGGGAAGGATGTCCTCCAGGGTCTCACCGTTGGCGAGACGCTCCTTCAGAGCAGGGGTGACGGCGCGCAGTTCCTCTTCGGACATGGCGGCGTACTTCTCCTCGAGAGCCAGGACCTCTTCCTTGATAGGATCCATCTTTTTGAGTTCCTTCGCGGAATAATCAAAAAGGTTCTTGAAAAGTGCCATATGAAAATATAACTCCTTTTGTGGGTTGCTTTTTGGGGCGATTTGCCTCTTCTGCTTCCCGAGATTAGAAAAATTCAACGTACATTGTAACACACTCTTCCTAAAATTCCTATAAAAATAAATTCTCTTACTATAAAATATTGATTTAAAAGGGGAAATTCAGTATAATAGGGAGCACTGATAAAAGCGGAGTGAGCTTTTGTTTGGCCATATGGCGCGTGGGTCCTGTGCGACGGAGCGCTGTGAATCATGTCAGGCGGGGAACCGAGCAGCATTAAGCGGTTAGCACTGTGCGCCACAGTAAGCCTGCTCGCCATATGGTCAAGGGAAAGCAGCTTCGCTTCTTTTTGCGTTTATCAGACATTTGAGTGAAAGTCGGTGGTACCATGGCAGAAGCATATCAGGCCCTGTACCGGAAGTGGAGACCCCAGGTCTTCGCGGACGTCGTCGGGCAGGAACACGTCACCCGGACCCTCATGAACGAGGTGCGGACGGGTCGGCATTCCCATGCCTATCTCTTCACCGGTTCCCGAGGCACCGGCAAGACGACCTGCGCCAAGATCTTCGCGAAGGCGGTCAACTGCGAGCACCCGGTGAACGGGGACCCCTGCAACTGCTGCGAGACCTGCAAGGGCATCGACAACGGGTCCATCCTCGACGTCGTCGAAATCGACGCCGCTTCGAACAACGGTGTCGACAACATCCGTGAGATCCGTGACGAAGCGAACTTCACACCCGTCGGCGGCAAATACCGTGTCTACATCATCGACGAAGTCCACATGCTTTCCACCGGCGCGTTCAACGCCCTTCTGAAGACCCTCGAAGAGCCGCCGGAACACGTCAAGTTCGTCCTGGCCACGACGGAAGTCCACAAACTCCCGGCTACCATCCTGTCCCGCTGCCAGCGCTTCGATTTCCACCGTATATCGCCCGAGGACATTGCCGCACGGCTCGCCTACGTGGCGAAGGAAGAAGGCCTGCAGCTGACGGACGGCGCGGCGAACCTCATCGCCCGTCTGGCGGACGGCGCCCTGCGGGACGCCCTCTCCATCCTCGACCAGTGCATCGGCCAGGGGACGAGCATCGACGAAGCCACCGTCAACGCGGTCGTCGGCCTCGCCGGCAGAGACTACCTCTTCCAGCTGGCGGACAGCATCCTGCACCACAACAGCGCGATGGCCCTCGCCCAGATCGACGACCTCTACAACCGCTCCTGCGACATGGAACGGCTGTGCAATGAACTCATCAACCATTTTAGGAACCTCATGGTCTGCAAAGCGGTCAAGAACCCGAAGGACCTCATCGTCTGCTCGGCCGTCGAGCTGGCAGCGTACCAGTCCGCCGCGAAGAAGACGTCCATGAGCGACATTTTGAATACCCTGAACGCCCTGGGCGATGCACTCGTCCTCATCCGCAAAGGCCTCAACCGCCGCGTGGAGATGGAGATGGCGGTCATCCGCCTTTGCACGTCCGGCGTCTACACCGAATCCGTGAACGACCCGGAACCGACGGTCATCCCGGAGCGGGCGAAAGCGCCGCTGCCGGTCGCTGCACCGGCTGCTGAGCCCGTCGCTCCCGCCGTCGAGGCTGCTGCTCCTGCC
>JAFTZU010000143.1 GCA_017461005.1 Clostridia bacterium
TATGTGCCGGAGAAGCAGCGTCACGAACAGGGTGATCAGCATGACACCGACACCGAGGTTCACGATGGCTGTCCCCTGAAGGACGTGTTCGACGAAGCCCATCTTTGCTGCGGCTACGACCGGGATGAGGCTGAGGACGCCAAAGATACCCAGGATGATGAGGTACCGTTTCCGGTCGTTGTTGAGGCCCCAGTAGGCACCGACCCAGATGTCATAGACACACATGACGGTCACCGCCAGGATGGCCCCGACAAAACTGAGGGAGAAGGGAGCCACCGGAAGGGTGACGCCGGCGCACTCCAGAATGAACAGGACCGTCTGGAACCCCAGGAGCGTCCAGAACCCGAGCATGTAGCCCCGGCCACGCAGAGCCAGCTGACGTTCGTCGTACTGAGTCTTAGACTTGTGGTCCGAGTTAGAGCTTTTGAAAATGCCCCAGCAGATGCCGACGATAAAAACGGTGGCGAACAGGGAAGTAATGATTGCTTGTGTGGTCATAGAGCAACTCTCCTTTCACCCACAATGTACACCTTCCGCGACGTCTTGTCAAGTATATTTGACAAAAATGTTTTTATACCCGACAAATCGCCACAATCATCACTTTTCCGCGAGGGGTTTGCGGGTCCAGGGGTTGAGCCCCAGTTCCTTCATTCTCTTATACACCGCATAGGTGTACAGGCAGTCGGTGACGACGATGACCACGCACATGACCTGGATGGACACCATCATGCCGGCGAGGTTGGCGGCGCCGCCCTGCCAGAGCATCTGGACCACGCCGCAGATGATGGGGGCCAGGGTCCCCAGCTGCTTGCAGATCGCGATGCCCATGGAAGTTCCTGCAATGTCTCTGCCTCTGCGGTAGAACGAGGTCAGGAACATCGTCGAGATGAATGTGTTCTGAATGAATGCCGAGTACACACCCAGCGCATCGCCGAAGTCGTAGTAGGAGTAATACAGCACGACAAAGCCGGCGATCATGATGGCCGTGACATAAGGGTATGCCCACTTTTCGTTAGCACCCGGGAACGTGTGGCGGAAGTCATCTTTGGCGAACTTGAATTTGTAGAAGACGAGTCCGCAGTCGATGAGGAACCAGAACACGTTGACGATCCGCTGCGGCAGGTGCTGGTACTGGAAGACGAAGGCATAGCAAAACTCCCAGGCAAAGTTCAGCCCGAGGACCATGAGCGGCATGGCAAGTGTTTTGTCCTTCCGACCCCGCAAGATGACCATGATATAACATGCCATCCAGAACAGGCCCCCGACGATGGTCAGAAAATCGTTGAACGCACCGGGCGGGGACGCCGTGACCGGGTCGTACATAAAGTTGCCGACGACGTAATCGGACGGGCCGGCTTGGAAAATAGTCTCCAACATAAATACATTTCCTCCTTTTTCACAATTGGGCGGGACACACCCTCATTCCACTTTCATTATAAAATCAGCGAAACAGCAAAAAAACGTTACAGGAAGGGCAAATTGTAAATCGCGGAGCAGGAAACCGTTACACTTTTTCAAAACTGTAACGGTAGAAACATGCTACAATGCAACCGAGAGAGGTGAGAAGAGTGGAAGACAGACAGCTGGACTACAGCACGAAAGCGCGGGACACCATCTACACGGCACTCCTGCAGCTGATGCAGAAGAAACCCTATGAGAAGATCACCATCAAGGAACTGACGGAACGGGCAGGCGTTTCCCGCATGGCATTCTACCGGAACTACCTGTCGAAGGACCACGTCCTGACGGCACACCTCGACCACATCTTTGCGGACTACCTGAAAGAGGTCATGGCGTCAGGAGACCATCAGATCTCCGCGATCCAGGAACGCTTCTTTCCCTACTTCCGCCAGCACAGCGAATTCCTTCAGGCCCTGGTGAAAGCGGACCTGGACCACCTCATCTACGACAAGTTCGCCGAGTACTCGAAGGTGCTGGCAAAAGCGGTCTCCTCCAAAGTCCTGAAGGTCGCCGCGATCGACTACGACATTTCCAAATACGAAGTGGCCTTCGCCTCCGCCGGCCTCGCCAGCATGCTCATCGAGTGGGCGCGGGGCGGCATGAAGGAGTCCGATGAAGACATGGCCGCCATCCTCTACCGGCTTTCCGGCATCCACGAATAAAAAAAGATACTCCGCAGAGCAAGTAGCCCTGCGGAGTATCTTTCTGCGTGAGCTTTGAGAAGAAGGAGCTGGTGTTTATACACAATCTGCAAACTCTTCGTCTGCAGTGACCATCTCATAGGGTTTGAGTTTGGCGATTTCTTCCTCGGACAGCGGTTTCTTGGTCCAGGGGTTGCAGTGCTCGCGGTACTTGATCATTCTGTAAAGGCTGATCATGTAGGTGCAGTCGAACACAGCAAAGGCAACGAGCAGGACTTTCATGAGGGGCATGAAGGTGATGTCGCCGAGAGCCATAGGGATGGTGAGGCCGTACTCTTTGATGAGGACGGAGGCGCCCATAAGGCCGGGAGCTACGGTCCCCAGGAACTTGAAGATGGCGATGCCCATGGACTGGCCCTTGGACGAACCTTTCTTCCAGAGCATGGAAACGAACATGGCGGAAA
>JAFTZU010000144.1 GCA_017461005.1 Clostridia bacterium
GGCATTCGCGATGACCGCCGGCAGGTTCAGTTTCTGCATGTCCGAAATGTTCTTGAGGTCCGCATAGTGGACTTCGCAGACACCGAAGTACGTGTTGAACCGGAACAGCTGGTACTGGTTCATGTAGACATAGTCCTCACCCTCCGTGACGGAGTGCGTGAAGTCCATGGTGCCGGTCCAGAAATGCTGGTCCACCGACATGATGAAAAAGCCGGTCTTCGGGTTCTGGTAGATGAGTTTCTTGCTCTTTCCGCGAACGAATTCGCCGAACATCATCTCGTCTTCCCCCTTGTTCATGAGGGTCGACGCGTTGAACATATGGATGTCGCCGTCCTCATCGAGTGTCGCGATGATGGCAACTTTATAAGGATTGTCAAAATATTTCAGTTCCTCTTCGGTATATTTCCTCATAGAGGTCTCCTCCTTCAATACGTTAGTCAGTCAGGGCAGTGGCGCCGCTCCATACAGCGACGGAGGACCCGTTTTCGTGGGCGATTTGCGTCAGTTCCTCCATACGCTCCTTGTGCATGAGGCCGGTGCCCTTGAAGTCCCACTCTTTGCCAAGACGGTCGTACTTGTCCTGGCAGAGGTTGTTGAATGCGCAGAGTTCCCACTTCTCGACCCGGTCCCGGACGATGCCGGCGAGGCCCTTGATGTTCTCGTCCGTGTCCGTGGCGCCGGGGATGATGGGTGTCCGGACCCAGATGCGGGCGTCCGTCCCGGCGAGCCATTCGAAGTTCTCGAAGATGAGCTTGTTGGACTGGTTCGTGTACTTGATGTGCTCTTCGTCGTCGAAGAGTTTGAGGTCATACAGGAAGATGTCCGTGTACGGCAGAAGTGCTTCGAACACCTCGCGCTGGTTGAAGCCGCAGGTGTCGAGGGCGGTGTGGACGCCGTCTTCTTTGCACTTCTTGAAGAGGGCGAGCACGTCCTGCCACTGCAGGGTCGCTTCCCCGCCGGACACCGTGACGCCGCCGTCTTTGCCCCAGAAGGCCCGGTCCTTGATGACCACCTTGTAGAGATCGTCGACGGTGTAGTTGATGCCCTTGAGTTCGAGGGCCTGGGTCGGGCACTCCCTGGTGCAGGTGCCGCAGGCGTTGCAGAAGTCCGCCGTGTGCACGCCGTCCTCATCGAACGTGATGCCGTGCTGGGGACAGACCGTTCCGCAGATGCCGCAGCCGATGCACAGGACGCCCTTCCACTCGACGTGGGAACGCGGTTCGATGCTCTCCGGGTTATGGCACCAGGTGCACGCCAGTGGACAGCCCTTCAAAAACACGGTGGTCCGAAGACCCGGGCAGTCTTCCGTCGACATGCGCTGGATGTCCAAAACTTTCATGTTTGTACCCCATGTGGCTTTCTCTGGCGATGACTTCATCCTGCAGTTCGCGGCCGATGGACACGAAGTACGCGTTGTAACCGGTGATGCGGACGAGCAGGTGGCGGTAATCCTGCGGATGGGCCTGCGCTTCTCTCAGGACATCCGGGTCGAGGATGTTGATCTGCAGGGCCGTGCCGCCGTTCTCGATGTAACCGAGGATGAAGGATTTGAATTTCTCTTTGTGAGTGGGATCGCGGATCAGCGATGTATTGAAGGTGATGGTGTGGGATGCGCCGTTCGGCAGGTAGTTGACATACTCGGTCCAGTCGCCTCTGCCGGGGACTTTGCCGCCGAGGGCCTTGCCGACGGAGTTGACGTTCGAGGTCGGGCCGTTGATGTCCGCGCCGTTGGACGGGCAGATGGCGTTGGACAGGAACTGCGGGTTCGCGCGGCCGTTGGCGGACGCCTTCATGACGTAGGACGAACCGACCCAGTAGTTCCAGGACAGCATGCCCGGACGGAACCGTCTGTGGGTGGACTTCGTCTCATACTTCCAGGCTTCATCCGACCAGAATTCCATGACTTCGCGGGCGAGCTCATCGGCTTCGTCGTCGTCACGGCCGTACTTCGGCGCACGGTTCTTGGCCTTTGCCTGAAGGACCTCGTGGCCTTCCCAGTTGTCGTAGAGGGCCTGGACAAGTTCCTCAAGGGTGCATTCTTTCTTGTCGTAGACGAGGTACTTGACCGCGAGGAGGCTGTCGACCGTGGAGGCGAAGGTGACGCCTTCCATGGTGACGAAGCCGATCTCGGCGCCGCCCTGCGTGACGTCCAGGCCCTTTTCGGCACAGCCGCCGACGAGGCAGGACAGGTACGGGGTCGGGTTGTACTTCGCACGGATGGACTCGGAGAGTTCGTAGTTGTCGACGAATTTCTTGATGAGGTATTCCGTCTGTTTCTTGTAAGCGTCGAAGAACTTCTCCCAGGTGTCGAGGTCTTTCAGTTCGCCGGTCTTGGGACCGTCCTGGGTGAGTTTCGTGGGCTTGCCGCCCATGACGTCTTCGTAGGGCTCCATGTCCTTACCGTTGTTGTAGACCAGTTCGAGGGCCTTCAGAAGGTTGATGTTATTGTCGACGGTGCCGGACCGGTCGTTGCCGACCATGGTGTTCTCGAGGCAGCCGACGGGAGCGTATTCGCAGACGTTGTCTTCGTTGATCA
>JAFTZU010000145.1 GCA_017461005.1 Clostridia bacterium
CATGTGCAAGGCGATGGACAAGCGGATGCGGATGGAGAACATCCACCTCTGCGAGAAGACCGGCGGCAAGTCCGGGGACTTCTCCTACGGTCCGCAGCAGCCCGTCATCTCCGTCTGCGGCATCAAGAACAGCGGCAAGACTACGGTGCTGGAGAAACTCATTCCCGAGCTGATCTCCCGCGGAGTCAAACTCGCCGTTTTCAAGAACGGCGGCCACTTCAAGCCCGATATGCCGGGTACTGACACCTACCGGTTCCTGGAAGTGGGCGCCGCCGGGACCCTCTTCTTTGACGACAGTCAGTATCAGGTTTCTCGCAAGCTTCTGCCGCCGTACGAGGAACTCTTCACCCAGTTCCCGGAGGCAGACCTGCTACTGGTCGAAGGCCTGCGGGGAACGGAACTCCCGAAACTCGAGATCATCAAACCGGATGACGAGCGGTCGCCCGCGCTGAGCGAGGAGAAGGTACTGGGGTATATCGCCAAAGACGCAGCTTACACGTCTTCGAAACCGGTGTTCGACCGGGAAGACATCAAGGGCATCGCCGACTTCATTCTGGAACTGTACGAGAGCGGCGCTCTGACGGGGGCAGTCGTATGAAAGACCGGTACGGACGCGTCATCGACTACCTGAGAGTCTCCGTCACCGACCGCTGCAACTTCCGCTGTGTCTACTGCATGCCGCCCGACGGCATCCCGTCCGTCTCCCACGACGACATCCTGCGTTACGAGGAACTGCTCCGGCTCATCCGCATCTTTGCGGAACTGGGCATCAAACACATCCGCCTGACCGGGGGAGAACCTACGGTCCGACGGGGCCTCGTGAAGCTCGTCCGGGAGATCCACGACATGCCCGGCATCGAGACCATTTCGATGACGACGAACGGTCTCCTGCTGCCGACGCTGCTGGACGACCTGAAAGACGCGGGCCTCACCAGTGTGAACATCAGCCTCGACACGCTGAAGGAAGAGCGCTTCGACGAGATCACCCGCACCACCGGGAACCTGCCGAAGGTCCTCGATGCCATCCGCCTCGCGGAGGAAGAGGGGCTCAACACCAAGGTCAACTGCGTGGCCATGCGGGGCGTCAACGACGACGAACTGGCGGACATCGCTGCTATGGCGAAGGACCGGAACATCGGTGTGCGCTTCATCGAATACATGCCCATAGGCAAACACGACTACGAGCAGGCCATCTACAAGGACGAACTGCTCGACTTGCTGCGGAGCTCCCTCGGCGAGCTGGCGGAGGACCCGTCGCCCCGGGGAAACGGCCCCGCGGTCTACTATAAACCCGAAGGGTTCCAAGGCTCCGTCGGTGTCATTTCGGCGATGAGCCACGCGTTCTGCGACACCTGCAACCGGGTCCGGATGACCCCGGAAGGGTTCCTGAAACTCTGCCTGCAGTATGACGTGGGGGTCAACCTCAGAAGCCCCGTCCGGCAGGACCTGACCGATGACCAGATCAAACAGCTGATCCTGGCATCGCTGGACCGGAAACCGGAGCACCACACGTTCCTCGACTACGCGGAAAAACAGGATATCGATACAAGAGATATGTCTCTGATCGGAGGTTAATGATATGAGCGACGAAAGACGCATTTTCAAAGCGGCCATCATCACGGCCAGCGACAAAGGTTCCAAAGGCGAGCGCGAAGACCTGAGCGGTCCCGCCATCCAGGAGATCATCGAGCCGGAAGGCTACGAGGTCACCGTATACAAAGTGCTCCCGGACGATCAGGAGACGCTGGAGAACGAGATGAAGCGCATCGCCGACGAAGGCCTTGCCGACATCATCTTCACGACCGGCGGCACCGGCTTCTCCATGAGAGATGTCACCCCGGAAGCCACCATCGCGGTCAGCGACCGTCTGGTCCCGGGCATCCCCGAGGCCATGCGCGCCTACTCCATGACCATCACCCCGAAGGGCATGCTCTCGAGAGCCGCGGCCGGCATCCGGAAACAGACGCTCATCGTCAACATGCCCGGCAGCCCGAAGGCCGTCAAAGAGAGCCTCGAATACATCATCGGCCCGCTGCGCCACGGGCTGGAGATCCTCCTCGGTGAGGCCTCCGAATGCGCAAGAAAGTGAACGAATAAACCATGCTGAACGTTGTAACACGAGAAGAAGCGGTCCGCATCATTCTCGAAAAGATCCCTGAGGCGGCAGACGTCGAGACCGTCGGCCTGCCGGATGCCCTCGGGAAAGTCGTCGCGGAGGACATCCTGAGCCCCGAAGACCTGCCGGCCTATGCCCGTTCCACCGTGGACGGGTTTGCCGTTCGTGCCGCTGACACCTACGGCTGCTCCGAGGCGCTGCCCGCCATGGTCACCTATGCCGGGAAAGTCCTGATGGGGGAGGACGAGAAACGCGTCCTGCCGAAGGGCTCCTGCATGCAGGTCCCGACCGGCGGCCAGGTCCCCGAAGGGGCAGACGCGGTCGTCATGGTCGAGCACTCCGAAGACCTCGGCGATGAATTCCGCTACATGCTGAAACCGGTCGCCCCCGGGGAGAACGTCAACGCAAAGGGGGATGACATCGCCCTCGGCGGTGTCGCGGTCCCGAAGGGCACGCTCATCGAGCCCCGCCATACGGCAGTGCTCGCGGCCCTTGGCATCTCCGAACTGAACGTCCGGAAGCCTCTGACCGTCGGCATCCTTTCCACCGGCGATGAACTGGTGGACTACACCGAGACCCCGAAGGGGACGGAGATCCGCAACATCAACTCGGTGACCCTCGCCGCCGCTGTGCAGGCGCTGGGGTGCATCGCGAAAACCTATCCCATCGTGCCGGACGAAGAGGTCGCTCTGAGAGCCGCCATCGACACCGTCCGGAAGGAATGTGACTTCCTCATCATCTCCGGCGGTTCGTCGGTCGGGGAGCGGGACAACGTCAACCGGGTCCTGGCCTCCTTTGGCGAGGTCTACTTCCACGGCGTCGCCCTGAAACCGGGCAAGCCCACCATGTTTGCCATGCTCGACGGCGATGTGCCGGCCTTCGGCCTTCCGGGCCATCCGGCCGCCGCGTTCTATACGTTCCATCTGTTCGCGAAACCCGCCATCCTGAAACGCCGCGGCGCCATCGCTGTGCCCCGCTATGTGGAGGCCGAACTCTCTCAGAAAGTGCCGTCGAACCACGGCCGGGAAGAGATCCTGGGCGTCGCTCTGGAGAACGGCAAAGCCGTTCCGCTGCCGGCGAAGTCCGGCGTCGTCTCCGTCCTCTCGAAAGCGGACGGGACCATCACCATCCCCCGGGACCTCGAAGGCCTCGAACGGGGTGCGAAAGTGAAGGTGTTACTGTTTTGAAAAAGTATGAGTTTCTGACCAATATCTCGCTGGATGAAGCCCGGCAGAAAATGATCGACGCGGTCCGCGCCGCTGACATCCCGGTGGCCACCGAAATGGTCAAAGTCCGGGAGGCCAACAACTGTGTGACCGCCCGTGCCCACTACGCGGTCCGCTCCTCGCCCCACTATGTGGCGAGCGCCATGGACGGCATCGCCGTGCTGGCTTCGAAGACCGTCGGCGCCACCGAAGGCAACCCGGTCCGCCTGACCGCGGACGAGTACATCGTCGTCGACACCGGCGACCCGCTGCCCGAGAACACTGACGCCGTCGTCATGATCGAGAACGTCGTCGAGGCAGAGGACGGAGACGTCCTTCTGTACTCCGCCTGCGTCCCCTGGGACAACGTCCGTCAGGTCGGCGAGGACATCTGCATGGGCGATATGATCGTCCCGTCCTACACCGTCATGACCCCCGCCCTCATCGGTGCCTTCATGGCCGCCGGTGTCTACGAGGTGGAAGTCGTCAAGCGCCCGGTCTTCGGCATCATCCCCACCGGCGATGAGATCGTCGACGGCGACGCAGACTTAAAGCCCGGCGACATCCCGGAATTCAACTCCGCCATCTTCTCCGCCATGCTCTCCGACTGGGGCGCGGACGCCATCGTCTATCCCGTCGTCAAGGATAAAGTCGACCTCCTCGAAGCGGCGGTCACCAAGGCGGCTGAAGAGTGCGACGCGGTCCTGACCATTGCGGGTTCCTCCGCCGGCCGGGACGACTACACGTCCACCATCCTCACGAACCTCGGTGAACTGCTGGTCCACGGCATCGCCATCAAACCCGGCAAGCCCGCCGTCCTCGGCATGATCGGAAAGAAGCCCTTCTGCGGCATGCCCGGTTACCCGGTCTCCGGCATCATCGTCATGGAGGAGATCGTCAAGTATGTCTGCGCGCTCCTGACCCACAGAGAACCGGAACGGGACGAGACGGTACAGGCACAGGTCTCCCGCAAACTGACCTCGTCCCTGAAGTATGAAGAATTCCTCCGCTGCCGCGTCGCGGAAGTGGACGGCAAGAATATCGCGGTGCCCATGCCGAGAGGCGCGGGCGTCGTTACAGGCTTTGCCAAGGCCGGCGGCCTCTTCGTCGTCGACCAGAACAGTGAAGGCCTCGAGGCCGGCGCCACCGTCGACGTTGCTCTGCAGAGAGACAAAGTCGAACTGGAGAACAGCCTTTCCATCACCGGGTCCCACGACCCGCTGATCGACGAGGCGGCAGACCTGCTCATCCGACAGGACCCCCGGACCTATGTCGTCTCCTCCCACGTCGGCTCCATGGGCGCCATCATGGCTCTGAGAGCAGGGGAGACCGCCCTCGGCGGCATCCACCTGCTGGACGCGGAGTCCGGAGAATATAACAAAGCCTATGTCCGCCAGTACTTCCCGAACGGCGGGGTCACCCTCATCCGCTGCGTCATCCGTCAGCAGGGCCTCATGGTCAAGAAGGGGAACCCGGAGATTATCCACTCCGTGAAGGACCTCATCGGGAAACGGTACGTCAACCGCCAGAAGGGCGCCGGCACCCGCATCCTCCTCGACTACCTGCTCGAAAAGGAGGGCATGACGCCGGACGACATCTATGGCTACACCCGCGAAGAGTACACCCACACCGCCGTTGCTGCAGCCGTCGCAGACGGCGGCGCCGACGCCGGCATGGGCATCTACTCCGCCGCGAAGACCTACGGTCTCGATTTCGTCCCGCTGTGGGATGAAGAGTACGACTTCCTCGTCCGGGACTCCGCACTGGAGACCCCGGAAGTGCAACGCTTCCTCGCCGTCCTGAAGAGCGACGAGTTCGCTGCCCGCCTCACCGAAATGGGCGGCTACACCCTCGAAGCCCCCGGCGAAGTCATCCCGGTGTTTGCATAACAAAAGTTCGGTCCTGATGAAAGGAAATAAAAAAGACTCTCGAGCAATCGAGAGTCTTTTTGTGTTTGGTGATGTGTTTAGTCCAGTTCGTGGATGAACAGGCCGGAGAGGAGCTTCGGCTCGAACCAGGTGGACTTGGGCGGCATGAGGGCGCCGGCGTCGGCGATGGCCATGAGCTGTTCGATGCTCGTGGGGTGCATCGCGAACGCGATGTCCATGTCAGAGTTGGCTCTCCGCTCGAGTTCCCTGAGACCACGGATGCCGCCGACGAAGTCGATGCGGGAGTCCGTACGGGGGTCGGTGATCTCCAGGACCGGGGAGATGAGGTTGTTCTGCAGGACCGAGACGTCGAGGGAGTCGACCGGGTCCCGTTTGTCGAAGGTGCCGTTGCGGGCGATGAGCCGATACCACTTCCGGTCGAAGTACATGCCGATGTGCCAGGGGCGTTCCGGATGGAAGGGACCGTCCATCTCCTCCATGTAGAAGTCGATGCCGATGTCGGCGAACAGTTCGGTGTTCGACTTGCCCTCCGGGATCTTCGCGACACGGTTGTAGTCCATGATCTCGAGGTCGGAGGAGGGGAAGGCGACGGCGAGGAAGAAGTTGAACTCCTCGTCTCCGGTGTAGTCCGGGTTCTCCTTGCGCTTGTTTTCACCCACGCGGACCGCGGATGCACAGCGGTGGTGTCCGTCGGCGATGTAGAGGGACTCGACATCCTCGAACAGCGTGCTGAGCTTTTCGGTGACCTCCGGGTCGCAGACGACCCAGCAGCGGGTGTGGACGTCGTCTTCGGTCGTGAAGTCGTAGACCGGAGCCTCGGCCTCTTTCAGCCCTTTGATGATGGCGGTGATGTCCTCGTTCTCCCGATAGGTGAGGAAGATGGGACCGGTGTTGGCGTTGCAGGCCGAGACGTGTTTGATGCGGTCGACCTCTTTGGCAGCCAGGGTATTCTCATGTTTCTTGATGACGGAGTTCAGATAGTCGTCGATGGACGCACAGCCGACGAGACCGGTCTGGGTGCGGCCGCGCCAGGTCTGCTCCATGATATAGAAGCCAGGTGTGTCGTCCTGCAGGAACACACCGTCCGCCTTCATGTGGCGGAGCTTCGAGGCGGCGCGCTCGTAAACAGCGTCGTCATACTTGTAGGTGCTTCTCGGCAGGTCGATCTCAGCTTTGTCGACGTGCAGGAACGAATAGGGTTTGTCCTTGACGTATTCACGGGCTTCTTCACCGCTGTAGACATCATAGGGGAGCGCAGCGACTTTGTCGGCCAGCTCGGCGGTGGGGCGGACGGCCCGGAACGGACGGAAGGTAGACATGGATTCTCCTCGCAATCTTCCTGATAGATAGTATATTGATACATTAAAATTCCGCTAGATTATACCAAAGGACCTTCAAAACGGCAATAGGGAGCAGATAAAATGACTGTTTCACTGAACGGGAAAGAAAATCGGTCAAAACCGGTCAAATACAGGGCGAAAACTTGGGGAATATCACAAGAAAGCGGGCTCACAATGGTTACTTTTGAACGAACTTTGTCGAAATCGGTCAAAACCGATTGTATCTTGTTCGGCAAAAGCTTATAATGTAAGCAGAAGAAAGAGGTGACACAAGATGTCAATGCTGACCCAGCAGCGCCATGAAGCCATCCTTCATCAGCTGCAGGAGAAAGGTGCCGTCTCGGTCACCGAACTGACCGAGCAGCTGAATACCTCCGAGAGCACCATCCGGAGAGACCTTCTGGCCCTCGACCGCATGGGAAAACTCCACCGGGTCCACGGCGGTGCCACACAGACGAACCGTCAGTTCCTCCTCAGCGAGGACGACATCGATGAGAAGATCTCGAAGAACATCGACGAGAAGCGGCTCATCGCCCGCTATGCTGCGGAGCAGGTCCAGCCCGGAGACTTCGTGTTCCTCGACGCCGGCACCACCACGCTGCTCATGCTCGACTACCTCAAACCGGAGGACGCGACCTTCGTCACGAACGGGATCGTCCACGCGAGGGAACTTGCCAGACGCGGGTTCCGCGCCATCATCCTCGGCGGCGAGCTGAAAGCCGTCACGGAAGCGGTCGTCGGACTGGCTGCCGCACAGAACCTGAACCAGTACAACTTTTCCAAAGCGTTCATCGGAACGAACGGTGTCTCCGCCAAGTACGGGTACACGACCCCGGACACCGATGAAGCCTTCCTGAAGTCCGCCGCCATCGACCGGAGCTTCGTCTCCTACGTCCTGGCTGACTCGAGCAAGTTCGGAAAAGTCTCCACCGTCACATTCGGAACGCTCAACAGTTCCGCCATCATAACTGACCATTTACCCGACCAGCGCTACGCCGAACAGACGGTCGTCAAGGTGGTAGGGGAGTAAAGGAGGTCCTGCACTATGGTATACACGGTCACTCTGAACCCGGCGCTCGACTACGTCATGCGTTGCGACTATGTCGGGTCGGAGGACATCAACCGGGCGAAGTCCGCGGAGATCTTACTCGGCGGCAAGGGCATCAACGTGTCCGTCGTCCTGTCCCGTCTCGGCATCCCCACGAAGGCCATCGCCCTCGCAGCGGGGTTCACCGGACATGAGCTCGAACGCCTCGTCCAGGCGGAGGGCATCGAGACCGAGTTCGTCTACCTCGAACACGGCACCACCCGCATCAACGTCAAACTTTTCGCACAGGAGCAGTTCGATGTGAACGCTCCCGGCCCGGAGGTCACCGACAGGGACATCGAAGCCCTGTTCGCGGTCCTCGACAAGCTCGAGGAAGGCGATGTACTGGTCCTCGCCGGCGCGGTCCCCGGAAGCTGCCCCGAAGACATTTACGAACGCATCCTGAAGCGCCTCGACGGCCGCGGCATCAAGTTCGTCGTCGACACCACGGGCGAAGGCCTCCTGAAGGTCCTGCCCTACAAGCCGTTCCTCATCAAGCCGAACCACCACGAGATCTCCGAACTCTTCCACGACGACGTCAAGTCCACCGATGTCGAGAAGATCGAGAAGTACGCCCGGAAGCTCCAGGAAATGGGCGCGGTCAACGTGCTCGTCTCCCGCGGCAGCAAGGGCGCCACTCTGGTCGACGAGACCGGCGCGGTCAACTCGGAGGGCATCGCAAAGGGCAACGCCATCAACAACGTCGGCTGCGGCGATTCGATGGTCGCAGGCTTCGTGGCCGGCTATGAAACGAAACACGACTACCGCTATGCTCTGAAACTCGGTTCTGCTGCCGGCGGCGCTTCCGCCTTCAACGACGGCCTCGCACCCGGAGAGCAGATCTGGGAAGTCTATCACAACTGCTTTGAAGACTGATCTTTTTGCAGTTGTTAGAAATAATTACGGAATCTATTTTTGAGAAAGAGGGTACCTACTATGAGGATCAGAGATCTACTCAAAGTGGAAGCCATCGAGCTCGGCGTAAGCGCAGCGAACAAAGAAGCTGCCATCGACAAACTCGTGTCTCTCCACGACAAAGTGGGCAATCTGGCTGACGTGGCCGGCTACAAAGCTGCCATCCTGAAACGTGAGTCCGAGAGCACCACTGCCATCGGCGAAGGCCTTGCTGTCCCGCATGCCAAGACCGCCGCTGCCAAGCATCCCGGCCTTGCCGCTATCACCATCCCGGACGGTGTTGATTATGACGCTCCCGACGGACAGCCGGCAACGCTCGCATTCATGATCGCCGCTCCGGAAGGCGCCGGCGACGCTCACTTGGAGATCCTCTCCAGACTGATGGTCATGCTGATGGATCCGGACTTCGGCGCAGCTCTTCGTGCCGCCAAGACTCCGGAGGAATTCCTTGAGATCATCAACAAGCAGGAAGACGCCAAGTATCCGGAAGAAGAACCGGCACCGAAGAAAAAGGTCGCCGCTGTTGCTGCTACCGCAGCCGCCGGTGCTGCTGCCACTGCTGCCGCAGCCGGCCCCCGCGTCGTCGCCGTTACCGCCTGCCCGACCGGTATCGCCCATACCTACATGGCAGCGGAAGCCCTCGAGAAGAAGGGCGAAGAGATGGGCATCCCGATCAAAGTCGAGACCAACGGCTCCGGCGGTGCCAAAAACGTCCTGACCGCAGAAGAGATCGCCGGTGCTGACGGCGTCATCATCGCGGCAGACAAGAATGTCGAAATGGCCCGTTTCGATGGCAAGCACCTTGTCAAAGTCCCGGTCGCCGACGGCATCCACAAAGCAGAAGAACTCATCACCAAGGCCACCAGCGGCGAAGCTCCCGTCTACAAAGCAGAAGCGGGCGCCACGACCGAAGAGGCCGCGTCTGACGACGAGAGCACCTGGAGAAAGGTCTACAAACACCTGATGAACGGTGTTTCCCACATGCTTCCCTTCGTCGTCGGCGGCGGTATCCTCATCGCCCTGTCCTTCCTGGCCGATACCATCTACTGCGCACAGAACGGCCTCGCTTACGGCTCCGACTTCGGTGGCATGACCGCTATTTCCAGCTGGTTCAACGCCATCGGTAACGCAGCCTTCGGCTTCATGCTTCCCGTTCTTGCCGGCTTCATCGCCATGTCCATCGCCGACCGTCCCGGCCTCGCTGTCGGTTTCGTCGGTGGTTACCTCGCCAAGATCGGCGCCACCTGGGCTGCTCCCGCAGGACAGGACGTCTCCGCCGGTTTCCTCGGCGCCCTTCTCGCCGGTTTCGTCGCCGGCTTCATCGTCAACTGGCTGAAGAAGGCTACGTCCAAGTTCCCGGCCTCCCTTGACGGTATCCGCCCGATGCTCATCTATCCGCTGATCGGTGCGGCGCTCATCGCCGTCGTCATGTGTACGGTCGACCCGGTCATGATCGCGATCAACAACGGCATCTCCACCTTCCTGAACTTCCTGTACAGCAAGAACCTCATCGTTCTGCTCGGTCTCCTGCTCGGCCTCATGATGGCCACCGACATGGGCGGCCCGATCAACAAGGCTGCTTACCTCTTCGGTGTTGGCATGCTGTCCCTTGGCACGGACGCCGGTTACCTGATGATGGCCTGCGTCATGATCGGCGGCATGGTTCCCCCGATCGCCATTGCTATGGCCTGCCAGTTCTTCCCGCAGAAGTTCACGAAACAGGAACGCTCCACCGCTGCGACCAACTATGTCATGGGTCTCTCCTTCATCACCGAAGGTGCCATCCCGTTCGCAGCTTCTGACCCCGCGCACGTCATTCCTGCCATGATGGTCGGCTCCGGTGTCGCCGGTGCCCTCTCCGCACTCTTCAAGTGCACGCTCATGGCTCCCCACGGCGGTATCTTCGTCTTCGCCACGGTCGGCAGATGGTACTTCTACCTCATTGCCCTCGCAGCCGGTGCTCTTGCCGGTATGGCGATGCTCGGCCTCCTGAAGAAGGACATCGTCTCCAAGGAAGAGATCGAAGCGGAAAAAGCTGCCCGCAAGGCAGAAAAAGCGAAAAAGGCGTAAATCGCCACGGAATCACTACATAAAAGGAGAAATGCAACATGGTATCTCAGACTGTTAAAGTTATCAACAAAGAAGGCTTCCACATGCGCCCCGCGAACTACTTCATCAAAGAGATGAGCGCGTTCCAGAGCACCGTCACCTTCAACTTCAACGGCAAGGATGTCAACGGTAAATCCATCATGAACATCATGGCCGCCTGCATCAAGTTCGGTGCCGAACTTGAGATCAAGTGCGAAGGCCCCGATGAAGAGGCCGCTCTTGCAAAGGCCGTCGAACTCGTCGAGTCCGGTCTGGGCGACGCAGAATAAGTCTTGACAAGCCGGAAGGCCCCCGAAACGGGGGCCTTCTTTTTTACTCTTATAATTAAAAGTTGTACATAGAATGCGGGCAAAAAAACTAGGAACATTGTCTAAACTGTGCATTTCCTTTTTGTGAATATTGCTCTATAATGGTTGCAAAATGACGAAAGGAGTTCTCGTATGGCAGAGAGACGCATCCCGTTCGAAGAAGTCGACCTCATCTCCGGACTGTTCGGCAGTTTTGACAGCAACATCCGGATCCTGGAGGACGAATATCATGTGACTGCGGTGAATCGCGGCGGTGAGCTCAAGCTGACCGGTGACGATGAAGCGAAGGTCGAGGCGGCAGCCCGTGCCGTACAGGGGATGCTGGTCCTTTTGAAGAAGGGCGAACAGCTGAACGAGCAGAACATCCACTACGTCATTTCCATGGTGAACGAAGGTGCCGACCGGAAGCTTTCGAAGCTGATGGCGGACGCCATCTGCATCACCTCCCGCGGCAAGCCCGTCAAGGCGAAGACCCTCGGTCAGGAAGCCTACGTGGAAGCCATCCGGGACAACACCGTCGTCTTTGGCATCGGACCCGCCGGTACCGGAAAAACGTACCTGGCGGTCGCCATGGCCGTCAAGGCCTTCAAAGCCAAGGAAGTCAACCGCATCATTCTGACCAGACCCGCCGTGGAAGCGGGGGAGAGCCTCGGCTTTTTGCCCGGCGACCTCCAGCAGAAGGTCGACCCCTATCTGCGACCCCTCTACGATGCCCTTTTCGATATGCTCGGCGCCGAGAGTTTTCAGAAACAGCTCGAACGCGGCAGCATCGAAGTGGCACCGCTCGCTTACATGCGCGGCAGAACTTTAGATGACAGCTTCATCATTCTCGATGAAGCCCAGAACACCACCTCCGAACAGATGAAGATGTTCCTCACCCGTCTCGGCTCGAACTCGAAGGCCGTCGTCACCGGCGACGTCACGCAGATCGACCTGCCGGGCGGCAAGAAGTCGGGACTCAAGGAAGTCACCCGCATCTTAAAGGACATCGACGGCATCACCACCGTCTATTTCAATGACAAAGACGTCGTCCGTCACCATCTCGTCCAGGAGATCGTCAAGGCATACGACCGCTATGCCGAGCGTCAGGAAAAAGACGCTGTGAAAAAGAACCACAAGAAGTAAATCGCCACACTGTACCGACAAGGAGGAATGTCCTGTGGCAAAGAAAGTCAAAGTCGTCATCACCAACGACCAGAAAACCGTCAAGGTCCCGAAGGGACTCCGCCTGCTCATCCGCCGCTGCTGCACCGCCGTGCTCGTCATGGAAGAATTCGCAGAAGACGCGGAAGTTTCCGTCAAGATCGTCGACAACGAGCAGATCCGTGAACTCAACAAGACCTACCGCAACATCGACAAGGAGACCGACGTCCTGTCGTTCCCCCTCGGCGTTGACGGTGTTTACGATATGAACCTGTCCACCGGTGAAGCCCAGCTGGGCGACATCGTCCTGTCCCTCGAAAAAGCGATGGAACAGGCCGAGCGCTACGGCCACTCCCTCGACCGCGAAGTCGGCTACCTCACCGTCCACTCCATGCTCCACCTGCTCGGGTATGACCATGAGAACGGCGGTCTCGAGATGGTCCGCATGAGAGAGAAGGAAGAGAAGGCTCTCACGGAGCTCGGCCTGCGCCGGGACGGCAACTACTATATGGAGGATGAGGCGTAAATCGCCCGCACATACATGGAGACAAAAACTGCGTTCGTTGCGATCGTCGGCTGTCCCAACGTGGGCAAGTCCTCGCTCCTGAACAAAATGCTCGGGCAGAAGGTGGCCATCGTGTCCGCCAAGCCCCAGACTACGCGCACCCGCATCATGGGCGTCCTCACCGAGGATGAGACCCAGCTCGTGTTCACCGATACCCCCGGCTACCACCGCCCGAAGAACAAACTCGGCGAGAAGATGGTGAAGGCGGTCATCGACGGCATCGACGGGGTCGACGCGGCGCTCCTGGTCGTCGAACCGGAAAAGGAAGACGACGAGGTCCTGCGTCCCGCCGAGGCAGAACTGCTGAAGAAGATCAAGCGGGAAAAGATCCCCTGCGTGCTGGTCATCAACAAGATCGACACCGTCGCCGAGAAGGAACAGCTGGCGGTCCGCATCGCGGAACTCATGCAGCTCCACGACTTCGAAGCCATCGTCCCCACGTCTGCCGTGAAGGGGGAAGGGGTCGACGAGGTCATCGCGGAACTGAGCAAACTCGCCCAGGAGTCCCCGCACTTCTTCTCGGACGACGCGCTCACCGACCAGCCTGAGAGAGTCATCGCCGCGGAGATCATCCGCGAAAAGATGCTCCGGCTCCTCGACCGGGAAGTGCCCCACGGAATCGCGGTCAGCATCGAGCAGATGCACGAGCGGGAAGACGGCAGCGGCATCGTCGACATCGACGCCACCATCTACTGCGAGAAGGAGAGCCACAAGGGCATCGTCATCGGCAAGAAGGGCGCCATGCTCAAGAAGATCTCCACCTACGCCCGCGAAGACATGGAGAAGTTCTTCGACTGCCACATCAACCTGCAGTGCTGGGTGAAGGTCAAGGAGGGCTGGAGAGACCGCGAAGGACTCATCCACAACTTCGGACTGGATTAACAGAATACACAAAAGCCTGCGTCAGACGGTTTGTCTTCTGCAGGCTTTTTTAATATAATAGCTATCAGTGATAAAATAAGAAATTCGCGTGGGAAAAGTTCGCCGCAGCAAGAATTGAGCTTTGCGGGGTACGCCGAAGGCGTTATTGATTCCCCCGTACAGCCTCCGCAACGCGACCTTCGCAGCAAGGCGAAGCTTTTCCAGCGAATTTCTCAACCATTAAGGAGAGGGGTGAGGCGCTGTGAACATAGAGACCGACGGGCTCGTCATCAAGACGCAGAAGATCGGTGAGAGCGATACGCTGATCACGGTCCTCACCTCCAAATACGGGCTCATCCGGGCCTTCGTCCGGCGCTCGACGGCCGTGAAGAGCAATATGCTCGCGACGACCCAGCTCCTCTCGTACAACGACTTCGTGTTCTACAAGGGCAAGAACTCCTACTCCGTGAACAGTGCCACCCCGAAAGCGTCGTTCTTCAAACTGAATGAGGACATGGACGCCATGGCGATCGCCTTCTACCTCGCCGAGCTGTTCGGGGAACTGGCGCCGGAGAACCATGAGTCGGAGGACCTTTTGAAACTGCTCCTCAACTCGCTCTACCTGATGGCGGAGAAGAAACGTCCGCCGGCGCAGGTGAAGGCCGTCGCGGAACTGCGGGCGCTCTCGAACTCCGGCTATATGCCGAACCTCGTGGCCTGTGAGCACTGCGGCACCTACGAGTCCGACCCCATGTTCTTCAACCCGGCCTCCGGTCTCCTGTTCTGCTCGAACTGCGGCGGCCCGGCGGACGGCATGCAGCTGTCGCTGTCGGCGGTGACCGCCATGCGGTTCATCTGCTACAGCGAGGAGAAGAAGGTCTTCAATTTCTCGCTCTCCGACGAGGCGATGCTGGAGCTCTCCCAGGCGGCGGAACAGTTCACGCTGCAGCAGACCGGCCGAAATTTCAAAACTTTGGATTTTTATAAAAGTTTGCCTAGATAAATAGAGAGGCGGATCCTTTGCCGTCAGCTTTCATCCGGCGGGCGCTCAGTTCTCAAAGCGCAGGGCTGTGGGCTTCGGGGGTGGAAGCGAAGGGAAAGGGAGCCGGCTCGATCTCATAAAGGAAGAAAACGATGATCACCAACAAACACTATCTGGCCCTCGATTACGACAAGGTCCTTGCCATCCTCGAGACCTTCGTGCAGTCGAACGACGCCAAAGAACTGGCGCAGGAACTGCAGCCGGAGACCTCGCTGAAGGCGGCGGAGCGGCTGCTCCAGGAGACGCTGGACGCGCACATGCTCCTCGCGAAGTACGGCGGACCCTCCTTTGGCGGGCTCGTCAATGTGAACAACAAGATGTACATCGCCGCAACGGGCGGTGTCCTGTCCATGGGCGAACTGCTGTCCGTGGGCTCGACCCTGCGCGCCATCCGGGGCCTGTCAGACTGGTACTCCTCCTGTGAGGGCGTGGACACGTCGCTGTCCCCGTACTTCTACTCGATGACCCCGCAGAAGTACCTCGAGGAGCGCATTTTCACCTCCATCCTGTCGGAGGACCGCATGGCGGACAACGCGTCGGCGGAGCTGAAAGACATCCGGCGGAAGCTGCGCCAGCAGGAGATGAAGATCCGCGACCAGCTCGACCGGATCATCCACTCGTCCCACTACTCGACCATCCTGCAGGATGCCATCGTCACCATGCGCAACGGCCGGTATGTCGTGCCCGTCAAGCGGGAGCACAAGGCGGACGTCGCGGGCATCGTCCAGGACACCTCGGACTCCGGAGCCACCGTGTTCATCGAGCCCATGTCCGTCGTCGAGGCGAACAACGAGATCCGTGTCCTGCTCGGCAAGGAGCGGGAGGAGATCGAGAAGATCCTCGCGGACCTGTCGGACCAGGCCGGGGCGATCTACAACGAAACGAAACAGAGCTACGAGAGCGGCATCTACCTGGACCTGGTCTTCGCCAAGGCCCAGATGGCCTACTCCATGAAGGCCGCCGCTCCGCTCCTGAACGATACGGGCATCATCGAACTGCGAGAGGCCCGGCACCCGCTGATCGACCCGCGGAAGGTCGTCAAGACGAGCATCCGTCTCGGCGACGACTTCGACACGCTGGTCATCACCGGCCCGAACACCGGCGGTAAGACCGTGTCCATCAAGACCCTCGGCCTCATGTCCCTCATGGCGGCCTCCGGTATGATGCTCCCGGTGGCGGACCGCAGCAAGATGTGCATCTTCGAGTCGGTCTACGCGGACATCGGCGATGAACAGTCCATCGAGCAGTCCCTGTCCACGTTCTCGTCCCACATGACGAACATCGTGGACATCCTGAAGAACGCCAACGAGAAGTCCCTCGTCCTCATCGACGAGCTGGGTGCCGGCACCGACCCCGTCGAGGGCGCGGCCCTGGCTATGGCGGTCCTGGAGCGGCTGCACCTGCAGGGCGCGAAAATCGCCGCCACCACGCACTATGCCGAGCTGAAAGCTTACGCGCTGGAGACGAACCGTGTGGAGAACGCCTCCTGCGAATTCGATATCAACACCCTGTCGCCGACGTACCGGCTGCTCATCGGAGCGCCGGGCCGGTCCAACGCGTTCGCTATCTCCGAACGGCTGGGCCTGTCCTCGGACGTCGTCGACCGCGCGAAGGAACTGGTCTCGGAAGAGAACACCCGGTTCGAACGGGTCGTTGAGACCCTCGAGCAGAGCCGCGCCGCCCTCGACGAGGAGCGGGAAGAGGCCGACCGGATGACCCGGGAAGCCCGCGAGGCCCGGGACAAGGCAGAGGAGGTCAAGAACTCCGTCGAGGCCATGCGGGACGCCGAGCTCGACAAGGCGAGAGCCGAGGCCGAGAAGATCCTCGACAAGGCCCGCCGGGAAGCGGCGTACTTCATGGACGACCTTGAAAAGCTGAAGAAAGAGCGCAAACGGGCCGCGGACCTTGCCCAGGTCTCGGCCGACGCGAAGCGGACCATCCGCAAACACGAAGACGCGCTTTATGACATCACACGGCCCATCGCCGCCGAAGAGGAAGACGATGACTACGAACTGCCCCGCCCGCTGGTGGTGGGGGACAGCGTCCTCGTCAAGGACCTCGGGCCCGCCATGGTCTCGGCTCTGCCGGACAAGCGGGGGCAGGTGGAAGTGACCGCCGGCATCCTGAAGACCCGCGTGGACATCGGACGCATCCGCCTCGACGACCAGAAACGTGCGCAGAAGGCGCAGAATGCCGAACGCAAACAGGAGCGCCGCCGGAACACGGCCCGTGGCAGCGGTGCCTCGAGTTCCTTCGAACGGAAGGCCAACGCGAAAGTGGAGACCTCCGTCGACCTGCGGGGCATGACCCAGGAAGAGGCCATCATGACCCTCGACCGGTTCCTCGACCTGCAGATCCGCTACGGCGTCGACTCCTTCACCGTCATCCACGGCAAGGGCACCGGCGTCCTGCGCAAAGCGGTCAAACGCTACCTCGACAACAATAAACGGGTGAAGTCCCACCGCCTCGGCGCCTACGGCGAGGGCGAAGACGGCGTCACCATCGTCAACCTGAAGTAAGGAGACCATCCATGATCCACATCGGAGCCCACGTGTCCGTGGCAAAGGGCTGGGAAGCCATGGGGAAGACCACCCTCACCCTCGGAGGCGATACGTTCGCGTTCTTCCTGCGAAGCCCCAGAGGCGGTGCCGCCAAACCGGTCATGCCGGAGGACGCCGCGGCACTGCGGGCCATCATACAGGAGCACGGCTTCGGCACCATCGTCGCCCACGCACCGTACACGATGAACCTGTGCGCCGTGAAGGAGTACGTGGTGGAGCACGCTGAAGATGTCTTTCGTGGCGATCTGCAGAACCTCGAAGACTACCTTCCGGGACAGTACATGAACTTCCACCCCGGCAGCCATGTGGGGCAGGGCGCAGAGGCCGCCATCCCGCGGATCGCGGACGCGCTGAACCGCCTCATGGACCCGGGCCAGACGACGACCGTTCTGCTGGAAACCATGGCGGGCAAGGGCAGTGAAGTCGGTCGGACCTTCGAAGAACTGCGGGCCATCCTGGACCTCGTGAAACCGGACCTGCAGGACCGCATGGGCGTCTGCCTCGACACCTGCCACGTGTGGGACGGCGGCTACGACCTCACGGACCTGGACGCAGTCCTCGACGAGTTCGACAAAGTACTCGGTTTACATCGCCTCAAAGCCATCCACCTCAACGACTCGAAGAACCCCTGCGGCGCCCACAAGGACCGTCATGAGAAACTGGGACAGGGCTTCATCGGGGAAGAGCGCCTGAAGTCGGTCGTGACCCACCCGAAACTGCAGGGGCTGCCCTTCATCCTGGAGACGCCCAACGAGCTTCCGGGGTACCAAAAAGAGATCGAAACCATCAAAAGCTGGTTCAGATGAGTCGGCTTTTTTGCAAAGATTTTCTTATACATATTGTCTTTTGACAAACAATAGGAGTACAATAAGCGTTGGAAATTTTTTTGAGAACAATGAGGAGATGCACGAATCTATGAGAATGGTTAGGTCCATCGCCAGACGAATGACAGCGGCACTTCTGCTCGTCTGTGTCTTCGCGGCGATGTATTCTCTGTCTGCATTCGCCAGCAGTGAACGTGTGGTCAAGCAGGACTCCAAAGGAAGATGGGCCTGTATGAAGAACGGCAAGGTCGAAAAGTCCTACACCGGGATCGCCCACAACAAATACGGCTGGTGGCGCATCAGGGACGGTTACGTCGATTTCGACGCCACGGGGGTCTGTTCCAACGAGTACGGCTGGTTCTATGTCAAGGACGGCAGGGTCGACTGGGAGCATGATGGCATCGAGCACAACAAGTACGGCTGGTGGCGCATCCGAGGCGGCCAGGTCGACTGGTGTGCCAACGGCGTGTTCCAGAACAAGCACGGCTGGTGGTATGTCAAGCAGGGCTGTGTCGACAAGAGCTACACGGGCCTCGCGTCCAACGGCCTCGGCAACTGGTACATCAAGAACGGCAAGGTCGACTTCGACAAGAACGGCACTTATGAGAAGGGCGGCATCGAGTACAAGATCGTCAACGGCAAGGTCCAGAACAACGGCAAGGTCATCTACCTGACCTTCGACGACGGCCCCGCCGCTTACACCGATCAGCTGCTCGGCATCCTCGACAAGTACGGCATCAAGGCCACGTTCTTCGTCACGAACTGCTACCCGAGCTACCAGTACGACATCAAGAAAGAGTACAATGCGGGCCACGCCATCGCGGTCCACACCTACACCCATAATTACGGGACCATCTACCGCAGCCCCGAGGCGTTCTGGAACGACCACGAGCGTATGCAGGCGGTCGTCGAACAACAGACCGGTCACCGCTCCACCATGATGCGTTTCCCGGGCGGTACCTCCAACACGGTCAGCCGCCGGTACTGCCGCGGTGTCATGAGCACGATCTCGAAACAGGCGGGGCAGAGGAACATGACGTTCTACGACTGGAACGTCGACGCGGACGACGCGGGCAAGACCCGTACCTCGGATGGCGTTTTCAACAACATCACGAGCGGCGTCCGGTACCACGACCAGTCCCTCGTTCTGTGCCACGACGTCAAACCTTACACGGTGAACGCCATGGACCGCCTCATCAAATGGTGCCTGCAGAACGGCTACACCTTCCGCACCTGCCAGCCCGGCGGGTACACGTACCACATGAGAGTGGCCAACTGAATCTGAGAAAAAGAGAACTCCCTGTCCGAGCGGACAGGGAGTTTTTGGTTATGTCGTTCAGCACTTGATGAGGAACTTCAGCTCGTAAGCCTGGTCCGAGGAGTACTTGAACTCGGGGGCGATCCCGGGGCCGCAGGCGCCGGTGCCGATGCCCATCTGGAACGCGTTGATGGTCACATAGGTGCCGGTGCGGACCTCGTCCTCCCGGTGCTTCATGTGTTTCAGCGCTTCGTCCGTGTAGGGCTTGATGTTCAGCTCGAAGGGCTTCTCAACGGCTTCGAAGGTGACCGTGGTGCTGCCGTCGGAAACGGCGGCGCAGGTGCAGTCGCAGCGGTTGCCGCTCTCCTGGGGCCGGATGTTCGGCTCGGTCATGTCGGCGACCTTGCAGGAGACCGTGCGGACCGGGAACTGGTCCTTCATGTCCGCGTAGCTCTCACCGGTGCGGGCCGTGTAGGTGACGTCGTCGAAGCTCTCGTCGAGGCGGAAGGACTTCGCGAAACGGGGCAGGGTGCCGATGCCGACGGTCTTGTGGATGCGGCTCGTGACGAGGATGCCCTCGTCGGTGCCTTCGTACAGGTCTTCCACAAGGTACTTGGCGATGCGGTTCCTCACTTCAGAAACCACCTTGTAGCCGGTGGCGGTCTTCTCGCAGGACTTGAGCGTCTCTTTCTGACCGTAGTACGGCGGCATGTTGCTGTAGATGCCGAAGAGCGAGTCGTTGTCCGTGCCGGCGCGGTAGAGGAGCGTGCCCTCTTCGGCCGTGGTCAGGGTCTTGCCGTTTGGGAGTTTCAGGGTGAAGCGGCCGTCCTCGACGGAGGCTTCCGCCGGGAAGTTCGTGGCGGTCGGAGCGGGGATGCCCGCCTGCTTCAGGATCAGGGACCCTTCGGAGACGACGGCGCCGGTCTTCCTGTCTTTGACTACGACGTCGGCGATCTGCGTGCCGTTCACATCGGCGCCCAGCGGGATGGAGACCCGGACCTTCTGGAGCGGGCCCGCCGTGACGGGGACGTCGACCTTCGTGCCGTCGTTCCAGGTGACGGTCATCTCATAGCGGTCGCCCTCGGAGAAGGCGGTCGTGTTGAACTGCTCGAATACATCGCCAAAGAGGTGGCGGAGCCGGACGGGCCGGTAGATGAACTTGATGATCTTCGCGCCGGCGGAGGGGGTACGGTCCGGATAGAACATGCCGTCGACGCAAAAGTTGCTGTCGTTGACGTACTCGCCGTGGTCGCCGCCGTAGGTGTAGCTCCCGTCTTCGTGGAGGACCGCATGGTCCACCATCTCCCAGACGCAGCCGCCCATCAGGTTGTCGTAGTTGTAGATCTCCTGCCAGTAGGCCTCCGTGTTGCCGGGGCCGACGCCCATGGCGTGGGCGTACTCGCACATGAAGTAAGGCCGGTCGTTCATCGGGGCCTGCTTGCACTTGTGCTCGCCGATGTCGTGGAGTTTGCTGACCGGCGGGTACATGTCGGACCCGACGTCGTAGGCGATCCGCGCGCAGTGGACAGCGCTCTCGTAGTGGACCGGCAGGTCGGACCTGGTTTTCAGCCAGGCATACATGGCGTCCGTGTTGTGGTAACCGCCGGCCTCGTTGCCGAGGGACCACAGGACGATGGACGTGTTGGCGTGGACCTTGTCCCGCTCGTACAGCCGCTGGATGCGTTCCATGTAGCGGGGCAGCCATTCGGGATCATGGGAAATGGCGTTGTAGTCGCCGGGCGCGTTCAGCTGCATGACGGACGTGCCGTGGGTCTCGAGGTCGTTCTCGTCGACGATGTAGATGCCGAGTTCGTCGGCCAGCTCGAGGAGCAGCGGATCGGAGGGGTAGTGGGACGTGCGGACCGTGTCGATGTTGTGCTCTTTGCAGAGGAGCAGGTCGCGCTCGATCTCGTCCGGGGTCATCGTGTACCCGTTCGTGCAGGACGTGTCATGGTGGTTGACGCCCTTGAACTTGATCTTCTTCCCGTTGACGAGGAAGACGTCTTTGTCGATCGCGACGGTCTTGAAACCGATGCGCTCTTTGACGCAGGCGGTCTTCGTCTCATAGTAGATGTCATAGAGGGTCGGGTCTTCGGCGTTCCATTCGGTGACGTCGAGGTCCTCGAAGGTGACGAAAGCCACTCCGCCAACAGCGGATGCGGTCTTTGTCTCATCGAGACCGTGCCCTTTCACCGTGAAGGTGACGTCCGTGTCGGTATATGTTTCTGCGGTCAGGGTCAGGGAATACGTGTCCCCGGTCTTTTTCGTGACCGCGTCGATGTCCCGGATGTCGGTGGGCTCGGAAACGCGGAGCAGTACATCGCGGAAGATGCCGTTGTTGCGGAACATGTCCTGATCCTCGAGGTACGTGCCGTTGCACCAGCGGTGGACGACGGCCAGCAGCTCGTTCTCGCCCTTGACCAGCTCGCCGGAGAGGTCGAACTCGGCGGTGTTGTGCGCGCCTTCGGAGTAGCCGATGAACCTGCCGTTCAGGTAGAGGTCGAGACAGCTCGCGACACCGAGGAACGAGATGACATAGTTCTTGTCCGGGTCCTCGATGGAGATGCTGCGGCGATATACGCCCACAAAGTTGTACTCCTCTTCGGGCTCCACGGTCCGGGGGCCGATGCCCTTGTCCGCGCCGAGGAGGTAGAAGATCTTCCCGACCTTGTCCGTTGTCGGGATGTGGGGCGGGTCGTAGGGGAACTGATACCGGATGTTGACATAGAACGGCCGGTCATAGCCCCGGAACTGCCAGCAGGAGGGGACGTCGATGGTATCGAAGGACACGGCATCGGTGTCGAACTCTGTCGGGAGCTCCGCCGGTCTCGGGTAGAACTTGAAGTCCCAGTCGCCGTTCAGGCAGAGGACCTTCTCCGACGCGTAGCGCTTCTCTTTCGGCGCGACCGCGTCGGCCTTCTTCTTGTCCGGGTAGGGGATGAAGTAGCTCCGCCCGGGGAGTTTATTGACTTCGATCGTTTTAAAGTCCCAGTAATTGGTGGTGTTCAGACGATATTTCATTGTCTGTCCTCCGTTTCCATGATTTCCAGTAGTGGCAGGTAGGGTGCCAGTGCATCGCCCCAGTCCTTACAGAGGCGTTCCAGGGAGAACGCGGCGTTGGCCGGGCTCGTGGAGGGCACCTTGATGGAGGGGTTGCCGGTGACGGGGTAGATATACTTTTTGTAGAGGTCCGTGGACTTCGCCCCGTTCGTGAAGATGGCCTCGATGCGGCCCGTCTCCAGGATGACCGAGAGGTCGTTCGGCACGACGTCCGTGATGGAACTGTCCGAGGACCCGGTGATGGTGCAGCTGCCGATGGTGTCCCACATGGCGATGTGGTGCCGGTGCATCATGGCGGCCTTCTCTTCGACGGTCTCCGGGACCGGCTCTCCGAGGAGCATGGGCATCACCTTCCAGTACCGGTTCTGCGGGTGGCCGTAGAAGAACGCGGCTTCCCGGGAGGCGATGGACGGGAAACTGCCCAGCACTAAGATGCGGGAGTCCTCATCGTAGAGAGGCGGGATGTTGTGGACCTGTTTTGCCGCTTCCATCAGTGGTGTTCCTGCTCGACGACGCAGGTGTTCTTGATGGTCCCGACGAGGGACTGCAGCGCGTCGACGACGTGGGGCCGGATGTCTCCGCCGATGAGGACGTACATGATGTCGTCCCCGACGTCGAGTTCGCCCTCGGCAAGCCAGGTGCGGATGTAGTAGATGCCGGGCATTTTGTAGGTCTCTTCAATGGCGGCATCCACCTTCTCTTTGTCGTAGGAGAATGTCATGCCGGTGACTTGTGGTGCGGTCTCATCGCCGCCCCGGACCTTCGCTTTCGCGTCCTCCCGGACGACGCCGTTGTGGACGAGATACATGCCGCACTTCGCGGAGGTCTCATCTGCCTTGGCTTCCTTCAGCCACTGGTCCATCGACGGTACCTGTTTCATAGTCGTTCCCTCCCAGTAATAACTAAAAGTATTGTACACGAAAACGTTGCACAATGCTATAATACTGATAACGTAATCAAAGGAGTTTTTGCCTTGAGCATCGAGTCTGATTTTTTCCGCAGGATGGAACCCGTCTACGAGAACCTGGAACCCTTCGGCTTCACCTGGGACGGGGACGTCTATACCTATATCACCGAATTCCAAAACGGCGCCTTCCGGGCCGAGGTGACGGTGGCCGAACCGGAGGAGCACACGGACGGGGAACCGGACGTGTTCGTCACCGGCAGGGTCATCGACACGGACCTCGGGGAAGAGTACATGCCTCTGCGCAGCCCCACCGCCATCGGCGCGTTCGTGGGCCAGGTGCGGGAGGACTATGCCACCATCCTGAGCGACATCGCTGAAAAGTGCTTCCGGCCGCTGCCGTTCCTCTACGACCAGTCTAACCGCATCGCCCGCAAAGTGCGCAAAGCTTACGGTGACGGTGTGGAGCACACGTTCCCGAAGTACCCGGATATCGGGGTCTTCCGCGATGAGCCGACTCAGAAATGGTACGGCATCGTCATGGCGGTCTCGAAGGCCCGCCTCGAACGGCTGAGCGCCGAGAAACTGGCGAAGGACCGGGGCGAGAAACTGCCACCCGAAAAGAAGAAAAAGGGGAGCACGCCTCAGGACAACGACGTACATCCGGAAGACGAGATCGAGGTCCTGAACGTCAAGCTGGATCCCGTGAAGATCCCGCTCCTCGAGCAGGCCGACGGATTCTACCCCTGCTACCACATGAACCGGAAACACTGGATCACCGTTGCACTCGACGGCTCTGTCTCAGACGACTACATCATGGAACTCCTCGCGGAGAGCCGAGCGTTGTCCATCCGGAAGGCGAAGTCCTCCGGGTCGTCTTCCCGACGGGTGCCCGGCGAGCCCCTCGAGTTCTTCGTCCCGGCGAACCCGAAACTCTACGACATCGAGGCGGCGTTCGCGATGTACGACGTCATCGACTGGAAACAGAGCGCGAAGTTCGAACCCGGCGACATCGCCTATATGTATGTCGGCGCCCCGGTCTCGGCCATCCTCTACAAGTGCGAAGTCGTCGAGACCAACAGCTGGCAGTATGTCAACCACAAGGGCAAGACCTGCTGGGCGATGAAGATCCGCAAACTCGAAGAGTACGACCGCACCTGGCTGCCCTGGTCCGCCATCAAGAACACCGGACTCGGGACCGCGCAGGGAACGAAATACATCACCCCGAAACTGAAAGAGCTCATCGAAACGACACTGAAGGAACACCAATGAAATACAACGATATCGTACGGGCGGCGTTCGTGAAGAGAACGAACCGGTTCATCGCCCACGTGCTTGTCGACGGACAGGAAGAGACCGTCCACGTGAAGAACACGGGACGGCTGCAGGAACTGTTCGTGCCCGGCGCGGAAGTCTGGCTCGAGACCTCGGACAACCCGGCAAGAAAAACGAAATACGACCTCGTCGCGGTGCGGAAAAGCAACGGCATCCTGTTCAACATCGACAGCCAGGCCTGCAACAAAGTGGCGGGCGAGTGGCTGTCGACACAGGGGTATGACTACGTGAAGCCTGAGTACAAGTTCGGCAATTCCCGCGTGGACTTTTACATGGAGAAGGCGGGGGAGAAGTACCTGCTCGAGATCAAAGGCTGCACCCTCGAAGTGGACGGCGTCGGGTACTTCCCGGATGCCCCGACGGAACGGGGCGTCAAGCACCTGCACGAACTGGCGGGCGCCGCCGCGGAAGGCTACCACTGCGCGGTGGGTTTCGTTATCCAGATGGACGGCGTGAACGAGGTGCGCCCGAACGTGGCCACCCATCCGGAATTCGGCGATGCACTGGCGGAAGCCCGTGCCGCCGGCGTCGACGTCCTCATGCTCCGCTGCCATGTGGAACCCGATGAACTGACCATCGTGAGCGCGGAGATCGTATGATCGCAAAGACAGGTGACAACATGACAGAATTCGAAAAAATGGAAGCAGGTCTTGTGTACGACTGCAACGATGAAGATATATTGAAAGTCCAGCTGCCCTTCGTCGAGAAGCACTGGGACTTCAACCAGCTGCGGCCGACGGACTTCGAAGGCAAACAGGCGTTCATGAAAGAAGTTTTCGCCGAGTGCGGTGAGAACTGTTATATCGAACTGCCGTTCCGGGCCAACTGGGGCGGTGCGCACCTGCACCTCGGCAATGACGTGTTCATCAACTTCAACCTGACGGCGGTGGATGACGGACACATCTATATCGGAGACAAGGTCCTCATCGCGCCGAACGTGACCCTGACGACCGCCGCCCATCCGATCGACCCGGAACAGCGGGCGAAGGGCCTGCAGTTCAACAAGGACATCCACATCGGGAACAACGTGTGGATCGGCGCGGGCGCGATCATCCTGCCCGGCGTCACCATCGGTGACAACACGGTCATCGGCGCCGGAAGCATCGTGACGAAGGACATCCCCGCGAACGTCGTCGCCGTCGGCAACCCCTGCCGTGTGATGCGGGAGATCGGGGAAGAGGAGCAGAGATAATGGCAGAAGAAAAAACCAATGTCATGAGGACACTGGAACAGAAAAAGGTCCCGTACACAGCACACTGCTATGTCGAGACCGGGGAGACGAACGGCGTGAAAGTGGCCGCTCTGCTCGGCGAACCGCCGGAGCACGTATTCAAAACACTGGTCACGGTCGGGAAGACGGGGAAGAACTATGTCTTCGTCGTCCCGGTCGCGGAGGAACTGGACCTCAAGAAGGCCGCGAAAGCGGTCGGGGAGAAGTCGATCGCCATGATCAAAGCGAAGGAACTCCTGCCGCTCACCGGCTATGTCCACGGCGGCTGTTCCCCGATCGGCATGAAGAAGTTCTTCCGGACGACCATCCACGAGTCGGCCAAAGACTGCCCGACCTTTTATGTGTCCGCCGGGAAGATCGGCTACCAGATCGAACTGGCGCCCGCCGACCTCGCCCGGGTCATCCGCTTCGATTACGCGGACCTCGTCGTGGAATAAATGTCGATCGCCTGAGAGACGAACTCCGCTGTGCCGGGACCACCCGCGGCGTCGATGTTCTCTTTGAACTCGCCGTCGGCGGCATACATCTTGCCAAGGCCACTCAGGATCTCCGGCGTGCAGTGGTAGAAGTGCTCCGTGATGTAGTCCTGAAGCTCTTTTACCAGCGCCTGTGCTTCTTCGCTTCCCGGCGCGGTGTTGCCTGACTGCAGTGCGCCGAACTTTGCGAAGATCGCCATGAATTCTTGCGCGAAGGCCTGTTCGTCTTCCGACGTCCGCCCGGCGCTCTTGATCTCGTATTCTTTATACGCATCCGTGTCAGAGTACTGTTCTCTGGCACGTTTTGCATATTCATCGAGTTTCGATTTGTCAAATGCTTTGAAGTCCATCGTATGGCTCCTTTCTGTATGTCGTTCTGCCTGCAACTCTTCCGCCAGTCGAATGAGGCGTTCGAGTCTCTCTTTCTTCATTGTAAGAAGTTCGACCTGCTGCTGAAGGGCTTTCTCTTTGTCATGAGCGGGGCTGTCGAGGATCGCTTTGATGTCTTTGAGCGGGAACTCCAGTTCCCGGAACAGCAGGATCTCCTGCAATGTGGCGAGCTGCTCCTCTTCATACAGCCGGTACCCGGCCTCAGTCCTCTCGCTGGGGGACAGCAGCCCGATGTCATCGTAGTACTGCAACGTCCTCACACTTACGCCCGTCAGTTCACTGACCTGTTTCACCGTCATCGGCTTCATGCCAGCCACCTCCTTCTCTGTGACAACTATACCATAAACCCTCACGCAACGTGAGAGTCAAGGATGATTTTGAGAAAAATGGGTAAATCGCCCCTTGACTTCAGGGGAGAGGGCTTATATAATAATGGAGCTGTAAAGAGAAAAGACTTTACAGGCAGCCGGTACAGAGCCGGCAATCTCAGGATCGGAGGTCGAAGACAGTGACGAAGAATTTCGAGCAGATCAATCTTCTTCTGGACTTTTACGGCAGCATGCTGACCGAGCGTCAGAGAAGCTTCCTCGAGTACTACTATGAAGATGACCTGTCACTGGCAGAGATCGCCGAAAACGAAGGGATCACCCGTCAGGGTGTCCGTGACGCGATCAAGCGTGCCGAAGGTCAGCTCTACCAGATGGAGGAGCGCCTGGGGCTCGCCAAACGGTTCGCTGAAGTACAGAAAGGTCTCCGGGAGATCGACGAAGCGGCGGAGAGCATCTACGAATGCAACATGAGAACGGGCCTGTCCCGGGAGATCAATGAGGCATGCGTCAAGATCCGGTTCCTCGCCGGTTCCCTCAGCGAATAAAGGAGAAGCACATGGCATTTGAAGGACTGTCAGACAGACTTGAAGGTGCATTCAAGCGTCTGAAAAGCAAAGGTTCCCTGAATGAACAAGACGTACGTGAAGCCATGCGCGAAGTCCGCCTCGCCTTACTCGAAGCGGACGTCAGCTACAAAGTCGCGAAGGACTTCACTGCGAAAGTCACGGAACGGGCCATCGGCGCCCAGGTCATGTCCAGCCTGACGCCTGCACAGATGGTCATCAAGATCGTCAACGAAGAACTCACGGAACTCATGGGCGGCACACAGACCCGCCTCGCGGAAGCACAGCATCCGCCGACAGTCATCATGATGGTCGGTCTCCAGGGTTCCGGTAAAACCACACACTGTGCGAAGATCGCCAAGAAACTGAAGGGCGAAGGCCACCGGCCCCTGCTGGTCGCCTGCGACGTCTACCGTCCCGCCGCCATCTAGCAGTTACAGGTGGTCGGCCAGAACGCCGGTGTCCCGGTGTATGAAGCCGGACAGGGCGACCCGGTCGAGATCGCGCAGAACGGCATCCGCCTGGCGAAAGACCAGGGGTATGACTACGTCTTTATCGACACCGCCGGTCGTCTCCACGTAGACGAACAGCTCATGCAGGAACTGCAGAACATCAAGTCTGCCGTCCACCCGCACGAGATCCTGCTGGTCGTCGACTCCATGACCGGTCAGGACGCCGTCAACGTGGCATCCTCGTTCAACGACCAGGTCGGCATCGACGGCATCGTCCTCACCAAGCTGGACGGTGACACCCGTGGAGGTGCCGCACTTTCCGCAAGGGCCATTACCGGTAAGCCCATCAAATTCTCCGGTACCGGCGAGAAGCTCGACGACCTCGAGTACTTCCACCCGGACAGAATGGCTTCCCGGATCCTCGGCATGGGCGATATGCTCTCGCTCATCGAACGGGCGGAACAGCAGTATTCCGACGAAGAAGCCGAAAAGATGGAGAAGAAACTCCGCAAGAACAAGTTCGACATGAACGACCTGCTCGACAACCTGCAGAAGGTCCGCAAGCTCGGTCCGCTGAAAGATGTCCTCGGGATGCTCCCGGGCGTCGGCAGCCAGCTGAAGGACGTGGACATCGACGAGCACCAGTTCGACCGCATCCAGGCCCTCATCCTCTCGATGACGCCGCAGGAGCGGGAAAAACCCGAGATCCTCGATGCCTCGCGCAAGCGCCGCATCGCCGCGGGTTCCGGCCAGAAGGTCGAAGACGTCAATCGCCTGCTTGCCCAGTACAAGCAGATGCAGAAAATGTTCAAACAGATGAACAGCAAAAAAGCCAGAAAACAGTTACAGAGACTGACAGCAAACGGGAATATGGACGGCCTCAAGGACCTCGATATCACCAAGCTCGGTATGTAACCTGAAAAACATTGGAGGAAAAAACCATGGCAGTTAAAATCAGACTTAGAAGAATGGGCGCCAAGAGACAGCCGTCCTATCGTGTTGTTGTCGCAGATTCCAGATATCCGCGTGACGGCCGTTTCATCGAGGAGATCGGTTTCTATGATCCCACCAAGAGCCCGTCTGTCATCCGCATCGACAACGAAAAAGCTCAGCAGTGGCTCAAGAACGGCGCTCAGCCGACCGATACTGTTCGGGCTCTCCTGAAGAAGTCCGGCGCGATCCAGTAAGCGGAGGCGCAGCATGCAGGAATTACTCACCAGCATTGCCCAGGGTCTCGTCGAAGACCCGGCCAGTGTGACTGTCACTGTTGACGAGCCGAACGAGAACGGTGTCACCGTATACCATCTCCACGTGGCCGCCGACGACATGGGCAGAGTCATTGGCAAACAGGGGCGCATCGCCAAAGCGATCCGTACCGTCATGAGAGCCGCAGCCAACCGCGCTGAGACCCGCATCGCTGTCGAGATCGACTGATTGCAAACGAACAGGGTATCTGCCACAAAGCAGGTACCCTTTTGTTTTCCCGAAGGAGGAGTCCGATGAAACTTCAATACCTGGAACTCGGAAAGGTGCAGAACACCCACGGCGTGCGGGGAGAACTGCGGGTGGAGCCCTGGTGCGACGACCCGGCACTCTTCGACGTCGTCGAGACCGTCTACCTCAAGAAGGACTGCAAAGAGCCATACCGTGTGGTCTCCTGGAGACCGCACAAACACCTCGTGCTCCTGACGCTGGCCGGCGTGGGCGATGTAGACACCGCGGCGCGGCTCAAGAACCGCATCCTCTATGTGGAGCGGGATGCCATTGCCGACACGCTTCCCGAGGGGAAACACTTCATCGCCGAAATGGTCGGATGTGAGGTCCGGAACGCGGACGACGAGTCGGTCGTCTACGGCAAACTCACCGACGTCTTCAACCGCGGGGCGAACAATGTCTGGGAGATCCGCAACGGGGACAAGGAGTACCTGATGCCGGACATCCCGGGGATCGTCGTGTCCGTGGACATCGAGAAGGAAGTCGCCCTCGTGCGGCCCATTCCCGGCATCTTTGACGACGCGGAGGAAGTGCGATGAGGATCGACATCATGACGCTGTTCCCGGAGATGTGCGAGGCGTTCCTCTCCGAGAGCATCATCGGCAGAGCCCGGGAAGCGGGACACGTGGACATCCGCTGTGTCAACATCCGGGACTACGCCGGCAACAAACACAACCGGGTGGACGACTACCCCTACGGCGGCGGGACCGGTATGGTCATGCAGCCGAACCCCATCTATGACTGCTACAAAGCCGTCACGGAGGACGGGGCGCGGAAGTGCCACCTCATCTACCTGACGCCCCAGGGGAAGACCCTGACTCAGCAGCGGGTCCGGGAACTCTCCGAAATGGACGACCTCGTGTTCCTGTGCGGCCACTATGAAGGGGTCGACGAACGGGTCATCGAAGAGATCGTCGACGAACAGATCTCGATCGGCGATTATGTCCTCACCGGCGGGGAACTGCCCGCCCTCATCCTCGCGGACAGCATCTCCCGGATGCTGCCGGGCGTCCTCGCGAACGAAGACGCCTACACGGAGGAGAGCCACTACGGCCACCTCCTCGAATACCCCCAGTACACCCGTCCCGCCGAGTGGCAGGGCAGGGAAGTGCCGGACGTGCTGCTCTCCGGAGACCACGGGAAAGTGGACCGGTGGCGGCTCGAACAGGCCGTGGCCCGCACGTACGAGCGCCGGCCCGACATGCTGGAGGCCGCGGAGGCATCCGGCGAACTGACGAAAGAAGAACAGGAGATCCTCGACGCGCTCCGGTCGTCATGACTACATTTTGTGGATCGTGTTCAGAAGGCCACTATATACAGGTCTGACAAAAACCGGAAACTGTCGTGATAGTACAAAAGAGACCCGAAAAAACTGTGAAATCTTCACAAACTAAAAATCGAAAAAGGGTCCTTGTTTGTCCGCTCGAACGAAATATCTGAAAAGCGCCCAATTTGGCGATTTTTCTCATTGACGAGGGGTACCTCCTTGCATATAATATTCAAGAAATTTGTTAAACAACTTTTCTTTTTCAATTTGTGAGGGAATTTGCTATGTATGTCAAAAGCGTAAAAGTTCAGAATCAGGTTGGTTTACATGCCCGTCCGGCAACGTTCTTCATCCAGAAGGCTAACGAGTTCAAGTCCAGCATCTGGGTCGAGAAAGACGAGAGACGCGTCAACGCCAAGTCCCTTCTCGGCGTTCTGTCCCTTGGCATCATGGGCGGCACCGACATCAAGATCATGGCCGGCGGCTCCGATGAAGAGGAAGCAGTCGATGCTCTGGTCGCTCTTGTCGAATCCGGCTTCGCTGAATAATCGATCTTAAATAAAAAAACCGAGCACACTGCCTTGGCGGTGTGCTTGTTCTGTTATAATAGGAAAAAAGGGATGTGAAGTACATGGAGAACCCGAAGATGAAAGAACTGAGAGCGAAGGCGATGCGCCTGCCTCTGGTCCCCGGCGTCTACATCATGAAGGATGCCAGAGGGGAAGTCATCTACATCGGTAAGGCGAAAGTCCTGAAGAACCGGGTCAGTCAGTACTTCGGCTCTCAGAACAACCACTCGACGAAGGTCCGCCGCATGGTGGAGAACGTCCGGGACTTCGACTACATCCTCTGCGGCAGTGAGTTCGAAGCGCTCATCCTCGAGTGCAGCCTCATCAAGCAGAACATGCCGAAGTACAACATCCTTCTGAAGGATGACAAGGGCTACCGGTACGTGAAGATCACGAACGAAGAGTGGCGCCGCATCAAATACGTCAAGCAGAAGCAGGAAGAGGACGCGAAGTACATCGGACCGTACCTCTCGGGGTTCGTCGTCAGCGAGTCGGTCGACGCCGCGCTCAAGATCTTCAAACTCCCGGACTGTAACCGCACGTTCCCCGGCACCGGCCCCAATGTGAGGCCCTGCCTCCGGTATTACATCGGTCAGTGCAGCGCGCCCTGCTGCGGGAAGATCTCCCTCGAGGACTACAATGTGGCCGTCGACGAAGCCATCGAGTTCCTGAAAGGGGAAGTGAAGCGCGGCGGCACGAAGGAGTACGTCGAACTCCTCGAAGCCCGGATGGAACACTATGCCGAGAACCTCGAGTTCGAACGGGCCGCCGAGATGCGGGACCGGATCAACGCCATCCGCCGCATGTCGGAAAAACAGAAGGTCATCCTGAGCGGTTCCGACACCGAAGACGTGTTCGCGCTGGCCCGGGAAGACGACCGCATCTGTTTCAACGTCCTTCGCATCAACGACGGACGCCTCTCGTCCAGCGAGACCTACTTCACGGAACTGGATGAGTCCCTCGAAAACACCCGCGCGGAAATGCTGAAGCGCTACTATACCTTACACGGCGATGTACCGCCCCGGATCATCCTGGACGGCCCCGCGACGGACGACGAGCTCATCGAGCAGTGGCTCTCCGAGATGGCCGGCCGGAAGTGCCGGCTCGTCGTCCCCCAGAAAGGCCGGCAGCTCGAGCTCTCCCAGATGTCGAAGAACAACGCCTACGAGAAGCTCGCGCAGACCCACAAGCGCTCCAAAGCGGACACCGCGGTCATCGAGCTCGGCGAGATGCTCGGCCTTTCGAGCCCGCCGGAGTTCATCGAGTCCTACGACATCTCCCATACGGCGGGCGCGGATGCCGTCGGCGGCATGGTCGTCTTCAAGAACGGCGTGCCCTACAAGGATTCCTACCGCAAGTTCACCATCAAGGAAGCGGTCGGAGGCGACGACTACGGCAGCATGGAAGAAGTGCTGGACCGCCGGTTCGCCCACTACTTCAAAGACCTCGAGGAACTGAAGGAGAAGGCGGAGGCCGAAGGGAAGGACCTCGAAGAACTGCTGCAGAACGCCAAAGGTTTCGCACGGCTCCCGGACCTCATCCTCATGGACGGCGGTCTCGGTCAGGTCCACTCCGCGCAGAAGATCCTGCGCAAGTACGACCTCGACATCCCCATCTTCGGCATGGTCAAGGACTCGAAGCACCGGACCCGCGCCATCGCCCATGACGGGGGAGAGATCTCCATCTCCCAGGCCCGGAAAGTCTTTGCCCTCGTCACGGGCATCCAGGACGAGGTCCACCGCTACGCGATCGGCTTCCACCACCAGAAACATTCGAAGGGCGCCCGCAAGAGCACACTCACCGACATCCCCGGCATCGGACCGAAAAAGGCGGAGATCCTCTGGAAGGAATTCAAGACCCTCGACGCCATGCGCCGGGCGGACATCGCGGACCTCGCGGCCGTCCCCGGCATCTCCAATACGGACGCGGTGAACATCAAAAAAGTCCTTCATTATAATTAGATTATAATAGTTGACAAACAAAGTGCTCATGTGAGACAATAAACTGCATTAATAGGAGGAGTCTTCCCATGAGAGTCATTTCGGGAACGGCACGCGGCATGCGGCTGACCACTCTGGAGGGGCTGGACGTCCGACCCACGACCGACAAGGTCAAGGAGTCATTGTTCAACATCATCCAGTTCGACATCGAAGGCAGACGGGTCCTCGACCTGTTCGCGGGTTCCGGCCAGCTCGGCATCGAAGCCCTGAGCCGCGGCGCGGAACACGCCACCTTCGTGGACCGCAGTCCGAAGTCCGTCTCCGTCGTCCGAAAGAACCTCGAGCACACGAAACTGGCACCTCTTGCCACGGTTCGTCAGGAAGAGTCCAAAACATTTCTTTTGAAGACCCGGGACACCTTTGACCTCGCGTTCCTCGACCCGCCCTACGGCAACAAGCTCATCGACGCGGTCCTGCCGGAACTGGTCGAACACATGTCGGACTACGGCATCATCGTCTGTGAGACCTCCCGGGACGAAACACTCCCCGAGTCGGTCGGGGACTTCTATGCGACTAAGACGTACCGCTACGGAAAGATCCAGCTGACGCTCTACCGCAGGAAGGAGGACGAAACATGAAAACCGCCATTTGCCCCGGCAGTTTCGACCCCGTGACCAACGGGCACATCGATGTCATCGAACGTGCGTCGAAGCTCTTCGATGAAGTCTATGTGGTCGCAATGACCAATTACCAGAAGGCCGGCTCCATGACGTTCACCGAGGAGGAACGTGTAGACCTCCTCAAAAAGAGCACGAGCCACCTTGGGAATGTGAAAGTGGACACATTCAGCGGGCTCCTCGCCGACTACGCGACGGCCCACGACATCCATATCATCGTCAAAGGTCTGCGGGCCGTTTCCGACTTCGAAAACGAGTTCCAGCAGTCCATCGCCAACAAACACATCAATGAAGACCTCGAGACCGTGTTCCTCCCGTGTTCGGCAGACAACATGTACTTAAGTTCCAGCTTTGTCAAACAGCTCGGACAACTGGGCGGCGACATCTCGGACTTTGTTCCGGAAGCGGTTTGTGAGGATATCATAAAAAGATTAAGGAAGGAATAACCATCATGGCACAGATTGAAGATTATCTTGACGAAATTGAAGAACTCCTTGAAAGTGGGAGAGGCAGTGCTTTCTCCGGAAAAACCAGTGTAGATGCGGACGCCATCAAGACCGTCATCGAAGATATGCGCCTGGATATTCCTGAAGAGATCAAGCAGGCCAAGATCCTTGCGACCGAGCGCCGCGAGATCATCAACCGCGCCAACCAGGAAGCGGACCGCATCGTGGAGGACGCCAAGTCCAGAAGCCGCGAGTACCTGACCGCTGCTGAAATGCGCGTGAAGGAACTGACCGAAAAGGCCAGCAAGAGCTCCGAGAAGGAACTCAAGGACGCCCATGCCGGTGCCCAGAAGATCCTCGAAGAGGCCCGTGCCCAGGCCGACGGTCTCATTGCCCGTGAGAACATCGTCAAAGAAGCGAAGACCACCGCTGAGACCCTCAATGCCGAAGCGGAGAAATATCTGTCCGACGCGAAGGAAGGCGCAGCCAAACTGACCGCCGAGACCGAAGAGTCCACGACCACCCTCGTCGCCGAGACCCAGGCCAAAGTCGACGCCATGCTCGCCGAAGCCAAAGCCCAGGCAGACGCCATGGTCGCCGAGGCCAACGAGAAGGCTGCCGCCATCGGCGCCGAAGCACAGCGCAACGCCGAGCGCACCATCCAGGATGCGGACTACACCGCCCAGACCAAGATGGAAGCCGCCAACAAGTGGGCCGTCGACCTCAAAGCCAGCGTCGGTTCCTACATCACGAACCTCGTCAACGAGACCGAGTACCGTGTCGCCAAGAGCCTCAACGAAGTCCATCAGCTCCAGGCGAACATCAACCAGTCGAGCCTCGAGAACGGCAACGCGCAGCGCAACGTCCGCAGCAGCCAGAACGCCGTCACCGCTGCTCAGCAGAAGAACAAACGCTGACATCATTTCGAACGTAAAGGAGCATTGTCCGTCAATGCTCCTTTTTTCTTGAAGAAGGGAGGGGGACACATGCGCCTCGACAAGCTCCTGGGGTCTCAGACCGACCTCAGCCGCAAGGAAGCGAGACAGGTCATCAAAGACGGCCTCGTACAGGTGGGCGATTCAGTCATCCGGGACCCGGGCTTCTCCGTCGACCCGGAACAGGAGACCGTGACCGTGGCCGGAACTCCCCTCGCTTATAAGGAATACCTTTACCTCATGCTGAACAAGCCGGAGGGCTGCATCAGCGCGACCGAAGACCACACGCAGAAGACCGTCCTCGAACTCGTGCCGCCGGAACTGTACCGGGACGGGCTCTTCCCGGCGGGACGCCTCGACGCGGACACCACCGGCTTCGTGCTCCTGACCGATGACGGGGCCTTCGCCCATGACATCCTTTCACCGAAACACCATGTACAGAAGACGTACATCGCCACCCTGGCGGAGCCTGTGACGGAGGAGTGCCTCGAGAAAGTACGGGGAGGCATCGAACTGAAGGACGGGACCGTGTGCCTGCCGGCCGACGTCCGCGCTCTCTCGGAGCGGGAAGCGGAACTGAAGCTCGTGGAGGGGAAGTACCACCAGGTAAAGCGGATGTTCGCGGCTGCGGGCAACCGGGTCGTCGCTCTGCGCCGGACCGCCATCGGCGATGTGCCCCTCGACCCCTCACTGGCGCCGGGAGAGTGCCGGGAACTTCGAAAAGAAGAACTTTCTGTATTGCAGAACCGTCAAAAGTAGATAAAATACAAATTTGATGCCGTTGTGGTTTTTCACAAACGGCATTTCATTTTTTTGGGATTTTTTTATAAAAACGTGAGCAAAATTGTTGTAATTTGAAAAACGATTGTGTATTATAGATAACGTAAGCCATCAGAAATTGTACAAAAAGTCTAAAAATACATCTTCGAGGTTTTTGATATGTCCAATCGACTTTTCCAGGGTGTCATCCACCAGATGAGAGACGCCATCGACCGCACGGTCGGCGTCATTGACGAGTCCGGTACCGTTATTTCCTGCAGCGAACTCGAGCGCATCGGGGAGCAGAACAAGACCCTGATCACCGATATCTTCAATTCGAACGATCCCATCATCCTCGACGGGACCACCTACCTTTCCTTCGACTCGAGACTGCGTCATGAGTACGCCATCTTCGTCGACGGGGAAGATGAACTGGCCGAAAAGTATGCCCGCATCCTGTCGGTCTCCTTCGGCAGCATCAAGCAGTTCTACGATGAAAAGTATGACCGCAGCAACTTCGTCAAGAATGTCATCCTCGACAACATCCTGCCGGGCGACATCTACATCAAGGCGAGAGAGCTCCGGTTCAATTCCGACGCCACCCGCGTCGTCCTGCTCATCCGCATCACCGGTTCCGAGGATGCCACCGTCTTCGACGTCATCCAGAACCTGTTCCCGGACCGCAACAAGGACTTCGTCATCAACATCTCCGAGACCGACATCGCCCTCGTCAAAGAGGTCAACCCGGATGTCGATCCGAAAGACCTTGAGAATCTGGCACACTCCATCGCCGACGCCCTCAGCGCCGAGTTCTACAGCAGTGCCCAGGTCGGCATCGGTACCACCGTCGTCGGGCTCAAGGACCTGTCCCGCTCTCTGAAAGAGGCCCAGGTGGCCCTCGAAGTCGGCAAGGTCTTCGACACCGAGAAAGACATCATCAGCTATGACAACCTCGGCATCGCCCGTCTCATCTATCAGCTGCCGACCACGCTCTGTGAGATGTTCCTCTCCGAGATCTTCAAGCGCGGCTCCATCGACAGCCTCGACCAGGAGACCCTGTTCACCATCCAGCGGTTCTTCGAGAACAACCTGAACGTCTCCGAGACCTCCCGGAAACTGTTCGTCCACCGGAACACTCTGGTCTATCGTCTGGAGAAGATCAAGAAGATCACCGGTCTGGACCTGCGCGAGTTCGATGACGCCATCGTGTTCAAAGTAGCGCTGATGGTCAAGAAATATCTCGACTCCAACCCGACAAAATTCTAAACCTTTTGTGAATAGAGGTTACAAAAGAGTAACATTGTGTTATAATGCTTCCTGCTCTGGAGAAAACCACGCAGTTTTCCCTCAGAGCAGGGCTTTTTTGAGCAACTTTCCCGGGCCGGCTTTAAGCTAGCCTTTAAGTTTTGTTTTTATAATATTAAGTTAAGATATCAAACGTTTAAGGAGTATGCCAACGTGATCGAATTCAGAGATGTATCCAAGGTATACGACAACGGAACCGTGGCTCTGAAAGACGTCAACCTGCGGATCGACCGCGGCGAGTTCGTCTTCATTGTCGGCGCTTCCGGTGCCGGTAAAAGTACCTTCCTGAAAACCATCATGCGGGAAGAGGTCCCCACCAGCGGCAGCATCATGATCAACAACTATGACCTGACCAAGATGAGCACGCGGGAGATCCCGTACTACCGCCGGACCCTGGGCATCGTGTTCCAGGACTTCCGCCTCATCCCGAAAATGTCCGTCTATGACAACGTGGCCTTCGCCATGCGCGTCATCGGCGCCAGCGAAAAAGAGATCAAGAAACGTGTCCCGTACGTCCTGACTCTGGTCGGCCTGCAGGACAAGGCGAACAACATGCCGAACGAGATCTCCGGCGGTGAGCAGCAGCGAGTTGCTCTGGCCCGCGCGCTGGTCAACAACGCGAACACCATCATCGCCGACGAGCCCACCGGTAACGTGGACCCGGAGATGTCCTATGAGATCGTGGAACTGCTCGACCGCATCAACGAGAACGGTACCACCATCATCATGGTCACCCATGAACACGAACTGGTCAAACAGTTCGACCACCGCATCGTCGTCATCGACAACGGCGAAGTCGTGTCCGATATGGCGAACGGCGGTGTCCTCCACTACGACAGCAAGACCGGCTACCAGCCCGTCCCCAATGTCACGGAGATGAAGACCATCACGCTTCACAACATTTCCTTCCAGAACGAGCCGGTGACCCAGGTCATCGAACCGGAACCCCCGGTCATCGTCGAGCCGCCGATCGAGGTCGAAGTCCCGGTCGAAGCTGCTCCGGCCGCCGAAGAACCGACCCTGTCCTTCGCGGAGGCCACTCTGAAGGAGATCGAACTCGATATCGAGGCAAAGAGAGGCGGTGACAGCAATGGCTAAAGCTGAGAAAAAGCAGAAAGCCGCATCCGCCAAGGCTGCGAAGAGCCGTCGCCGTTCCTTCAACGTCGGATACCTGACCAAGGAAGGCGTCCGCAACGTCTGGTCGAACCGTCTGATGTCTGTGGCGTCCATCGCCGTCCTGACCTCCTGTCTGCTCCTCATCGGTGTCGCCGTCATGCTGTACGCGAACATCGATATGGCCCTTGACGACGTCCAGGAACAGAACATCATCATGGTGTATCTCGACGACAACATCTCGGAAGAGGACATCAACACTGTCGGCCAGGACATCCGTATGATCTCTGACATCGAGTCCGCCGAATTCGTGTCCAAAGAAGAGGCGTACCAGTCTCAGCTGGAGAGCCTCGGCGACGACGCCAAACTCATGGAAGGCCTCGAAGAGAACCCTCTTCCGGACTCCTATGAAGTCTATCTCAAGACCCTTGACCACTACGACAGCGTCCAGGAAAGCCTCAAATCCATCGACCACGTCGCCAGCGTCCGCGGCAACTCGGACCTTGCGGAACAGGTCCGGCAGCTTTCCCGCGCGGTCACCATCATCAGCGTCGGCATCATCATCATGCTGCTCGCCGTGTCGCTGTTCATTATCGCGAACACGGTCCGCGTCACGATGTATAACCGCCGCCTGGAGATCTCCATCATGAAGGCCGTCGGCGCCACCAACTGGTTCATCCGCTGGCCCTTCATCATCGAAGGTATCATCATCGGTATCGTCTCCGGCCTCGTGTCGGAAGGCCTCGTCTGGGCGCTGTATGAGCTGGCCCTCAAGAACATCGGGAACGTCTTCTCGATGCTGGGCGGCGCGGCCATCCCGTTCTCGGCCTATGCGGTGAAGATGCTCGTTGCCTTCATCCTCGTCGGCATCCTCGCCGGTGCCGTCGGTTCCATCGTCTCCATGGCCCGCTACCTGAAGGAACAGGGGAGTGTGATCTCAGATGATAACTAAGAAGAATCGCCTCCTGAGCCTTTTCATGGCCTTCGCCGTCATGGCGCTCCTTGCCATCCCGACCCCTGCCGGCATCCAGGCATACGCTGCCGACAGCGCCGTCAGCAAGAAGATCGCCGACCTCGACGAGAAGATCGCCGCGAGCCAGGAAAAGATCAAGGAGAACGAAGCCAAGAAAAAAGAGGCCCAGCAGAACGCGGACACCATCCAGGAAAGCGTCGACCTGCTGCAGTCTCAGATCAATGCCTATAACTCGAAGATCGACGTGCTGAACAGTCAGATCTCCACCCTGAACAAGGACCTGACCAGCACCCAGCAGAAGATCGCGCAGACCGAGGCCGACATGGCGGTCCAGAAAGAACAGATCGCCGCCACCCAGAGCCTCTATGCCGATCGTCTCCGGGCGATGTACGTCACCGGCAATGTCTCGAACCTCGAGATCCTGCTGGAGGCGGACAACTTCCGGGACTTCCTGAACCGTCTCGAGATGCTGACCCGCATCAGCAAGCATGACAACGAGATCATCAAGACGCTCCAGGACGAGATCGCCGTCTATGAGAAGACGGAAGCCACGCTCAAGCAGAACGAGAAGAAGCTGGTCTCCGACAAGGAGCAGATCGAGAACTCCAAGTCCATGCAGCAGGAAGCGAAGTCCCAGGTGGTCAGCGCGAAGAGCGACCTCGATTCGAAGGTCAGCACGCTGCAGAACTACATCAGCGGTCTTGACGAGAACAGTGAAGAGCTGAACAACTACATCGCCAAAGCGAGAGCACAGCAGCAGGCCTACATGAACCAGGTCAACGCGAACCTCGCTGTCACGGCATCCACCGGTAACGGTGCCTACTCCGGCACGTTCATCTGGCCGGTCGCCGCCTCCGGGACCTATGTGTCCTCCGGTTACGGCTCCCGCTGGGGCACGTTCCACTACGGCATCGACATCACCGGCGGTGGCGGGAACGCTCCCATCGTGGCCGCGGCTGCGGGCCGTGTCACCATCGCGAGCAACACCTGCTCCCACAACTACGGGAAAGACTACAACTGCGGCTGCAACGGCGGCTACGGAAACTACGTGGTCATCGACCACGGCAACGGTCTTCTGTCCTACTACGGACACATGTCCCGTGCCATCGTCTCTGCCGGCACCTACGTCCAGCAGGGCCAGACCATCGGCTACATGGGCAGTACCGGTTATTCCACCGGCCCCCATCTCCACTTCGAAGTCCGTGTCAATGACGGTACCTCCCGTTCTGTCGCGGCTCGAAACCCGATGAACTACTTCTAAACAAAAAAGGACCGCCTCGAAGCATTGCTTCGGGGCGGTTTTCTGTTTTGGCGATCTACCCGAGAAACGGGAACTCGAGGATGTGGGTCGGGATCGTGAAGCTGACATAGTTGGCGGCTTCCTCGATGCCTTCAAAGTACATCCAGCGGCGGAGTTCGACGACCTTTTCGGTGATGTCGATGCCGAACATCTCCTGCTCTTTCTCCGAGGGGTCGCGGACGATGACGCTCTGGTCGAACCGCCTGATGGGGTTGTCTTCGACGTTGGTCAGCAGGTTGTGGGCGAGGGAACCGTCCAGTTCGTTCTGATCGAGGAGCTCGAAGATCTGCGGCAGGTAATAGTTGTCTTCATAGCCGAGGACCGTGTTGTCCGATTTCCGGATACGGACGAGGTGTTTGACGGTTTTACCGGGCTCCCAGCGGTCGAGGACACTGCCTTCGGGAACGATGTAATCGTCGTTCTCGATGACCTCGTTGTTGTTCTTCATTCCGACATGCTTCAGCATGAAGTTGAGGGAGAGGAAGGGCTCGAGGCCGTAGTGCTTGCTGCGTTCGCTGACGAAGGTGCCGACACCCTGTCTCTTGTAGATGGTGCCTTCATTTTCCAGCTGCGCCAGAGCTGCCCGGACGGTGGCACGACCGACGTCCAGGGTCTCCATGAGCTCGTACTCGGTGGGAAGCTGAGAATGTGCAGGGTACTTCCCGGAGATGATGAGCTTCATGATGTACTCTTTGACATAGATGTAAAGAGTGGGCGAATTTTCACGTTTCGCCATGAGTAGAACCTCCTTTAGGATGGAATATAAACCACAATTGTTCTAGCTGAACAGATTATAAAAAATGTTAGTCGCAAAGTCAATACAACCGAACAAATTTATGCGTAATTTAAGAATGTATTGTTTATACGAACGTAGTAAAGGCAAATTTAACAGATGTGAATAAAAGCGGACATGCCGATCATCTTCGATGCCTATATGGAACGAGAGCCGGAGAAGGTCTCGAAGCGGCGACTACGCTGCAAAATAACGCTGAGAGCTCCGTTTTGTACGGAGCTCTTTTTTGATGGGATTACGGGGAAGAGTGGTTTGGAAAAGTTTACAAAAACGGATCGCCTTCCGGGACGGCGGTTCAGCAAAACTCTGAAAATGTCGAAAGCCGTTATTTTTTTCACAAAAACACTTGGATGTCCGAACAGGTTACGCTATAATATTCCGGAAACATGAGTCGAGACTCACCACACCCGGCTCAAATAATGAAAAAGAGAGGAACCACAAAACTATGAGACTTGAAGATGCAATCCTGAAGATCGCTGACTACGGCGAAGTCGGCCGTAACGTCAAGAAGGGGGTCGGCGTCCTCGCCGGCGGCCTGATGGACATCGCGTTCCCATTCCTGATCCCGACCCAGGACGTCATCGAGGGCCCGAAGTCCTCTGCCCGTGTCGCTGAGATCCTGAAGCGCAACGGCAGTAAGAAGACCCTCATCATCACCGACAAGACCCTGCACGACCTCGGCATCCTCGACACCATGCTGAAGGGCATGGATGACGCCGGTTTCCCGTACGCGATCTACGACGGTGTCGAACCGAACCCCTCCATCGAGAACGTGGAAGCGGCATTCGCGATGTACCAGAGCGAAGGCTGTGACTCCCTCGTCGGTTTCGGCGGCGGCTCTTCCATGGACGCCTGTAAAGCGGTCTCCTGCCGCGTCGCCAAACCGGAGCAGACCATCAAAGAGATGGGCCGCCTCATGGGGTATTTCCCGATCAGCTTCTCTCTGGCCAACTCCAGAGTCCCGTACATCGTTGCCGTCCCGACTACGGCCGGTACCGGTGCTGAATCCACCGTCGCAGCCGTCATTTCCGATCACGCCGCTGACAAGAAGTACACGGTCACCGACATCTCCATGAGACCTCGCACGGTCTTCCTGGACGCTTCTCTGGCCACCGGCCTTCCGCCCCGTGTCACCGCTGTCACCGCCATCGACGCCGTTTCCCACTGTGTCGAAGGTTACATCTCCTACGGCCACAACCCCCGCGGCGATGAGTGGGCCGTCAAAGGCGTCCGCCTCGTCAAGGACAACATCGAAGCGGTCATGGCCGACGGAAAAGACCTCGTGGCCCGTCAGAACCTCTGCACCGCGGCTTACTGCGGCGGTCAGTCCCTGAACATGGAGACCACCGGTTACATCCATCCGTTCTGCCACAAGATCGGCGCGAAGTACGGCCTCGTCCATGGCCGCTGCATCGGCGCAGTCATGCCGATCATCCTCGAGGACTACGGCGATGTCGTTGCCCCGAGACTGTCCAAACTGGCCGTTGCCGCCGGTATCGCCGACCCGAACGCTTCTCAGAGCGAGCAGGCGAAGCAGTTCATCCAGTGGGTCCGTGACTTCGACGCGAAGTACGGCATCGACCCGTACATCCCCGAGATCAGAGATGAGGATCTCGATGAGATCGCCGACTCCATCATGGTCGAGATCTTCGTGTACCCGAACAAGAAGGTCTACACCCGCGACGAGATCAAACACCTTCTGAAGGTCATCCGCGGCGACTACGCCAACGCGTAAGTGATCGTCTGTCCGGCGATCCGCAAAACAGAAAAAGAACCGGAAGTGGAGTCCCACTTCCGGTTTTTGTCGTTTATGGAGTTTGTGGCGCTCATGCCCCGGCGTGCTCGTCGGTGAGGATGGCTTCCGCTACGCGGATGCCGTCAACTCCGGCAGAGACGATGCCGCCGGCATATCCGGCGCCCTCGCCGCAGGGGTAGGTGCCGCCGAGGGGGTCGCCGTTGCGACTGCACTCGTAGAAGTCGTCGCGAAGGAACCGTACGGGGGAGGAACTGCGGGTCTCAGGGAACGTGAGCACCGCTTCCGGCATGGCAAAGCCCCTGAGCTTTTTGTCCATCATCAGGAGCGCTTCGGCCATGATGTCGGTGACGCTCTTTGGCAGGACGTCGCGGATGTCCGACGGCGTGACGCCGGTGGGACAGCTCGGCCGGACCGCACCCATTTTGGTGGACTTCCGGTCGGCGAGGAAATCTCCGACCAGCTGGGCCGGCGCGGTGTAGTCTTTGCCGCCCAGCTCGAAGGCCTTCTGTTCCATCTGCCGCTGCAGGTCGAAGCCGGACAGCGGGTGTTCGTTCGGGAAGTGCTCCGGCTCGATGCCGACGAGCAGTGCCGAGTTGGAGTTCTCCGCGTCTCTCGCGTATTCGCTCATGCCGTTGACGACGATGCCGCCCTCTTCCGATGCCGCGTTGACGACGGTGCCGCCGGGGCACATGCAGAAGGTGTACATGCCGCGGCCGTGGGGCGGGTGACAGGCCATCTTATAGTTCGCGGCGCCGAGGTTCGGGTGGCCGGCGGCTTCTCCGTACTGGGCCCGGTCGATGAATTCTCTCGGGTGCTCGATGCGGGCACCGACCGAGAAGGGCTTCTGCATCATCTGGATGCCCTTGTTGTAGAGCATGGTGACGGTGTCCCGGGCCGAGTGCCCGAGGGCCAGGACGACACAGTCGGTCTCGAGGTCGACGGAGGCGCCGGACTCTTCTTTGTAGGTGACACCGTGGATGTACTGGTTCGCGATGATGAGGTCCGTCAGCGTGCAGCCGAAGCGCACTTCGCCGCCGAGGCGGATGATCTCTTTTCGGATGTTCTTGACCACTTCGACAAGGTTGTCCGTGCCGATGTGGGGATAGTTCGTGTAGAGGATGGCCTCCGGCGCGCCGAAGCGGACGAAGTCCGACATGATCTTGTTCTGTCGGGGGTCCTTGATGCCGGTGGTCAGTTTGCCGTCCGAGAACGTGCCGGCACCGCCTTCGCCGAACTGGATGTTCGAGGAGGTGTTGAGGTCCCGGTTTTCCCAGAAGTTCCGGACGTCTTTCGTGCGGGTGTCCGCGTCGTGGCCCCGTTCGAGGACGATGGGCTTGAGACCCGCTTCCGCCAGGGTCAGAGCACAGAACATGCCCGCCGGGCCGAAGCCGACGACGACCGGCCGGAAGTCCGAACGGCGCTTGTTCTCCACCGGAACGTAGTGGTAGAAGACCGACGGCTGGACCTTCTTTTTGTCCGAGCGCTTCATGATCTTCTTTTCGTCCGCGTTGACCTCCACGTCGATGGTGAAGACGAAGTGGACGTCCTCTTTTTTGCGGGAGTCCACGGACCGGCGGAACACCTTGAGGTAGGTGATGTCCGACGGCTGCACTTTCATGAACTTTGCCGCTTTTAATTTCAGGTCCTCCTCGGTGTAGTCGAGGGGGAGTTTGATCTCAGATATTCTCAGCACGCTGTGCGATCTCCTTTGCTGCGAGGATGCCGGAGCCCCACGCGAAATGCAGGTTGTAGCCGCCGCAGGCTCCGTCGACGTTGAGCAGTTCCCCGGCAAACCAGAGGTTCGGGACCTTGCTGCTCTCCAGAGTCCCTTCGACGAGTTCGTCCGCCGGGACACCGCCGCGGGTGACCTGGGCGTCCTTGAAGGACTTCGTCCCGGTGACCGTCAGCCGGTACCCCTTGACCGTCTCCGCGAGGGAGGCGAGGTCCTGGGTGCTGAGGCGATGGACGGGCGTGTCCGCGTCCATGCCGAGTTCGTTTTGCAGGAACCGGGCGAGTTTCTCCTGGAGGATGCCGGTCAGCAGGTGGAGGACCGGTTCGTCCGGGGAGCCGTGCATCATGCGGTCCTGCAGGTAGTCGAGGACGGCGAGGTCGGGCAGGTTCGGACAGAAGTCGAGGAGCGCGGTGAGGCGCTGTGTCTTGGTGAGGACCGCGGCGTCGCCGGAGAGCTGGAACGCGGGGATGCCCATCCAAGGAGGGACTATTACGCCGGTGCGGCCAAACCGGGAGCTGGCTATGTGCTCAGTAGCGAGCTCTGGCCGGAAGCCCTGGTGATCACAGAGGAGATCGGGTTTACCAAATGAGGATACTGCTTGCCGCGATATGCGGCTTTTTTCTGGATCTGGTCTTGGGAGATCCGGCGGCTCTGACGAAGTTTCATCCGGTCGTATGGATGGGGCGTTGTATTGACGCTTTGGAAAAACGGCTGCGCTCGCGCTTTTCCAAAACGCCAAAGGGCGAATACCGTGCCGGGATTCTGCTGGCCTTGCTTCTGCCGCTGGGCAGCCTGCTTGTCAGCTGGTGTTTGATCGTTTTGTTGGACCGGCTGTGGGCTCCTCTGGGGTTCCTGCTGCGGGTGCTGTGGTGCTGGCAAGCTCTGGCTGTCAAGGATCTGAAGGATGAAAGCATGAACGTCTACCGGACACTGCAGGACGGCAGCCTTGCAGACGCCCGTGCCGCGGTGTCCCGGATCGTCGGGCGGGATACCGCAGCGCTGGATGAAGCCGGTGTTACCCGGGCCGCGGTGGAGACCGTGGCGGAAAATTTCTCCGACGGCGTGGTGGCGCCGATGCTGTATATGTTCATCGGCGGCGCGCCGCTGGCCCTGTGCTATAAGGCCGTCAATACCATGGACAGTATGATCGGCTACAAAAACGAGCGCTATCTCTGGTTCGGCAGAGCGGCCGCCCGTCTGGATGACGCTGCCAATTTCCTGCCCTCGCGTTTGGCGGCGCTGCTTCTGATCACGGCAAGCGGTATATGTGGTTATGACCGGGGAGGGGCCTGGCAGATCTGGCGGCGGGACCGCCGGAGGCATGCCAGCCCCAACTCCGCTCAGTGTGAGGCGG
>JAFTZU010000146.1 GCA_017461005.1 Clostridia bacterium
ACTTACAACAAGAAACACAACAAAGACTAGGGCATAACGCTGCTCCGCCCCTCGTTACAAGGTCCGTTCCTCGCGAGAGGTAAGATTCTATCGCCTCCCTGCGAGCGCTCCGGTACTATTGTAACTAGTGACGGACATCGTGATGCCACATGGACAAACAAACAGCCTCCAGGGTTTCCTGGAGGCTGTTCTTACTTTTTGATCTCCTTATCGACGTCGAAGTCGCGGCCGAAGATGGGATCGAGGTCGTCCATCGGGACCGGGACCTGTTCCGGAAGATAATATTCGATCTTGCTGATCTCACCGGAGGTGGGCACATGGTCCGTGCCGTATGGGACGAGGACTTTATCGCCCTTGCGGAGCGAATTGTCGCTGGTGATGTAGTAGAAGGAGCGTCCCACTTCGGGGATGCGGACCGTGGCGTAGATGACCTCCTCTGCCCGGGCGCCGTGCAGGTACAGACTCGGCGAGATGATGTTGATGAACATCGTGGACAGCTGCAGGCGGTGGCCGATCATGCCCATGAACCGGGGCCAGGCCTCCGGCAGGCAGGTGCGGTTGTAATGCCACAGGAAATGCTCCTGGGAGCCGTCATGGCGGTCGACGAAGACTTCGAAGCGCGGTGGTTCAAAGAGCGCTCCCTCGTCCAGAGAAACGCTGGGAACGCCATCGAAAAAGCGGTCCCACATGTCGAGGCCGATGGAGACCTCGTTCATGTTCTTGTACTCGGTCTGCGTGTAGATGTCATCGGAGAAGGAGCGGCGGTAACGCAGGACCTGGGAACGGCGGTCGAGGGACATCTCTTCCATGTACTCCTGAGGGCCGAACTCGGTCTCTTCCGTGTCCGTGTAGACCATGTAGATGGTCTCGATGAGTTCCGGGTCGATGAACCCGGCTTCCGGAGCCAGTTCGTCCATGAGGAGCAGGAGTTCGTCCCAGCCCGGCGGGTAGGCGCCGACGCCGCTGGAGCGGACTTCGTCCTTCCCCACTTCCTTGAAGTGGATGGTCCAGGTGACGTCTTCCGGCTGGTCGCTGCGGTAGTGGGGCTCATAGGCTCCGATGTTGAGGCGGGACAGCCGCATGAGCCATTCTGTGCTGAAGTCACAGGGGATGTCCTCGCGCGCGTTCACGTCCGGCCATCCGCCGAACAGACGAGCTTTATGGTAGACGAGACCGTCTTTCACCCAGAGGTCGATCTGGGAATGGACACCACCGCGGGTGACGTCGAAAAACATCTTTTCCAGCATGCAGTTGTTCCCCCCTTTCCACGAAAAAAGGGGCCACTGGAAAGCGACCCCTTCATAAACTTTGAAAGATAGTTAGCTGACGACTTTACCGTTCTCGATATCGTAAGTGACGCCGTTGAAGACGACTTTACCGGAGAAGTTGAAGTTGACAACGCCGTTCTCGATGTACCAGTTACCATACTCGTTCTGAGCAATACCGGTGAAGGTGTTCACGGTAGCGCCGTTGTTCATGAGAGCCCAGTTGCCGTTGGCATCCTGTGCGACAGTAGCGCCTGCCGGGACAGTGACGTTGGCGGAAGTGGTGGTCTCGGGAGCTGCGGTAGTGGCAGCAGCAGTGGTGGTTTCGTCCGCTACTTCCGTAACAGTGGTGGTCGGCGTGTCGGCGACTTCGGTCTTTTCCTTCTGGCCATAGATGATGCCGAGGACAAGAAGAAGAACGATGACGATACCGATGATGATCGCGGATTTGACCTCTTTACTAAGTCCTTTCATAGTTACACTCCTTTGTTCTGCAGGGCGTCATGGTTCGCGCCCCGTTCTTGCAACATTATAATACTAGAATATAAAGATTTCAATGATTGAGGAAAGATATTTTTCGTAAAATATGCGAAAAGTTAGCGTTCGCTAATCGGTCACTTCCCCTTCTTGTCTTTCAGGAGCGGCTTGATGGCCTTGTAAAGTTCACTGGCCTTCTTGTTGTCCTGGCTCTGGAATTCACGGACCAGAGCGTTGTTGATGCCCTGCTTCGTCTTGTACTTGAGGATGATGCGCGTCACCTTGTCGGCCACCGCCTTGTCCTTGACGACGGCACGGACATCTTTCGCCAGCTGGTTTTCCACCTGGTCTTCATCGCGCCCGGCAAGGTCCGAGACGAGGGCCACGTTGATGCCTCTCTCCTTCCAGAACTGGCAGGCGCTCTTGAAGCCCTTGTCCTGGGACACGATGTAGTAGTTGTGTTTCGGAGCCATGGCGATGAGGTATCCGAGGTATGTGACGAGCTGGAAGTCGAGGGCGTTCGCCTTCCCCGTCTTGACTTCCGTCAGGTTGAACTGCGCCTTGCAGGCGTTGATCTTCCGGTGCATGCTGAAGGTCAGAGTGTTCGCGTTCTCGCTGAAGAACAGGAAGACGACGTCCTTCTCCTGCAGGTTCTCGATGCCCTTGAGGCCGGCGAGTTTGACGTTTTCGTAGTCGATGAGATAAGTATTCAGAATGGTTCCTCCTTACAGTTCCTGCCAGTTGTCCGGCATCAGGATGCCGCCTTCGGCGCCCCGGTCCGGGACACGGTCGAGGACCGCCGGCGGGAGGATCTGCAGCATCTGCTTCAGGATGCCGATGATCTTCCCCTGTTCCTCCGGAAGACGTCCGTCGAACGGGATGGGGTTGGCAGGGTGAAGTCCGTAATAGTATGTGTTGTTCAGCCGCAGCTGCGACAGCATGTCGATCTGTTCGAGGACGAGCTGACGGTACGTATTCGACTCAAAGTTGCCGCTGTTCGTGTAGTCGTACAGTTCACTGCCGGGCAGCGAATACAGCGTCGTCGTGAAGATGAGGTACGGCTGCGTCGCGTTGAGGAGGTCCGCATTGGCCTTCGCCAGCGGCTCATACTCCCCGTTCCCGAGAGCACCCATGATGATGTTCATGGAGAACTGCATGCCTGCTTCGTTGAGCTTGCCGAGCTGTTCGTAGACGTCTTCGACGTGGTAGCCCTTGTGGAACATGTCGAGGACCGAGTCGACGGCGGATTCCACGCCGATGTTGATCTGGTCGAACCCGAGGCTTCTCAGAAGTTTCAGGTCCTCCACGGACTTGTTCTCGATGTTCGGGATGTGCGCAAAGCAGCTGATGGTCTCGCACTCCGGGAAATAGTAGCGGATGCGCTCCCCGATTTTCGCCAGCCGTTTCGTACTGAGGCAGAACGGATCGCCGTTGACGAGGAACAGCCGGGGCATGTGCCGGTACTTGTTGCGGAGTTCATAGAGGTCCGCTTCGATCTCGTCGTCCGGGCTGACACGGAACGGCACCGTGCGGTACATGGAGCAGAAACTGCACTTGTTATAGCTGCAGCCGTCCGTGACCTGCAGGAGCGGTACATCGCCCTCAAAAGCGGGCCGGAAGACCGGTGGTGTGTAATGCATAGGGACCTCCTTGCGGTTTTTCTGACAATAACAGTATAAAACACAAAAAAGTTGTGTGCAACCTATTGCAAAAAGTTGCGGAATTGCTATACTGTTCATGAAAAATATTTGTGAGGTATCATTATGGCACTGTTAGACAAACTTTTCGGTTCCCGCGAGCCGCAAATGAACGAACGCGAAGAAAAGCTGCAGAAGATCATCTGCGAGGGCAACGAATATATGCGCCAGCACCAGGATGACAACTATGCCGCTCTCATGCAGAAAGAAGCCGAGATCGAAGAGGAATGCAAAAAGCTCCACGGCTACTTCTACAAAGAGCCGGACGTCCAGATCATTCTGAAGGAACGTCAGGAGATGTACCAGATGGAGGAAGGCACCCGCTACTCCGTCGACAAGAAAGGCAACCGCATCCTCAACTACCAGGGCGAGTAAGCACAAAAGCGAAAGAGCTCAGCAAATGCTGAGCTCTTTTTTGTTTTACAGGACCAGATGTTTCGGGACGCCGCCTGCCGTGTGCTTGGACAGAGAGCCAAGGACCAGCGGATGGGCGTACTCGCGGAACTCCTGGGAGACGTAGGTGCCGTCTCTGGTGATCCAGTCGAGGGGGACCTTCTTTTCCACGTTCGCGATGTCGTGGATGTCGTGGATGCCGTAGTCCGCGACATAGGGGGTCCGTTTCAGGACTTCGATGGTGATCATCTTGCCCGTCTCCCCCTTCATGGCCGCTTCACAGCCGACATAACCGACGTTGTAAGCTTCGTCGATGTCGGTGCGCGATGCAAGGTGCGTGGCGCAGCGCTGCAGGATGGAGAACTCGATGGTACGGGTCTTGTAGCCGATCTGCTCGGCGATCATGTTCGTCAGGACCTTGCCGGCACCGGACAGCTGTCTGTGGCCGAAGGCGTCGACGAAGGTGGCGTCATTACCCAGTTCGCAGACCAGCGTGCCGTCCGCCAGCTGGATGCCTTCCGAGATGGCGATGACGATCGACTTCTTGATGAGACACAGGTCTTTGACTCTGTGGATGAAGGCGTCGGGGTCGAAGGCGACTTCCGGCAGGTAGATGAGATCCGGGCCGTCACAGTCCGGGTCATCGGCGAGCATGGAAGAAGCGGTCAGCCAGCCGGCGTTACGACCCATGATCTCGACGACGCACAGTTTCGGCTCGGAGGCACCGAAGGACTCGTTGTCCCGGATGATCTCCTTCATCGTCGTGGCGATGAACTTGGAGGCGGAGCCGTACCCCGGCGTATGGTCGGTGACCGGAAGGTCGTTGTCGATGGTCTTCGGGATACCGATGAATTTCTGGTCTTTCCCGTGCATCGCCGCATAGTCGGACAGCTGTTTGATGGTGTCCATGGAGTCGTTACCGCCGATGTACAGGAAGTATTCGATGTCGTACTTCTCCATGAGGAGGAACATCTTCTCGTAGGTGTCCTCGTTGCCTTCGATCTCCGGCAGTTTGTAACGGCAGGAGCCGAGGAACGCGGCCGGGGTCCTCTTCAGGAGGGACAGTTCGTAGAGGTCATCGAAGTAGATGTCAAGGTCGATGACATCATCATTGAGGAAACCCTCGATGCCGTGGTGCATGCCGTAGACCTTTTTGATGCCGTGGTCTTTCGCGGCGCGGATGGCGCCGGCGAGGCTCGAGTTGATGACTGCGGTGGGACCGCCGGACTGTCCGATGATTACGTTACCCATTATGCTTGAATTACCTTTCTTATTGTGTTGCGTTCTTATTCGTCGTCAAACTGGATCTTGTCTCTGTCGACGTTGCCGGACATCGGCATCTCGGAGATCTTGATGTCCTCCCGTTTGACCTTGCCGTTCTTGATGGAGTCTCCGGTGGAAGAACCGGTCGAGGTCGTGGTGGTAGTGGAAGCGCTCGAAGAGGTCGTCGTGGTGCCGGTCGGAAGGCCGAACTCCTCTTTGAGGTTCTTGATGGCGGCGTTCTGCAGTTTCTCGACGACGTTGAGCTCCTGGCCCATCTTCTGTGCGATCTCTGCGGGAGAGTTGCCCTCTTTCAGAAGGCTCAGCATCTTATTGACGTTGACTTCGTCTTTGAGATCGTTGGCGGTGTCCTGGACGATCTCCTGAGCAAGACGTTTGAGGTCAAGGTTCTGAAGGCTGTCGAATAATGCCATGATACATGCTCCTTTCTTATTTTCCGAAAAAAACAGCGCGGCGCGACCGCGCGTATTCTAACAGTTTCAGTTTACACCAGTGTTCGTTAAAAATCAAAAAAAGTTGTCTATACAACGAGAAAAGACCCACCTTGCGGCAGGTCTTTTGCTCTACAAACACACAAACAAAAATCAGAAAGGAGAGATAAATCATTGGAAATCCATATGACTTCCTCCAATTGACATAGATATTGTAGCATGCACTTATGTAAAACACAAGTTACAGAGACATTACAAATGGAAAAGTTACAGTCTGTTCATTTTTAAGCCGTTTTCGTGGGGGTCTCCTCGATCGGCCTGTCCTTTTTCGCATAGATATGCAGGCAGACAAATGCGATGAACGTGATGACAATCGTGAAGATCATGTTGAGGATGAGCATATCTTCGTTCTCCGTCGACAGCGAGAAGTCATAAAACCCGTGGATGAGGACCGGAATGAAGACGCTGAGGAAATTAAACAGCGCTCTCATGCCGTTCTGCCCTTTCCGGTGCGCGCTCTTGGCAAGGCCAACGTAGTGGCCCATGTAGACGCCGCAGATGGTGTGGATCGGGATCAATCGCCCCCAGGCAACGGCAGCGCCGTCCACCATGAGGTAGCTGATGTTCTCCATGCAGGCAAAGCCCAGCGCCGCGGCGGCACAGTAAACGACGGAGTCGAACTGGTAGTTGAACTCTTCGCTCTTGTAGGTCAGGCCCACGCCGACCATCCGCTTCGACAGCTCTTCGGAAAACGCGACGACGCCGAAGTACATGATGGCGAGGTACAACCAGGAGTTCTCCGGGAGGCCGAGACGCCCGAGGATGGACATGCCGACGAACTCAAGGAACATGGCCGGGAGCACCGAGAAGATGCCGTAGAGGAACAGCCGCAGGATCATTCTGGGCGGTTCTTTTTCGATCTTGTCGAGTTTATAGATGTAAATGAGCAGTATGATGGGCGGGATGAGCCCGAAGAACAGCAGATATGACATGACATGTCCCCTCCTTATTCGTTCTGTCCTTATAATAACCTCTTTTTAGAATATCGACAAGTA